>JBBSVA010000027.1:0-37086 GCA_038233915.1 Mycobacteriales bacterium | reverse complement strand
GCGAGGCGCTCAGCCGCATCGCCAGCTCGGGTCCGACGGCCGCACCGACCTGCCACTCGACGTCCAGCGTCCGGTCGTTCCCCGCGTCGACGGCGTCCAGGACGACGTCGAACCCGCCCTGCGCCGGGACGACGGTGTACGGACCGAACCCGGCCCGCTGGTGCACGCGCTGGGCGAACTACCGGCCGAGCCCGGGGCCGGTCCGCTCAGCGCACGCCGACCAGGTCGACGACGAAGACCAGGGTGGCGCCGGGCTTGATGACGCCACCGGCACCGCGGTCGCCGTAGGCCTTGTGCGCAGGGATGGTCAGCCGGCGGCGGCCGCCGACCTTCATGCCGGCGATGCCCTCGTCCCAGCCGGCGATGACCATGCCGACGCCCAGCTGGAACTCCAGCGGGTCGCCGCGGTCCCAGGAGGCGTCGAACTGCTCGCCGCCCTCATGGGTCACGCCGACGTAGTGCGCGGACACCAGGCTGCCGGGGGTGGCCTCGGCGCCGTCGCCGACGGTGATCTCCTCGATGACCAGGTCGTCGGGGGCCGGGCCGGTCGGCGGCTCGACGTCGGGGCGGGTGGGCTGCGCCACGGGTGCTCCTCGGGTCACGGGCCGGGGTGGTCCCGGCGCTCGGCGGCCCATGTAACCAGGGTCGGGCGCGGGTCGCCGAGGGACCGCGGCGCAGCGCTCGGCTCTCTCCCGGTCCAGCGGGAGGAGCGGGCGGGACGCCACGGAGCTGCAGATCACCCGGCCGACCAGGCAGTCAGCCGGGCTGCTGAGCAGCTGTGCGTGCAGCTAGGCAGGAACGGGCCGGTCCAGGACGCAGTCGGCGCAGGTGCCGCCCCCGGGTACGCGGTAGAACAGGCAGCACGACGCCCGGCGGAAGCTGCCGTCGCAGCGACGGGTGCCGGTGCCGGCCCACCCGCCACGCTCGATCAGCGCGTCGACGACGGCCCTCCCCCGGTCGGCGAGGTCCGGCCGCGCTGTCGACGCGATGGTCACCGCCCCCACCACCGCCGACACCGTGTTGCCGGCCAACACCTGGCGGGACAGACCCGTTGCCGCCACGCGATCGGTCCACGGCGCGATCCGCGCGGTGAGCCAGTGCCGCGTCAGCTCGGCGACGATCGCCGCCGGTGTCGGGGTGTCCACGACGACGACGTCGGTCCAGGCCATCGGCATCGGGTTCGACCCGGCCAGGGAGAGCCGGATGCCCTCGGGCACCGGGAGCAGCCCGGTCGTCAGGGCAGCGCCGACGGCCGGGGACAGCAGCCGGGCCACCACCCCCAGGTGCACCAGCGAGGCCACCACCCGCGGCTCGGCATCCCGGCCCAGCAGACCGGCGACCTCCGCGATGCGTCGGGCGAGGACGGTCGGGTCGCCGGTCAGCTCCGCCCACGAGGTGCCGTCCGGCCCGACGTCGTCCTGGAGCCCGAAGAACGGCCCGAGACCGGCGGCCTCGCCCCAGGACGCCCCGGTCACGAGGTCCCCTCTGCCCGAGCCCGCCGGCGCCGGGACGGCGCGCTGTCACTCCTGCTGGTCCCGACCACGACCCCAGGGTCCCCCGACACACCTCGTTCCGCCGGGTCCGGCCGGGGGCCCGTGGCGGCGCCGTCCCTCAGGCCGGGCCGGCCGCGGCCCGCAGTTCCTGCACCGCCGCCCGCTCCACGAGGACGTCGGTGAAGTCCTGGATCGGACGGTCGGCCAGGCGCTGACGCGCCTCCTCCACGACCCGGCGGATGCGCTCGTCCGGGGCATCGGGGAAGCGGGTGCGCAGTCGGCTGACGAGGTCCGTGGTCTCGGCGTCCATGCCCGGGAGTCTGGACCGGTGCCCGGCGTCACGGGAAGAGCGGACGCCTCCGAGGTGGCCGAGGGTGGGCGGTCAGAGCCGCAGTGCGTCGGCGCGGGCCTCGACCGCGGCGGTGCACAGCTCGTCCGCCGGTTCGAACGGTCCCGGGGCGGGCACGAGCGCCCCCGATGCCCCTGGGATGCAGGAGCTCCGGCAGGGCCTCCCCACGTCGTAGCGCGGCCCTGCCGGAGCAACCGGGATCAGTCCTGGTGGTCGGCGGCGTCCTGGGCCTGTTGGGCCAGCACGCTGCCGTTCCCCGCGTCGACGGTGACCTCGGTGACTGTGCCGTCGGCGCCGTTCACCTCCACGCTGAAGACGACGAAGCCGCTCTCGCTGTCCAGGTCGGTCTGGGCGACGGAGCCGGGGACGACGGCGAGGGCGGCCTGCTCCGCCTGGGCGGGGGTCACCGAGGCCAGCGCGGCCAGGGCCGCCTGCTCGGCGGCGTCACTGCCCGTTGTCTCCTGGCCGTCGGGCACCTCTGCAGCGGCCGGCGCCGGCACGCTCCCGGTGAAGGTCGGGTCGGCCGCCTCCTGGTCGCTGCCCGGCCCGCCGTCGGGCCCGTCCTGGGTCTCGCCGTCGGCCTGCTCGGCGTCGGCCTCGCTGCCGGGACCCCCGTCGGCGCCGTCGGCGGTCTCCTCGTCGGCGGTGGCGCTGGTGGCCACCGTGCCGCCGGTGGCGGTGGCGGTGTCGCTGGACGCGGACGCGATCGAGGCGCCGCCCCCCACGACGGCGGCTGCGGCGACGGCCGCAACGGCGATCCTTGTCCTGGTCAGTCGGAGCTTCATGTGTCCTCCTCGCAGGGTGGACCGTGGTGGTCCTCCCGATGCCGACCACCGTGCGCCCCGGGCGCTGAGACGACGCTGAGAGAGCTGTGCGTCCGCACAGGAGCGAGCTCTCGATCGCGTCCTAGCCTCCGGGGGTGCCCACCCTGCCCGACCCGCCGCCCGGTGAACGGCTGCCTTCCGGACGGATCGGGATGCGCGCCCGCGCCACCGCGGTCGCCGTCCTCGTCGTCGCCCTGGCGCTCGCCCTGGCGGCGGTCGTGCTGGTGACCCTGGTCGGGCGGACCGCGCGGGACACGGTGACGACCGCCGTCACCACCCGGGTGCAGGAGGTCGCGGCCGACCTGACCGTGGGCGGTGGTGCCGGCCAGGTCGGGGGCTCCGAGGACGGTGCGCTGGTCCAGGTGCTGCGCGGGGACGTCGTGGTGGCCGCGAGCCCAGGGCTGGCCGGGGCTCCGGCGCTGACCGACCTGACCCCGGCCCCCGGCCAGGAGCAGCGGAGGTTGCTGGACGGCACGGTGCTGGACGAGGCCGGGGACTCCTACCGGCTCGTCGTGCTCGGGGTGCCTGCCGCCACCGGGGCCGACCGGGTCGTCGGGGTGCAGTCCCTGGCGGTCGCCGAGGGCGCGCAGGAGCTCGTGGTCCGGCTGGCCGCGGTCGGGGTGCCGGCCCTGCTGCTGGTCGTCGGTCTGGCCACCTGGTGGTCGGTAGGTCGGGCGCTGCGCCCGGTGGAGGCGATCCGCGCCCGGACGGCGCGGATCGGCGCCGAGGTCCTGTCCGCCCGGGTGCCCGAGCCACGGACCCGGGACGAGGTCGCGGCCCTCGCGACGACGGTGAACGCGATGCTGGCCCGGCTGGAGGCGTCCGCCGCCCGGCAGCGGGCCTTCGTCTCCGATGCCGGGCACGAGCTGCGCAGCCCGATCGCGGCCATCCGCACCGAGATGGAGGTCGCCCAGCGGGTCGGCGCCGGCCCCGACACCCCGGCCGGGGTGCTCGCGGAGACCGCGCGGCTCGAACGCCTGGTCACCGACCTGCTCACCCTGGCCAGCGCCGACGAGGGCCAGGGCCGGGCCACCCGGCGCCAGGACGTCGACCTCGACGACCTGCTGGGCGCCGAGCGGGCCCGCGTCGGGGACCGGCCCGGCCTCGTGGTCTCGGCCGCGATCGTCCCCGCCAGGACCCAGGGCGATCCCGCGGCCCTGGCCCGCGTCGTCCGCAACCTGGTCGACAACGCCGTCCGGCACAGTGCCGGCCGGGTGCGCCTGGCCTGCGGCAGCACGCCGTCCGCAGGCGGTGGACCGGAGGGCGTCTGGTTCCGGGTCGAGGACGACGGCCCGGGGGTGCCGGTGCCTGACCGGGAGCGGGTGTTCGAGAGGTTCGTCCGCCTGGACGAGGCACGCGCCCGGGACGGCGGCGGGTCGGGACTGGGCCTGGCGATCGTCGCGGAGATCGTCGGCGCGCACGGCGGGCGGGTGGGCTTCGTCGGCTCCGGCACCCTGCCCGGGGCCCGGGTTCTCGTGGAGCTGCCCGGTCAGCCCCCGCCGGGGTCGAGGAGGTAGCCCACGCCGCGCACCGTCCGGATGCTCCTCCGGCCGAACGGGGCGTCGATCTTGCGGCGGAGGTAACCGACGTAGATCTCCACGTTGTTGACGTCGCCGTCGAACGCCTGGTCCCAGACGTGGTCCAGGATCCGGGTCTTCTCCAGGGCCCGGTCGGGGTGCGTCATCAGGAACTGCAGCAGGCTGAACTCCCGGGGGGTGAGGTCGATGCGGGTCTCCCCGCGGGTCACCCGGCGGCGCAGCGGGTCCAGCACGAGGTCCCCGGCGCGCAGCACCGTCGGTGGACTGGCGTGCGCACGCCGGGCCAGCGCGCGCAACCGTGCCGACAGCAGCACGAAGGAGAACGGCTTCGTGAGGTAGTCGTCGGCCCCCAGGTCGAACGCGTCGGCCTGGTCGTACTCGCCGTCCTTGGCGCTGAGCATCATCACCGGGGTGGTGACCCCCTGCGCTCGGAGCTCCTCCAGCACCCGGTAGCCCTGGAGACCGGGCAGCATGATGTCCAGGACCACGACGTCGTACCCGCCGCGCAGGGCGGCGTCCCGGCCGCTGATGCCGTCGTGGGCGAGGTCGACGGCATGGCCCTCGGCCTGCAGGCCACGGGCGATCGCCCGGGTGAGCCCGACCTCGTCGTCCACGAGCAGCACCTTCACCGGGCCGCCGTCCCGAGGATGCTCACCGGGTGTGCGCGGCCTTCGTCTCCGCCACGGGGGGCAGCTGGTCGCGCTTGGTCACGGCCAGGTAGGTGACGACGGCGAGGATCGCGGCCAGGAAGACCAGGCTGGTGACGGTGGTGCCCAGCCCGAGGCCGCCGTCGGCGCGGGCCTGGGACAGCCCGTCCCCCAGCGAGGCGCCCAGCGGGCGGGTGAGCACGTAGGCGATCCAGAAGGTGAGGACGGCGTTCGCCCGGAAGACGAGGTGGCTGATCGCCACCGCGGCGATGAGGACTGCGACGATCAGCGCGGTGGGCCAGAAGCCCAGGCCCAACCGCTCCGCGACGAGGTCCCCGACGGCGGTGCCCAGGGCGAAGGTGAAGAGGATCGCCAGCCAGTAGAAGGCCTCGCGACGGCCGGTGACGATCGAGTGGATCGACAGCGTGCCCTCCTTGGCGTACCAGGCACCGAAGGTGACGGCCAGCGCCACGGCGAAGACAATCGTGCTGACCACCAGGGAGACCCCGAGGGCGTCGGTGAGGTTGTCGGTGAGCAGGGTGCCCACCACGCTGATCAGCACGACGGTCAGCCAGTACAGCGCGGGCACGTAGCGGCGGACCCGGAACTGAGCGGCGAGCACGATCAGGAAGACCACCGTCATCACGACGGTGGTGCCGCCCAGACCCAGGCCCAGGCCGGACAGGAAGTCGGCGAAGGTCTCGCCCACGGTGGTCGCCAAGATCTTGATGACCCAGAAGTAGAGGGTCACCTCAGGGACCTTGTTCAGCAGCTGACGGCCCAGTCCGGGCCCGGCGTCGGTGTCGGTCATGCGGCGAGCGTCGACCTCGGCGTCTGACACGCGCCTGAACGGATCTGCCGCCACGCACCCGCGACCGTGGGGGGACGGGGCACCATCTGCGCCATGACCGAGGCAGGGACACCCGAGGTGCTGGTCGTCGAGGACGACGCCGCCCTGCGCGGGGCCGTCGCCCGGGCGCTGCGCCAGCACGACCTGCAGGTGACCACCGCCGCCGACGGCACCACCGCCCTGGCCGCCGTCGGGCCGGGGCCCGGCACCCGGTTCGCCGCGGTCGTGCTGGACATCGGCCTGCCCGACTCCGACGGACGGGATGTCTGCCAGGCGGTGCGGGCCCGGGGCATCGACGCGCCCGTCCTGTTCCTCACCGCCCGCGACCAGCTGCACGACCTGCTGTCGGGGTACGCCGCGGGCGGGGACGAGTACCTGACCAAGCCGTTCCACGTACGGGAGCTCGTGGTCCGGTTGGAGGCGCTCATCCGGCGGAGCTCGGCGCGCGCGGGGGCGACGCCGTCCACGCTCCTCCTGGACCCGGCGACGCACGCCCTGCAGGGGCCCGGCGGCAGCCAGTCGCTGACGCCGACGGAGTTCCGGCTGCTGGCGGCGCTGATGGCCGCGCCCGACCGGGTGGTGCGCCGCCGGGAGTTGGCCCGGGCCGGATGGCCCGACGGCGCGGTGGTCGCGGACAACACGCTGGACCAGTACGTCGCCCGGTTGCGCCGCAAGCTGGGCGGCACCGGCGACCCGGACCGGTCGATCGTCACCGTCGTCGGTGTGGGGTACCGGTTCCGGTGAGGACCCGCAGCCTCCGCAGCCGGCTGTCCTGGTCGGCCTCGGCCGTGGTCGGGGTGTGGGTGCTGGCGCTGGGCGTGGGCGCCAACGTGCTGCTCAGCAATGCCCTCGCCGGCCAGGCCGACAGCGTGCTGCGGGCCCGCGCGCAGGCCACCGCCGCGACGATCGACGTGCAGGCCGACGGCACGCTGCGCGTCGACGAGGGCGCCGACGACCGCGCGCTGGACGTGGGCACCTGGATCATCGCCGGCGACGGCAGCATCATCGAGAGCCCCCCGGGCACCACCCCCGACCTGGACCGGGCGGCCACCGCCCTGGCCGGCCGCGGGGCACAGGCCACCGCCGTCGGGGTCACCGACCCGCTGCGGCTGCTGGCCGAGCCGGTTTACGCAGGACCGGACGCAACCAGGTCCGAGCAGGTGGCCACCGTCGTCACGTCCACCTCGCTGGCGCCCTACCGGCAGCTGGAGGAGATCGCGCTCTGGGGCAGCATCGGGATCGCCGTCCTGCTGCTGGTCATCGTGCACCTGGTGCTGCGGGCCAACGTCAGCCGCGCACTGCGGCCGGTCCAGCAGATGAGCCGGCAGGCCGCCCGGTGGAGCGCCGACGACGTCGACCACCGCTTCGGTGCCGACCCCCGCCCGACCGAGCTGGCCGACCTCGCGGGCACCCTGGACGGCGTCCTGGACCGCATCTCGGCGGTGCTGCGCGACGAACAGCGGTTGTCCGCCGAGCTGTCCCACGAGCTGCGGACCCCGGTCGCCCGGATCCAGGCCGAGGTCGACCTGCTGGACGACGTGACGGACCCCGACGACCTGCGTCGCGCCCACGCGGTGATCGGACGATCGGCGGAGGACCTGGGGGAGGTTCTGGACACCCTGATGACCGCCGCGCGCGCCGGGTCGATGGTGGCGCCGGGCCGGGCCCCGCTCGCAGCGTGCGCCGACGCGGTCGTGGCCTCCACGGACGGGCGCGTCCCGGTGACCGTCGAGGTGCCCGGCGACCTGCTCGTGGGCGTCGACGGCGCCGTGGTGCGCCGGCTGCTGCAACCCGTGGTCGACAACGCCGTCCGGCACGCCGTCAGCCGGGTCACCGTGCGGGCCACCAGCGCTGCCGGCCGGGTGCTGCTCGACGTCACCGACGACGGCCCGGGCATCGCGGCCGCGGACACCGGACGGGTCTTCGACCCCGGCTGGCGGGCCGACCCCGCCGACGGCCACCCGGGCGCCGGCCTGGGGCTGGCGCTCACCCGACGCCTGGTCCAGGCGACCGGCGGGACCGTCGAGGCACGGCCGGGACCGGGCGGCCGGCTGCGGATAGAACTGCCCGCGGGGTGAGTGACCGCGTTCAGGCCGCGTTCAGGTCGCCGTCCGCATGCTCGGGAGGTGAGTGGCTTCCTCGACCCGACGCACCTGATCAACACCTTCGGCCTGATCGGGATCATGGTGATCCTCTTCGCCGAGTGCGGCCTGCTGGTCGGGTTCTTCCTGCCCGGGGACTCCCTGCTCTTCACCGGCGGACTGCTCGCCGCCACCGGCCTGGTCGCCCCGCTGTGGCTCATGCTGGTCCTGCTGCCGGTCGCCGCCATCGCCGGCAACCTGGTCGGCTACGGGATCGGCCGCACGGCCGGGCCCGCGGTGTTCAACAAGCCCGACAGCCGGCTCTTCCGCGCCGAGTACGTGGAGAAGTCCCAGGCCTTCTTCGACCGGAACGGCACCCGCACGATCGTGCTGGCCCGCTTCGTCCCGGTCATCCGCACCTTCGCCACCGTGATGGCCGGCGCCTCCCGGATGGACGTCCGCCGCTACGCCCTGTGGTCCGTCGTCGGCGGCGTCCTCTGGACCGGCAGCATCACCCTGCTGGGCTACTGGCTCGGCCAGGTCGCCCTCGTCCGCGACCACGTCGAGCTGTTCGTCCTCGGCGTCGTCGCGCTCTCCCTGGTACCGGTGGCCGTCGAGGTCCTGCGCTCCCGCCGCGGGTCCCGCGCCACCTCGGCCTGACCGCGCCCCACACCCCTGTTCGCCCCTCCGAGAGGACCCCTGTGACCACGTACGCCCCCACCACCAGGACACCCACCGCCGTCGTCCGGGTCCTGCAGGTCAGCACCGTGCTGGCCGCGCTCACCGTGCTGGCCCAGTTCGTCACCGCCGGCCAGCTCTTCCCCGAGGGCGGCCCCGAGGAGCTGCACGCCGCCGGCGCGATCGTGCTGCACGTGTTCTCCGGGGTGGGCGCGCTCGCGGCGCTCTACCTGTGGTGGCGACACGGCGCGCCGCGCCTGCTGCCGGTGCTGGCCGTCGTGGTCTTCCTGGCCGGGCTCGTCCAGGCCGCCGTCGGTGGCCGCGAGACGCTGTGGGTGCACGTCCCCGGTGCCATGGTGCTCACCGCCGGGGTCGTCTGGCTGCTGGTCCTGGTCCTCCGGCCGCTGGCCCGCCGCTGACCTCCCCCGCGCAGGGCGCGGGCGTTCAGGCGGCGTTCACCCCGCCGGACACAGGCTCGGGGCATGAGCACAGCACTGCGTCCGCGGACCCCGGTCACCCCGGACGATGCGCCCCCGCATCGACACCGGGCATTCCGCGGCTGGCTGGCCGTCGAGCTCGTGGCGGCCGCCCTGCTCTACACCGTCGGCGCGGCCCGGTCCGGGTGGGCGAACGCGTTCTACGCCGCCGCCACCCAGGCCGGGTCGCTCAGCTGGCACGCGTACCTGTTCGGGGCCCTGGACCCGGCCGGGGGGATCACCATCGACAAGCCCCCGGCGGCGATCTGGCTGAGCGCGGCGTGCGCCCGGTTGTTCGGGCTCACGCCGACCTCGCTGCTGTGGCCCCAGGCGGCCTGCGGGGTGGCCGCGGTCGCCCTGCTGGTGGCCACCGTCCGCCGGCAGGCCGGGGACACCGCCGGACTCGTGGCCGGGGCGCTGCTCGCCGTCACCCCGGTCGTCACGCTGCTGGCCCGCTACGACAACCCGGACGCCCTGATGGTCGCCCTGCTGGTGGGGGCGGCCTACACCGTGACGCGGGCGGTGGACCGACCCGAGGGCGGTGCCGGCTGGGTCGCTGCGACCGGCGTGCTGGTCGGCCTGGCGTTCCTCACCAAGCTGGGCCAGGCGCTGCTCGTGGTCCCGGCGCTGGCGGCCGTCGTCCTGGTGGCCGCCCCCGGGCCGTGGTGGCGTCGGGTGGGCCGGCTGCTGGGCGGGGGCGCGGCGGTGCTGGTCTCCGCCGGCTGGTGGGTGGTGCTCGTGCAGCTGACCCCAGCCGCAGACCGGCCCTACGTCGGGGGCTCCACCGACAACACCGTCCTCGGACTGGCCCTGGGGTACGACGGGCTCGCCCGGGTGACCGGTTCCAGCGGGCGGCTGAACTCGGCGAACTGGGGTCGGCTGCTGGGCAGCGGCGGGGACCAGGCCGGTTGGTTCCTGCCGGCCGCGATGGTGTTCCTGGTGCTCGGCGTCGTCCTCGTCCGGGGGCGCCCGCGCACCGACCCGTTCCGGGCGGGGCTGGTGCTGTGGGGTGGCTGGCTGCTGGTCGTGGGGGTCGTCCTCAGCGGGCTGCAGGGCATCTCGCACAGCTACTACAGCATCGAGATCGCGCCCGCGACGGCTGCCCTCTGCGCCGTCGTCGGGACCCGGCTGTGGGCGGTGCGCGAGTCCTGGCGGGGTGCCGCCGTCCTGCTGGGGACCGTGACCGTCGGGTCCGCCCTGTGGGCGTGCGCCCTGCTGCTGCGACGCGGGCTGAGCTGGCCGGCCGTCGTCGTCCCGGTGCTCGCGCTGTCCGCTGCGGTCGCGCTGGGCGGGCTCCTGTGGCGGGGTCTCCCCGGGCGGTTCGGGCGGGTCGTCGTCACGGCGCTGCTGGTCAGCGCCCTCGCCGGGCCCGCCGCGTGGTCAGTGGCGACCGCCCAGGCCGTGCACCACGGATCCGGCCCGACCGCCGGCCCGGGTATGCCGCCCTCGGCCGCGCCGGCCGACTCCCCGCTGTTCACCCCGGTGCCCACAGCGGTCTCCGAGCTGGTGGCCCAGGGCGCGGCCGGCTACGAGTGGGCCGCCGGCGTGCCCGGCAGACGGGCCGCCGACCTCCAGCTGGCCGTCGGGTCCGCCGTGTTCGAACTCGGCGGCTACAAGGGCACGGACCCCGCCCCGACACTCGCCCAGTTCCAGCAGTTCGTGTCCCAGCACCGCGTCCACTACCTGGTGCTGGCCGGAGGCTCAGGGGCCACGGGCACCGGGACGACGGTCGGCGCGATCGTGGACTGGGCGGTGCACCGCTTCGACTCCCGGTCGTTCGGCGGCTGGACGGTGCTGGACCTGAGCGCGCCCACGGCGCGCGCCGCACTCGCGGCCGGCCGGGGATGAGGGCCCGCCCGGCGACCCGGTTCGGCCGGGACCCCGGCCGTACCCACCGCTGACGCTGCGCCGGAACCCGCTGGTCCGACGTGCCGACCGGGTCGAGGCGGTGCTGCACCTGCTGGGATCGCCCTCGGCGTCCTGGTGCTGGGGCTGGTCGTGGCCGGCGTCCTCGCCCCGGGCTGAGCACCGGGCCGGACCGATGACCCCGGGTACCGGCGAGGGTCTGCGGATCGTCTCCGGCGCAGTGCCCCGGCGGGCGGATCGACGTCCAGGCGGGTCGCCGAGCAGCCCGACGTCGGCCACGGCCCGGTCGCCGACCCCGACCGCACCCCGTGCTGCCTCACCACCGTCGACGAGCTGGGCTGCCCCGGCCCGACGCGGTCAGGTCAGGGCTGCGTGGGCCGCCGTCCGGACCGCGTCGGCGACCAGGTCCAGGCTGGGCGAGCGCAGCTTCCACTGCTGCCACCACAGGACGACGTCGACGGCCCCGGCCGGGTCCAGCTCGGCCAACCGATCGGCAGGCCCGGTCTGCAGGTCGGGCACCATCCCCCAGCCGAACCCGAGCCGGACGGCGGCCAGGTAGTCCGCGGACGAGGGCACCAGGTGCGTCGGCGGCCGGACGACGGCGTGCGTGCGGCGCCGCAGGTAGGCCGCCTGGAGGTCGTCGGTCCGGTCGAAGACCACGACCGGGGCCCGACGCAGCGCGGTCGCGGTGGCCCCGTCGGCGAACCACCGCTCAGCGAACGCGCGGCTGGCCATCGGCCGGTACCGCATGGCGCCCAGCCGGGTGGCGGTGCAGCCGGGGACCGGGTCGGCGTCCGCGGTGACGGCGGCCATCACCGTGCCGCCGCGCAGCAGCGACGCGGTGTGCTCCTGGTCGGCGACCCGGGCGTCCAGGCAGACCCGATCGGCGACCGGAGCCACCGCGGGCAGGAACCAGGTGGCCAGCGAGTCGGCGTTCACCGCGACCGGGACGACCGGCTGGTCGACGTCCTGGCCGCCGGCCAGCGTGGCTGTGGTGTCGGCGACCAGCAGCTCGACCTGCCGGGCCAGCCGGAGCACCGCAGCCCCGGCTTCGGTGGGCTCGACCGGCCGGCTGCGGACCAGCAGCACCTGCCCGGTGTCCACCTCCAGGGCTCGGATCCGCTGGCTGACCGCCGACGGCGTCACCTGCAACCGGCGGGCGGCGGCGTCCAGGGTGCCGGTCTCGACGGCGGCCACCAGGGCACGGAGCTGGGCGAGGTCCATCGACAGCACAGCTTACGGGTCGTCAGTTCCTGCAGCGGTGCTGTCGCCTCCCCCGGACCAGGATGGTGCAGTGGTCCTCTCCGCTGTGCTGTCCGGCCTGGGTCTCGGGCTCTCCCTCATCGTCGCCATCGGCGCGCAGAACGCCTTCGTGCTGCGCCAGGGGCTGCGCCGGGAGCACGTGGCCGCGGTGGTCGCGGTCTGCACGCTCTCCGATGTCGCACTGATCCTCGCCGGGGTCGCCGGCACGGGCGCCGTGCTGGAGCGGGTGCCGTGGCTGGTGACCGTCGTCCGGGTGGCGGGTGGGCTGTTCCTGCTCGGCTACGCGGTGCTGGCCGCGCGGCGGGCGCTGCGCCCCTCGGGGCTGGACACCACGGCCGGGGGCGCCCGGGTCGGGCTGGCCGCCGTCGTCGGCACCTGCCTGGCGCTGACCTGGCTCAACCCGCACGTCTACCTGGACACCGTAGTGCTGCTCGGCTCGGTCGCCGGCACCCACGGCGACCAGCGCTGGTGGTTCGCCACCGGCGCCTGCGTGGCCAGCGCGCTGTGGTTCACCGGCCTGGGCGTCGGGGCCCGCGCGCTGCGCCCGGTCTTCGCCCGGCCGGCCGCCTGGCGGGTGCTCGACGGGGTCATCGCGGTCGTGATGGCGACCCTGGCCATGTCGCTCCTGCTGGGGGCTGGTGGGATCTCCGGGTGAGCTCCGACCTGTCGCTGCGCTGGCTGACCGCCCCCACCGACGTCTCCCCGGCCATGGCCGCCGAGCTCGCGACCGTGTGGCGCGAGGTCAGCAACGCCGGCGGCGCCGTCGGCTTCCCGCAGATCCCGGTCGACGAGCAGACGGTGACGACGGCGACCGAGGCCGTCGTCGCGGCCCTCACCCCCGACGAGCGGCTGCTCTGGGTGACCGCCCTCGACGGCTCGCTGGCCGGCTGGCTGGTGCTGGCCCGCAACCCGCAGCCGATCTTCCGGCACTGGGCGACGCTGCGGCGGGTGCAGACCTCGCTGACCTCCCGGGGCAGCGGCGTCGGCTCGGTGCTGCTGACCGAGGCCGCCCGCTGCGCCCGCGCGCTGGGCCTGGCCCACCTGCACCTCTACGTGCGCGCCGGGCAGGGCCTGGAGCCGTTCTACCTGCGGCACGGCTACCGGGAGATCGGCCGCTGGCCGCACGCCCTGCGCATCGGGGACGACGACTACCGCGACGAGGTGCTGATGTTCCTGGAGCTCTAAGCGCTCGGTCGCGTCAGTCCCCGGCCCGACCGGCGCTGGTGACCGGGTCTGCACCCAGCTCGGTGGTGATGGAGCCGGCGGTCACCGGGTCGCGCTCCAGCTCGTGGGACAGCGCGTCCAGCTCGGCCCCACCGGCCATCAGCGTGACCAGCTCCTCCCGGGTGATCTCGGACTTCGCGTGGTCGCCGATGCTCCGGCCGCGGCGCAACAGCAGGAACCGGTCGCCGACCGGCCAGGCGTGGTGCGGGTTGTGGGTGATGAAGACGACGCCCAGGCCGCGCTCCCGGGCCGCGGCGATGTAGCGGAGCACGACGCCGGACTGCTTGACGCCCAGCGCGGCGGTGGGCTCGTCCAGGATCAGCACCCGGGCGCCGAAGTGGACGGCGCGGGCGATGGCCACGCACTGCCGCTCGCCGCCGGACAGCGTCCCGATCGGCTGGTCGACGTCGCGCAGGTCGATGCCCATGGCGGCCAGCTCGTCCTTCGTCGTCCGCTTCATCAGGTCGACGTCGAGCACCTTGAACGGGCCGAGGCCCTTGCGCGGCTCGGACCCCAGGAAGAAGTTCCGCCAGACCGGCATCAGCGGGACCACCGCGAGGTCCTGGAACACCGTGGCGATGCCCAGCGCCAGGGCGTCCCGGGGGCTGGTCATCTGCTGCGGGACGCCATCGACGGCGTACGTGCCCTCGGAGTGCTGGTGCGCCCCGGCCAGGATCTTGATGAACGTGGACTTGCCGGCGCCGTTGTCGCCGAGCACACAGGTGACCTCGCCGGCGCGCACCGTCGTCGTCACCCCGCGCAGCGCGAGGACCGAGCCGTAGGCCTTGCCGAGGTCGGTGACCTCGATGATCGGCGTGTGCGAGGGCGGCAGCTCGCCCTGGGTCGACGTCACATGCGCTCCGCTCGGGTCCGGACCCAGTTGTTGACCAGCACGGCGGCCAGCAGCATCACGCCCAGGAAGGCGTAGAGCCAGTTGCTGTCCCAGCCGGCGTAGACCACGCCCTGCCGGGTCATGCCGTAGATCAGCGCGCCCAGCGCCGCGCCCACGGCCGAGCCGAAGCCGCCGGTGAGCAGACAGCCGCCGACGACCGCGCAGATGATGTAGATGAACTCGTCGCCGACACCGGTCGAGGACTGCACGGTGGAGGACTGGAACAGGCTGATCATGCCGACCAGCCAGCCGGCGACCGCCGTCGTCATGAACAGGCCGATCTTGGTGCGGGCGACCGGCACGCCGGTCGCCCGGGCGCTGGCCTGCGCGCCGCCGACCGCGAAGACCCAGTTGCCTGCCCGGGTGCGCAGCAGCACAAACGTCGCCAGCGCGGTGAACGCCAGGAACCACAGCACGGAGACCGCGATGCTCGCGCCGAAGACCGAGAGCGAGCCGCCGAAGACCGGCCGGATCGAGTCGACGAAGGGCACCTCGGCGAAGCCCTGGACGGCGACCTGGCCGTAGACCAGCTTGACCAGCGCCAGGTCGATGCCCTGCAGCACGAAGAACGTGCCGAGCGTGACGATGAAGCTGGGCAGCCCGGTGCGCACCACCAGGACGCCGTTGAGCGCCCCGATCCCCAGCGCGACGACCAGCGCCAGCAGCACCGAGACCCACACGTTGAGCCCGTAGCCAGTGGTGGCGACGCCGACCAGCAGGCCGGTCGCGCCGGTCATCGCACCGGCCGAGAGGTCGAACTCCCCGCCGATCATCAGCATCGCGACCGCGACGGCCATGATCCCGAACCGGGACGCCGAGTTCAGCCAGGTGCCGACCCCGGACGGGGTGAGGAACTGCTCGGAGACGACGGTGAAGAACACCAGGATCGCCAGCGCGGCCACGGCCGCCCCGACCTCGGGACGCCGCAGCACGCGGGTGAGCCGGCCGGTCGGGGCCGACCGCTCGTCGACGGCCGACGTCGGCGGTGGGGCGGTGGTCGCGGTCATGGAGCTCCCTGGTCGGAGGTGGTGCGGGCGTGCGGGTGGGGCCGCCGGTTCGACCAGCGGCCCCACCCCGGGGGTCAGCGTGTGCCGTTGGAGGCGTACTGCGCCACCTCGGCGGCGTTCTCCTCGGTGATGAAGGCCGGCCCCGAGTTGACCGGCTGGCCGCCACCGACCACGTTGCCGTTGGTCGCGTAGAGGTACAGGAACGAGATCGGCAGGTACCCCTGGACGTAGGGCTGCTGGTCGACCGCGAAGGTGATGTCGCCGGCGGTGATGGCGTCGGTGACATCGGAGGAGAGGTCGAAGGTGTCGATCTCGGCCGTCGTCCCGGCCGCCTCCTGGGCCTGCACGGCGGCGATGGCGAACTGTCCACCGAGGGTCAGCACCACGCCGATGTCGGCGTCGGACTGCAGCTTGGACAGCAGGGTGTCCTGCACCTGGGCGTTGTCCGTGCCGTCGACCTGGATGTTCTCGACCTTGCCGGAGTAGGTCGCAGCGACCGCGGCGCAGCGGTCCTCGAGGCCGACGTTGCCGGCCTCGTGGATGACGCACAGCACGGTGCCGGTCTGGCCCTCGGCGTTGAGCCGCTCGCCGACCGCGCGGCCGGCGGTGGTCTCGTCCTGCCCGACGTGGGTGATCGCGCCGAACTCGGCGGACTGGCTCTGCCCGGAGTTGATCGTGATGACCGGGATGTCGGCCGCCACGGCCGCCTCGACGGAGTCACGCAGCCCGTCGGGGTTGGCCATCGAGACGACGATGCCGTCGACGCCCTGGGCGACGGCGTTGTCGATGAGCTCGGCCTGCCGGGTCGGGTCCGGGTCGCTGTTGTAGGCGACCGAGACACCGAGGTCGTCGCCGGCCTGGTCGGCGCCGGAGCGCACGACGTCCCAGAAGGCGTCCCCGGGGGCGCCGTGGGTGATGACGGCGAAGTCGAGGTCCACCGAGCTCGAGTCCTGGGAGGAGGTGTCCTCCTGACCCGTGCCGCTGCAGCCGCTGAGGGCCAGGACTCCCGCCACAGCCAGGACACCGGCCGATCGAGTGATGCGCATTCGTTCTCCTCACGATGGCGCCGCACCGGTGCGGCGTCGACTGGTACCCGACCGACGGAAGGCCGGGTGTCGCTGTGGAGTGTCACCGCCCCGGCGGCGGCAGCGGGCACCGGCTCGCTGGCCCCGCCGCGTGGGCACCCGGATCGAGGGACCCAGTGTGACGGTGATCACCGCTCCATGGGGGCTGGCAGCCCACCCCGGCCCCCCGGAGAAGTCAGGTCGGCGGGTCCGCGACCTCGACCCGGTGGCCGGTGCGCAGCGACTCCAGGCCGGCCGCGCAGACCAGGGCGGCGGCCAGCCCGTCCCGCGCACCGGGCCCGTCGACACCCCGGCCGGAGGCCACGGCGTCCAGCCAGGCCCGCAGCTCCAGGTCGAAGGCGGTGCCGAACCGGCCGGCGTACCCGGGCGGGACGGCAGTCCCCCGCACGCCCGCCCCGGTCGCGCCGGCCTGCCGGACCGGACCGGTGGGCAGCCCGATGGTCACCGCGCCGTCCTCGGCGACGAGCTCGACCCGCACCTCGTAGCCGACCCCGGTGCTCACGAAGCACTCCACGTCGGCGAGTCGGCCGCTCGCGGTCTCCAGCAGCACCATCAGCGGGTCGGACTCCCCCGGCCCAGCCCGTCGACCGGCCCGCGGCCGCAGCACGGTGACCGCGGCGATCTCCTCCGCCAGCAGGAACCGGGTGGCGTCGACCTCGTGCACCACCGACCCGGTGATCATCAGGTCGGTGGTGAACCGCGGCGGGACGGCGGCGTTGCGGTGCACGCAGTGCAGCAGCAGCGGTGCGCCGAGCTCCCCGGTCGCGATCGTCTGCCGCAGCGCGGCGTACTCCGGGTCGAACCGGCGCATGAAGCCGACCTGGACCAGCGGCCGGCCGGTGCGGGCCCGAACCTCGTCGTCGGCGGCGACCACCCGGGCGGCGTCGGCGACCGTGCTGGCCAGGGGCTTCTCGCACAGCACCGGCTTGTCGGCCGCCAGGCAGGCCAGCACCAGCTCGGCGTGCGTGTCGTCCGGGGTCGCGACGAGGACGGCGTCGACGTCCCCGGCGGTGATCGCGGCGTACGGGTCGGTCTCGGCCCGGCAGCCCGGCAGGATCGCCGCCACGGCCGCCGTCCGGTCGGCGTCGGTGCCGACCACGACGGTGACGCGGGCGCCGGCCACGTGACCGGCCAGGCGCCGGGCGTGGTGGGTGCCCATCGCGCCGACGCCGATCACGGCGACGCGGACGGGGTGCTCGTGCACAGCTGGGTCTCCGGGGGTCTGGCGGTCGGGTGGCTGGCGGGCACCCCACCCCGGCGCCCCCGGGCGGGCGGTGTCGCGCACCGATGGTGAGGTCAGGTCAGCGGCGAGCGGGGCAGCATCCGATCGCTGATGATCCGCTTCTGGATCTCGCTGGTGCCCTCGAAGATCGTGGTCAGCCGGGCGTCGCGCCAGTGCCGCTCGACCTGCCGCTCGGTGGTGTAGCCGTTGCCGCCGTGCAACTGCATGGCCTGGTTGGTCACTCGCACTGCCATCTCGGTGGCCTGCAGCTTGACCATCGCCGCCTCGCGCTCGCAGGGGACGCCGACGTCGAGCAGGTGCGCGACCTGGCGGTAGAACGCCCGGCACTCCTCGACCTGGGCGGCCATCTCGGCCAGGGCGAACCGCAGCGCCTGGAAGTCCCCGATCGGGTGCCCGAACTGCTCGCGCTCCTGCAGGTAGGTGGTGGTGTCCTCGACCGCGGCCCGGGCCAGGCCGACGGCGCGGGCAGCGGTGTGCACCCGGGCGGTGTTCAGGAAGGCCTGCGCCTCGGCGAACCCGGCCTTCGAGCCGCCGTCGCCGTCCGCGTCACCCGGGGCGACGATCAGGTCCTCGGCCGGGATCCGGACACCGTCGAACTGCAGATCCCAGGTCAGGAAGCCGTGGTAGCCGACCTTGTCGATCGGGTAGCCGGTCAGGCCAACCGGGAACGAGCCGCGCTCCTTGGCCAGCAGGACGTTGCGCAGCCCGCGGGAGCGCGACTCCCCGGGCTCGGGATCTGCGACCCGCACGAGCACCTGGATGAAGTCCGCGGCCTGGGCATTGCCGCACCAGCGCTTGTGCCCGGTGATCACCCACTCGTCGCCGTCCCGGACGGCGCGGGTCTGCACGTTGGCCAGGTCCGAGCCGGCGTCGGGCTCGGAGAGCGCGACCGCGCCGATCCAGGATCCGGCGGCGGACTTCCGCAGCAGGTCCTCCCGACGGTCGGGGTCGGCCAGCGAGGTGCCCATGCCCTGCGAGCGGGCCAGGATCGAGGCCACGCTCATCCACGCCCGGGCCAGCTCCTCGCTGACCATGCAGTACTCGAAGACGCCGAGACCCAGCCCCCCGTGCTCCTGGTCGATCGTGATGCCGAAGTACCCCAGCTCGCCGAGCCGTTCCAGCAGGTGCTGCGGGATCTCACCCTTCTGCGGGTCCAGCTCGTTGGCGACCGGGAGCACCTCGTCCATCGCGAAGGCCCGGGCCTGCAGCTGCAGGGCCTCGCGCTCGGGGGTGTGCCACGGGGGCAGCAGGTCGGGACGACGAGGCTCCATCTCCACAGCCCCGGTTGTCGTCTTCGCGGTCGAGGCGGTGGCGGCGGGGCCGGGCGCAGCAGTGGTGGGCGCAGCAGTGGTGGACGCAGCAGTGGTGGACGCAGCAGTGGTGGACGCAGCAGTGGTGGACGCAGTGCCGGCGGTGCGGTCCTGGGTCGACGTCATCGTCGTCTGCTCCTCGCAGCTCGGGGACGACCCCGAAGCTACCCGCGGGTAACCACCGCGGCGAACAGACGCCGATACCCCGTCCGCTACCACCCGGGCGATGGTGGCAATGCAGGTGAGGCTACCCTCACTTTCTGACTCGGCTGAGGAGTGGCTGAGCCCGACCCTGGAGTGCACTGTGACCCGTCGTCCCCTCCGCCATCGTGGCCTGGCTGCCGTGCTCGGCCTCGGTCTGGCCCTCGCCGCTTGCGGTGCCCCCTCAACCAGTACCGACGGCACCGCGGCCGCTCCGGAGTCCAGCTGTGCAGCCGGGACGGTCGCCTACGGCGAGACCGACCCCGAGGTCAGCTCCGCCGAGGTCGACGAGGATGCGCTGGTCGTCTATTCCGGCCGCAACGAGGAGCTGGTCGGCCCGCTCTTCGATCAGTTCACCGAGGAGACCGGGATCGAGGTCTCCGTCCGCTACGGCTCCACCTCCTCGGTGACCGCCCAGCTGCTGGAGGAGGGTGCAGACTCCCCGGCCGACGCTGTCTTGCTGCAGGACGCCGGCGCCCTGGGCGCCCTCGGTGACGCCGACTGCCTGGCCGACCTCCCCGCGGAGCTGACCGACCAGACCGTGCAGGCGTACGCCGACGAGGACGGCCGGTGGGTGCCGTTGACCGGCAGGGCCCGCGTGGTGCTCTACGACCCCGCCCAGGTGGCCGAGGCCGACCTGCCCACCAGCACCGAGGACCTGGTCGACCCCCGCTACGCCGGGCAGCTGGCCATCGCCCCCACCAACGCCTCGTTCCAGGCCTACGTCACCGCCATCCGGGTGCTGCAGGGCGAGGACGCCGCGCAGGAGCACCTGCAGGGCCTGGTCGACAACGAGGTCCAGGTGTTCGACGGCAACGGCGCGATCCTGGACGCCGTCGAGGCCGGTCAGGTCCCCATGGGGCTGGTCAACCACTACTACTGGTTCGAGCAGGCCGCCGAGGTCGGCGTGGAGGCGATGACCTCCCGCCTGCACTACCTGCGCGACGGCCAGGCCGGCTCCCTGGTCAACGTCTCCGGCGCCGGGGTCGTCACCTCCAGCGACCGCACCGACGACGCCGCCGCCCTGATGGAGTTCCTGCTCGGCGAGCAGGCCCAGACCTACTTCGCCGACACCACGTACGAGTACCCGATGATCTCCTCGGTGCCGACCGCGGACGACCTGCCCACGCTCGAGGACCTGCAGGCACCCGAGATCGACCTCGACGACCTGGCCTCGCTGTCCCAGACCCTCGAGATGATCAACGACTCGGGGCTGGCCTGACCACCGCCCCGCCGCGGCCGGCACCCTCCCCGCCGGCCGCACCCGACCGGCGGCTCCGTCGGATCCGACCACTGACCGCCGTGTCCACCCTGGCCGCGGCGGTCAGCGCCGTCCCGGTGGGATGGCTGCTGGTGGCCGCCGCCGGCCTCAACGGCCCGGAGGTCCTGGCCGTCCTCACCCGCCCGCGCACGCTGGAGCTGCTGGGCACCACCCTCGCGCTGGCTGCCTGCGTGACCACCGCGTCGGTGGTGCTGGGCCTGGCGACCGCGACCGTGGTGCACCGGTTCGAGTTCCCCGGACGACGGGTGGCCACCGTGCTGGTCGGCCTGCCGCTGGCCGTGCCGTCCTACGTGGCCGCCTACACCTGGCTGGCCGCCGTCCCCGCGGTCGCCGGGTTCGGCGGTGCGGTGCTGGTGCTCACCCTGTGCTGCCACCCCTACGTGCACCTGCTGGCCTCCGGCGCGCTGCGCGGCCTGGACCCCGGGCTCGAGGAGGCCGCGCGTGCCGCCGGCCGCGGGCCCTGGGCGACCTTCACCGGGGTCACTGTGCGCCAGCTGCGTCCCGCGCTGGCCGCCGGCGGGTTGCTGGTGGCCACCTACGTGCTGGCCGACTTCGGGTCGGTGTCGATCCTGCGGGTACAGACCCTGACCCGGTCGATCGCCACCTCGCTGGACAACAGCTTCAGCCGGCTGGTCCCGGTGACCATGTCGCTGCTGCTGGTGATGGTCAGCGCGGTGGTGGTGCTGGCCGAGATCCGCAGCCGGGGCCGGTCCCGCTACGCCCGCACCGGCTCCGGCGCAGCCCGGACCACACCCCGGGTCGCACTGCAGGGCGCGTCCGCGGTTGCGGCCGCCGGCGGTCTCGTGCTGCTGGCCGCTGCTGCCCTCGGCGTCCCGCTGGTCAGCCTGGTCCGGTGGCTGCTGGTCGGGTCCTCCGCGACCTGGGACCCGGCCCGACTGCTGGGTGCGGCATTCTCCTCGGTGTCGCTGTCGGCCGGCGGCGCGCTGCTCACGCTGCTGCTCGCGCTCCCGCTCGGGGTGCTCGCCGCCCGCCGCGCCGACCGGGTGGCCCGGCTGCTGGAGGGCGCGAGCTGGTTGTCGCACACCGTGCCGGCCATCGTCGTCGCCCTGTCGCTGGTGACCCTCACGCTGCGGGCGCTGCCGGCGGCCTACCTGACCGCGCCGGTGCTGGTGCTGGCCTACGCGGTGCTCTTCCTGCCGCTGGCGGTGGGCGCGGTGCGCGCGGCCGTGGCGCAGTCGCCGCCCGTGCTGGAGGAGACGGCCCGGTCGCTGGGCCGCAACCCGCTCCAGGTGCTGCGCGAGGTCACCCTGCCGCTGGCCGCCCCGGGCGTGCTCACCGGCGTCCTGCTGGTGTTCCTGACCTGCATGAAGGAGCTCACCGCCACCCTCGTGCTGCACCCCACCGGGACCGAGACGCTCGCCATGCGGTTGTGGAGCACCACCACCAGCGGCCAGTACGCGGCCGCAGCGCCCTACGCCGCGCTGATCGTGCTGCTGGCCGCGCTGCCGGCGCACCTGCTGCAACGGGGCCGGCGGTGAGCGCCGGCCTCGAGGTCCGTGGGTTGCGACAGGCCTTCGGCGGCGCCCCGGTCCTCGCCGGGGTCGACCTGACCGTGCCGGCCGGCTCGTTCACCGCGCTGCTGGGCCCGTCGGGATGCGGCAAGACCACGCTGTTGCGGGTGGTGGCCGGGTTCCGGCGCCCGGATGCCGGCACCGTCGTCCTGGGTGGCCGGGTGGTGGCCGGACCCGGTGTGCACCTGCCGCCGGAGGCCCGCGGAGTCGGCGTCGTGCCGCAGGAGGGCGCCCTCTTCCCCCACCTGGACGTCGGAGCCAACGTGGGGTTCGGGCTGTCCCGGTCCGCCCGGCACGCCGGCCGGGTGGCCGAGCTGTTGGAGCTGGTCGGGTTGCCCGGCACCGGGGCGCGGATGCCGCACGAGCTCTCCGGCGGCCAGCAGCAGCGGGTCGCCGTGGCCCGCGCGCTGGCCCCCCGTCCGGCGCTGGTGCTGCTCGACGAGCCGTTCAGCGCGCTGGACGCCGGGCTGCGCGGGTCGGTGCGGGCCGATGTCGCCGCGGCGATCGCCGCCGACGGGGCCACCGCCCTCCTGGTCACCCACGACCAGGACGAGGCGCTGTCGATCGCCGACCGGGTCGCGGTGCTGCGGGGCGGCGTCGTCGCGCAGGCCGGCACACCGCAGGAGCTCTACCGCACGCCGGTGGACCTCGAGTTGGCCCGGTTCCTCGGTGCCGCGGTGGCGCTCCCCGGGGACACCGACGGCGAAGCGGTGCAGACCGAGCTGGGTCGGCTGCCCCTGGACCGCCCCGTGCCGGCCGGGCCGGTGCAGGTGCTGGTACGCCCCGAGCAGCTGCAGCTGACCGACGGCGGGGACGCCCGGGTGCTCGCCGTCCGGTTCCACGGCGCGGACTCGGTGGCCACGGTGTGCACCGCGGCCGGCACCGAGCTGGCGGTGCGGGAGCGCAGCCAGGACCGGGCGGTCGGTGCGTGTGTGTCGGTACAGGTCACCGGGCCGGTGCGCGCCTGGCCCACCCGTTGACGGTCAGCGCGGGGTCAGCGGGCGCCGCGCTCGGCGGCCAGCGCCACGTAGTGCTGCACGACATCGGCGTCGTCGACTGCGCCCAGGTTGAGTGCCTTCTCCGGCGCGACACCCTGGAAGAGCCGCTTCAGTGGCACCTCCAGCCGCTTGCCGGTGCGGGTGTGCGGCACCCCCGGGACGACGATCACCTCGTCGGGCACGTGCCGCGGGCTGGCGTCCCGGCGCACGGCCTCGCGGATCTCGGTGACCAGCGCGTCGGTCAGCTCGAACCCGGGTGCGAGCTGCACGAACAGCGGCATCCAGTAGCCACCGTCGCGCTGCTCGACGCCGAGCACCACGCAGTCCGCGATCGCCGGGATGGACTCGACGGCGGCGTAGAGGTCCGCGGTGCCCATCCGGACGCCGCCGCGGTTGAGCGTGGAGTCCGAGCGGCCGGTGATCAGGCAGGAACCGGTCGGGGTGATCTCCAGCCAGTCGCCGTGCCGCCACACGCCGGGCCACGGCTCGAAGTAGGCCTCCCGGTACCGGGTCCCGTCCGCGTCGGCCCAGAAGTACAGCGGCATCGACGGCATCGGCTCGGTGACCACCAGCTCGCCGAGGTCGCCGACCACCGGCTCACCGGCCTCGTCCCAGGACGCCGCGGCGACGCCGAGCATCGGCCGCTGCAGCTCCCCGGCCACGACCGGCAGCAGCAGCGAGGACCCGATGAACCCGGTGGCGACGTCGGTGCCCCCGGACAGCGAGCCCAGGAACACGTCGGGCTTCACCGCGGAGTAGACCCACTCGAACGCCGACGCGGGCAGCGGTGAGCCGGTGGACCCGATCGCCCGCAGCGCGGACAGGTCGTGGTCCTCGCCGGGGCGCAGGTCGGCCTTCTCGCAGGCGGTCAGGTAGCCCGCACTGGTGCCCAGGTAGCTGATCCCGGTACGCGCTGCGATGGCGAACTGCGCGTCCAGGGTCGGGTACCCGGGCGCCCCGTCGTAGACGACGACCGTGGCGCCGGACAGCAACGCGCAACTGGCGATGTTCCACATGATCCAGGCGGTCGAGGCGTACCAGGAGAACCGGTCGCCGGGGCCGACGTCCAGGTGTAGGCCCGCCTGCTTCAGCTGCTCCAGGGCCACCCCGCCGTGCCCGTGCACGATCCCCTTGGGCAGCCCGGTCGTGCCCGAGCTGTAGACGATCCACAACGGGTGGTCGAAGGGCAACGGCTCGAAGACCGGCGGCTGCAGGTCCGCGACGGCCTCGGCCCAGGTCATCGCGTCGGAGGGCCGGGAGTCCGGGAAGAGCCGGGGCAGCGCGATCGTCGTCCGCACGGTGGGCAGGGCCGCGCGCAGCTCGGCGACGACGTCCCGGCGGTCGTGCTCGCGGCCGTTGAACCGGTACCCGTCGACGGCGACCAGCACCACCGGCTCGATCTGCACGAAGCGGTCCAGCACGCTGCGGGTGCCGAAGTCCGGGGCGCAGGCCGACCAGATCGCGCCGATCGACGCGCAGCCCAGGAACGCGACGACGGCCTCGGGCACGTTGGGCAGGTAGCCCGCGACCCGGTCACCGGCCTGCACGCCGAGCCCGCGCAGGGTGGCGGCGAAGGCACCGACCTGGCCGCGCAACTGGGCCCAGGAGACCTCCTCGGGCTCGGCGTCCTCCCGGACGGCGATCAGCGCCGGCCGGTCCTCGCCGGCCGGCCGGAGCGCAAGCTGCGCCAGGTTCAGCCGACGCTCGGGGAACCAGTGCGCGCCGGGCATCGCCCGGGAGCCCAGCACCTCCTCGTCGCGGACCGGGTCACCGCCCTCGAACACGTCGAACCAGGTGGCCACATCGGCCCAGAACTGGTCGAGGTGCTCGGTGGACCACGCCCAGACGGCGTCGTAGTCGACCGGATCGCCCAGCTCGAGCCCGCGCCGCTGCGCCGCCCAGGCCGCGAACCGGCCCAACTGGGAGGCGGCGATCGACTCAGGGGTGGGCGACCAGAGGGGTGTGTCGGCGGTCATGACGCGACCCTGCCAGACCCCGGCGCAGCACCGCTCCCCGCGAGCGCCCCGAACGACTCACCCGGCAGCACCCCGAGCCTGACGTGAGACTCAGGAGCCGGCAGTTGGGCCGGCGCGCCGATCGGAGTGCCCGTGCCCCTGCCCGCCGTCCTCTGCTGCGGCTCGTGACCGCCTCCGTGCTCGCTGACGGCGCAGTCGAGCTCTTCGGGGTGACCCTCGTCGGGGTCAGCACCACCACCGGGATCAAGCTGCTCGTCACCCTCACGCTGGTGCTGGTGGTCCTCGCTCTGCGGGCACTCGCCCTGCTGATCGCACGTCGGACCCTGGGCGGGGCCGTCGGTGACCCCCGCCGGTTCTGGGTCCGGCAGGGGGTCCAGGTCGTGGTCGCCGTGGTCCTGGTGCTGGGCATCGTGTCGATCTGGGTCACTCCGGACACCGACATCACCACCGGCATCGGCCTGGTCACGGCCGGGCTCGCCTTCGCCCTGCAGCAGGTGGTGCTCTCGCTGGCTGCCTACTTCGTCATCCTGCGGGGGGACACCTTCGGCGTCGGTGACCGGATCACCCTGGGTGGGGTGCGCGGCGACGTGGTCCGGCTCGGGTTCCTCAAGACCACGATCATGGAGATGGGCCAGCCCCCCTCGGTCGCCTCCACCGACCCCGCGGTCTGGGTGCACAGCCGGCAGTACACCGGGCGCCTGGTGACCGTGACGAACGGCGCGGTCTTCTCCGAGCCCGTCTACAACTACTCGCGCGACTTCCCCTACCTGTGGGAGGAGATCGTGCTGCCGGTCTCCTACACCGCGGACCGGGCAGCCGCCGAGGAGGTCCTGCTCGGGGCGGCCCGCGCGCACGCGGTGGTGCACGACGAGGTGGCCGAAGCTGCGCTGGCGCACATGCGCAGCCGCTACGCCCTCTCTGATGCCTCCCTGGAACCGGCGGTGTACTGGCGGATCACCGACAACTGGCTCGAGCTCTCGCTGCGCTTCCTGGTGCCGCACCGCGGTGTGCGGGAGATCAAGGACGCGATGAGCCGGGAGGTCCTGGCGGGTCTGGACGCCGCGGGAATCGAGATCGCGTCGGCGACCTACGACATCGTGGGCCTGCCCCCGGTCCGCGTCGTCACCGACGGACCGGGGGCACCCGACCTGGGTTGACCCCCGCCCCAGGTCAGCCCAGCATCGGCGGCCGGGTCGGGGACCAACGCCCCTCGGTCGCGTCCTCGAACCGCTCCCGCCACTCCGTCAGCTCCGTCGAGGAGACCCGGGTGCTCTCCCCGGTGACCTCGATCAGCCGGTCGAACCAGTCCCGCAGGTCCGGCCGGCACTCCGGCCGCGCGACCCACGCGATCTCGCGGAGCATCTCGGCCACCCGACGCAGCACCGGGGGCTGCCCCTCCGCGTAGACCAGCGTCTCCTCGAGTCCGAGGCGCAGCAGTGCCTCGGCGGTCCAGGACGGTACGACGACCCGGAGCTCGCCGTCCTCGTCGGACAACAACCGGGGGGGCAGCGGGCGGGCGAGCAGGCCGCCCAGCATGGACGCGACGTGGGAGAGGGCGTGCACCGCCGTCGTCGGGTCGTTCACCCCCGGGGACAGGGCCCGGGCCGCAATGTCGACCACCTTGCGCAGGCTGTACCCGACGTCTCGGTCCGGGGTGCGCTCGAAACCGAGCTTCAGGCCGCGGTGCAGTGCCCGGGTGAGCGCCTCGAGGTCCAGTCCCTCGTCACCCCGGGCCCAGGCGTGGGCCACCGGGGTGCCGAAGACCACCGAGTCCCCGAGCCGGACGTCGAGCAGCACCACGGCATCGCACTCCAGGGCAGCGTCCACGAGGGCGTCCTCGGTGATCCCCACCAGGAAGCCGCTACTGGGGGCCGTGAGCACCTGCGGGGCACCCGCCGGCAGGCTCCGGGCCCCGACGAGCTCCTCGACCTCGGTGTCGGGCTCGGCCAACTCGCGGGAGAAGGTGCCCAGCGACTCCTGGTGGACGTCGCGCAACATCGTCTCCACCCGGAGGATCTGCGCCAGATGGGCCAGGAAGAGCACCAGCCCCAGCACGCTGCCCAGCGTCAGCAGGTAGGCAACCGTGATGGACAACCGCGGCACGAAGGCCTGGTCCCCTGCGGTGGCGCCCTCGGTGCGGACCGTCCGCAACACGGTCAGCGCGTAGACGAAGGTCAACACCAGCTGGGCCAGCGTGACCTGCACGGTGCGGTCGGTGACGAAGGTCTGCAGCAGTCGGGGGGAGTATTGACTGCTGCCCAGCTGCAACGACACGACGGTGAGCGAGAAGGTTAGGCCGGTGACCGAGATCAGCGAGCCGGAGATCGCCGCCAACAGGTCCCGGGCCGCAGCCGGACCGCCGCCGAAGACGAAGGTCAGGGCGTTCTGGCCGTCGCGGTCGAGCAGCTCGTCCAGGTGTGGCATCAGGACGCCCAGCACGATGGCCAGCACGATGCCGATGCAGGGGATGGGCCACAGCGACCCACGCAGGTGCCCCACCAGGGTCGACAGGGGTCCGCCGCGGTCGGGGCGGCTCACGAGGTCATCACCCCGACACTGTGCCGTTCGGCGGCCATCCCCGCGCCTCGACCTGCAGCGATCGGGTTCAGAGCCGGTCCGGGCGGGAAGGTTCCCGGGACACCGAGCCGACACACCCCCCGAGGAGATCCGTGCCGACCCACCCGCTGACCGCAGACCGCAGTCCCCTGCCCCTCGAGGACCACGGCCTGATCGGGGACGGCGCGACCTGCGCGACGGTCGCCCGTGACGGCTCGGCCGCCTGGCTGCGCCTGCCCGAGGACTCCGCGCCGTTCCTGGCCGGGCTGCTGGACGCCGAGCGGGGCGGGGAGTCCTCGATCTCGGGGACCGGGCCGGGCTGGGAGATCCGCGGTGCAGGCCGGCCGTTCGCCCCCCGGCACAGCGAGTCCGACGAGGGCCTGCTCAGCGGGGAGATCGACCCCCGGGACGGTTCGTTCCCGGACACCGTCCCGCAGGCGTTCAGCCGCCTGCGTGTGCTCGCCCCGGGGACCACGATCACCGAGGCCGGTCGTGCGAAGGCAGATCGGAGGTGAAGCGCTCGTTCGTGGTACTCGGTGGTTCCGGTGACCTCACCGGTCGGCTCCTCCTCCCCAGCCTGGCCCAGCTGTACGAGCGTGGGGTGCTCGACGACGACGTCGAGGTGCTCGCGGTCAGCCAGCAGGACTGGGACGACGAGGCCTACCGCGACTGGGCCCGCGAGCGGCTCACCTCGCACGCCGGCGACCTGGCCGAGGACGCCCGCGAGCGGGTGGTGGCCCAGCTCGGGCACGAGCACGGCGACGTCACCTCGCCCGAGGACCTGCGTCGCGCGCTGGACCGGGTCGACGGCGTCCCGGTGGTCTACCTGGCGCTGCCCAACACCGTCTTCCTGCCCACGCTGACGGCATTGCGCGAGGTCGGGCTGCCCGAGGGCGCCCGGGTCGTGGTGGAGAAGCCGTTCGGCACCGGCATCGAGGACGCCCGAGAGCTCAACGCGGTGCTGCACGGGCTGGTCCCGGAGGAGGCGGTCTTCCGGATCGACCACTTCCTGGCCAAGCAGACGGTGCTCAACGTGCTGGGCCTGCGGTTCGCCAACCGGGTCTTCGAACCGGTGTGGAACGCCCAGCACGTGGAGTCCGTCGAGGTCGTGTTCGACGAGGACCTCGGGCTGGAGGGGCGGGCCGGCTACTACGACAAGGCCGGCGCATGTAAGGACATGCTGCAGAACCACCTGCTGCAGCTGCTCGCCGTCGTCGCGATGGAGCCGCCCCAGGCGCTGGACTCGGCGACCCTGCAGGCCCGCAAGGCCGACGTGCTGCGCGCCGTCCGGGCGCACCCCGAGCGCAGCGTGCGCGGGCGGTACACCGCCGGCACGATCGACGGCCGGGAACTCCCGGACTACGCGTCCGAGGAGGGCGTGGACCCCGACCGGAAGACCGAGACCTACGCCGAGTTCACCCTGACCATCGAGAACTGGCGCTGGAACGGGGTGCCGTTCCGGCTGCGTACCGGCAAGGCGCTGGGCACCCAGCGCAAGGAGATCGTGGTCCGGTTCAAGCCGGTGCCGCACCTCGCCTTCGCCGACGAGCAGCCCGAACCCGACGTGCTGCGCCTGCAGCTGTCCCCCGACGGCATCGCGCTGGAGATCAACCTCAACGGCGCCGGCGACCCGTTCGACCTGGAGCGCGAGGTGCTCCAGGTGACCTCACCGCCGCAGGACCTGCCGGCCTACGGTCTGCTGCTGCGGGAGATGCTGTCCGGGGACCCGACGCTGTCGATCTCCGACGTGGAGGCCGAGCAGGGCTGGCGGATCGTGCAGCCGGTGCTGGACGCCTGGGCCGCCGAGGAGGTGCCGCTGCTCGGGTACGCCGCGGGCTCCGACGGGCCGGGGACCCGGGCGGACGTCGCGTGAGCGAGGCGCCGCTCGTCCCTGGGGAGCGCAACGTGCTCGGGGGACCGCTGCAGGTGTGCGGCGTCGACCCGGTCACCGGGTTCTTCCGGGACGGGCACTGCTCGACCGGCCCGGAGGACGTTGGCAGCCACACCGTGTGCGTGGTGGTGTCGACGGAGTTCCTGGCCATCCAGGCGTCGCTGGGCAACGACCTGACGACGCCCCGCCCGGAGTACGGCTTCCGCGGGCTCACCCCGGGCGACCGGTGGTGCGTGGTCGCCGCCCGCTGGTTGCAGGCGTACCGGGCGGGCGCCCCGGCCGGGGTGGTGCTGGCCGCGACGAACCGGAAAGCGCTGGAGGTGGTGCCGATCGAGGCGCTGCGGGCCCAGGCCGTCGACGTGCCCGACGACCTGTCCGGCTGGCCCAGCTGAGCCGGACGCCCCGGGGTCGGGACGGCGACGCGACGCTGCTCACCAGGTCGCCGTCCCCTCCACCATCGCCGGTGGGCAGCGCTGCGTTTGCACCTCAGGTGGTCACGGGTAGCTCAGGGCCTTGGCGCAGCGACTCCAGCAAGCGGGTCGCCCCCGTCCGGCCCAGCCAGCCAGGTCGGGGCGCTTCCCCTCGACGTCCGGACCCCCGCGTCGACACCGCTGCCACATCGGCGCGTGCCCCACCACCGACACCAGGAGGAAACATGACGTACCCCCTCGACACACCCTCGACATCCGGCTCGGCGTCCACCACGGACGTCGCGAAGGACGAGGCCCGATCGGTCGGGCAGACCACCGCCCAGGCGGGCAAGCAGGTCGCCGGCACCGCTGCCGAGCAGGCCCAGAACGTCACCCAGGAGACCAAGCGCCAGGCCCAGGACCTGCTCGCCCAGGGCCGCAGCCAGGCCACCGAGCAGGCCCGCAACGGGCAGCAGAAGGCGGCCGAGAGCCTGACCGCCCTGGCCGAGGAGATGCGCGGGATGACCGGCGGGGAGGGCTCCGGCCCGGCCCACGACCTGATCGGCCAGGCCACCGACGCCGTCGAGTCCTTTGCCGGGCGCCTGCGCGACCGTGAGCCCGGCGACCTGCTGGACGACGTCCGCACCTTCGCCCGTCGCCGTCCGGGGGTGTTCCTGCTCGGTGCCGCCGTGGCCGGGGTCCTCGCCGGCCGGCTGACCGGAGGCGTGGTGTCCGCCCACAAGGACGACAACGACTCCTCCGCCGACGCCTCGCACGCTGTCACCACCGGCTCGGGCCACCTGCCCGGTGACGCGGCCACCGGCGGTGCGGCTGGGTACGCCGCCGCACCCCCGCTGGCCCAGACCCCCGACCTCGCCACTCCCCCCGCCGGATACGCGCCGTCCACCGCGCCTGTCGCCGGTTACGAGACCGAGTACGACGCCGTGCCCCCGGCCTACGGCACCGTGCCCTCCGCGGTCCCGGCCGTCGACCCCGCGTGGGACGACCGTCCCCTCGGTGGTGGCCGGGCATGAGCACTCCCTACCAGGCACCGAACGTCCAGTCCGGGCACCCGCAGACCGCTGACGGCCACCCCGACGTGGACAACACCTCGGTCGGTCAGCTGCTCGGGGAGGTCAGCAAGGACCTGTCCACGCTGATGCGCCAAGAGCTCGAGCTCGCCAAGGCCGAGGTCAAGGCCGAGGCCGCCAAGGCCGGCAAGGGCGTCGGCATGCTCGGTGGGGCCGGCTACGCCGGACACCTCACCGTGCTCTTCCTCAGCACCGCACTGTGGTGGGGCCTGTCCAACGTGATGGACCAGGGCTGGGCCGCGCTCATCGTCGGCGTCCTCTGGGCCGTCGTCGCCGGCGTCCTCTTCGTCCTCGGTCGCAAGCAGCTCAAGACCGTCAACCCCAAGCCCGAGCGGACGGTGGAGACCCTGCAGCAGGTCCCCGGCGCCGTGCGGCCCTCCTGAAGGAAGAGGTTCCACCCATGACCAGCAGCAGCGATCCCGACGTCATCCGTCAGCAGATCGAGGACACCCGCGCCGGCCTCAGCTACGACGTGGACGCCCTCAACGAGAAGGTCAACCCCGCCCGCGTGGTCGACCGTCGCGTCACCAGGACCAAGGACGCGGCGGCCTCCCTGCGCCACCGCGTCATGGGCCAGGACAGCAGCACCGGCGGGGCCGCCTCGACGGTCTCCGATGCCGCGTCCTCGGCAGGGGACTCCGTGCGCAGCGCCGCTCAGGGTGCGGCCGGGGCCGTCAGCTCCACCCCGGACGCCGTGGTGAGCCGGACCCAGGGCAACCCGCTTGCCGCCGGGCTCGTCGCCTTCGGCGTCGGCTGGCTCGTCTCCTCCCTGCTCCCCACCACGGAGAAGGAGAAGCAGCTGGCCTCCCAGGCCGAGAGCGCTGCCAAGGAGCACGGCCAGCCACTGGTCGAGCAGGCCAAGCAGGCGGCTCAGGAGGCCGGTGAGGCGCTGAAGCCGGCTGCCCAGGAGGCCGTCGAGTCCATCAAGGGGACCGCGCAGGAGGCCACCGAGACGGTCAAGCAGCAGGGCCAGTCGGCAGCCTCGGACGTACAGGGCCAGGCCCAGCAGTCCAGGGACACCGTGCAGGGCAACACCGCCGGCTGACCGCGCTGGTGGGGCGAGCAACAGGTCGCCCCACCAGCAGGTCGCCCCCGACCTCGCGAGTCGCCGGGGAGCACCCAGCCGGCTCTCGTCCCCGGGCGCGAATGCCGTCTCACGAGGTCCACGCGATGAGCAGCAGACTGCTGACCGTCACTCCGATCCACAGCACCAGTCCCAGCACCATCGGGCGGGGCCCGGTGCGGCGGAGCGCCCGGATGTCGGTCGACAGCCCGATCGCCGCCAGTGCGGTCGCGATGAGGAAGACCGCGACCTGCCGGATCGGTCCGTGGGTCGCCTCGGGTAGGAGACCCAGGGAGTTCGCGACGACGACGACGAGGAAACCGACCAGGAACCACGGGATGAGGCCGAGCACCCGGCCGAGTCGTCCACGCCGCCCTCCTGCGTCCTCTTCCCAGTCGCTGCGACGCCGCACGAGCACTGCCAGCACGAGCACGATGGGGATGATCATGAGCGTCCGGACCAGCTTGACGACCACCGCGTGGTCCGCGGCGGCCGTGCCGTAACTGGCGGCGGCGGCCACGACCGACGAGGTGTCGTTGACGGCTGTGCCGGCCAGGAGTCCGAACGCCTCCTGATCGAGCCCCAGAACATGCCCGATCGGCGGGAAGACCAGCACCGCCAGCAGGTTGAAGAGGAAGATCGTGGAGATGGCGTAGGTCGTGTCCGTGTTCTTCGCGCGGATCGTCGGGGTCACGGCCGCGATCGCCGAGGCGCCGCAGATGGCCGTCCCGACACCGATGAGGGTGCGCAGGTCACCGGTGACGTGCAGAGCCCGCCCGATGAACCACGCCATCAGCAGGCAGACGACCACGGTGCCGAGCATGACGGGCAGCGACGACACCCCGACCTCGGCGACCTGCCGCAGGGACAGTTGCGCTCCGAGCAGCACCACGGCGACTTGGAGCAGTCTCCCCCTGGCCAGGACGAGCCCCGGATCGAGCAGCACCCGGCGGCGGTGCACGCCCGAGCTGAGCAGCACCCCGGTCACCACAGCGACCACGGGTGCCCCCAACCCGGGCCACACGGTTCCCACCAGGGTGGCAACACCACCCAGGAGAACCGCCAGCGTCAAGCCAGGAGCCAACCGGGACATGGCCGGCGTCGGGGCCGGGAGGGACTCCGTCATGCCCCCCAGCTTGACCGCTGCTGACCCCGAAGGGTCTCAGCCCATCGCCCAGAGCACCCCGTGGTGCACGGCTGTGCGTGACCAGCCGCCCCGTCGACGGCAGACGACAGCACGCAGGACGTCCTTGGCGGGCGTGTTGAGTAGTCGCCCGCAGGCTTGCGGACCGGCCGACCCTGATCCTGGACCGGTGACGATCCCCAGCTCAGCACAACCCAGGATGCACCGCCGGTGGGGAGCACTCGTGGCCACCGGGGCCTTGGCCGTCGCCTACGCCGGCGCGACTGCGGTTCTCCGGCAACCCACCGTCGACGCGAACATCGGTGGAGGGATCGCCGTTCTCGGCGTCCAGGCTCTGGCCCTCGGCACCGGTCTCGTCCTCGTCGTGCGGACGCGACACCATCGCACGGCCGCACCTCGCCACACACCACCTGCGGCCGACCACCGGGGTCGCACCACCCTGGCCCACCGGTGCTCCCTGGCCGCGACGATCCTCACCGGCGTCTGTTTCGCTCTGCCATCCAGCACCGTCATCAGCGGTGTCCCGGTCGTCCTCGGCATCGCTGTCGCCCTGCTGCTCGCCGCGGCCGCCCTGGATCTGTAGCCGGATTCCCGCGGGCGAGGCGTCGGGCAGCACGCAGCAGACCCGGGACCGCTCGCACCATGGCCCCCCGGGGTCGCACCCGGCGGCCTCACTTCACGAGGCAGCCGGCATCCACGGGCAGCGGGACGCCGGTGATGTAGCGGGCGTCGTCACTGGCCAGGAACACCAGCGCCTTGGAGATGTCGATGGACTCGACCCATGGGATCGGCAACGCGTTCATGGCCTCGGAGGCGACCGCGAACTCCTCACGGGTCGGGTTCGGGTTGCCCGGTACGAACACCTTCATCGTCTCGTCGTTCATGATCATGTCGGTGTCGACCTGGGTCGGGTGGATCGAGTTCACCCGGATCCGGTCGGGGGCGTACTCCACGGCCAGCGTGCGCATCAGCCCGACGACGCCGTGCTTGGCCGAGACGTAGTGCGCGATGTTCGCGTAGGCCTGCAACCCGGCCGCCGAGCTGGTCAGTACCAGCGCGCCGCCGCGACCGCCGGCCAGCAGGTGCGGGATCGCTGCCTTGCAGGTCTGCCAGACGCCGGTCAGATTGACGTCGATCATCTGGTTCCAGGTCTCGCGGTCTATCTCGTGCGCCCGGTGCGGGCTGGACCCGATGCCGGCGTTCGCGGCCACGATGTCCAGCCGGCCCAGCTGGGCGACGCCGTCGTCCACGGCGGCCTGCAGGGCGTCCATATCCCGGACGTCGGCCTTGGCCGCGACGATCCGCCGATCCAGCGCCTCGACCTGGCGCACCGTCTCCTGCAGCTTCTCCCAGGTGCCCATCGGGTACGGCATCCCGTCTAGCTGCTCACAGACGTCGACGGCGATGACATCGGCTCCCTCCCGCGCCAGCTCCAGCGCATGGCTGCGTCCCTGTCCCTGTGCCGCTCCGGTGACCAGCGCGACCTTGCCCTCGACTCGTCCCATGCCCCGGTCCTACTCTCATGTGATCCAGGGCACAACAGCCGGGTGCGAGGTGACTCGGAGCACCTCGGTGGTTGCGCACGACCGATCGTGGGCACCCCCGCGCCGACACGCTCCGAGCCCCCGGAGCCCCGCACGACGGAGGACACACATGATCCCGGCAGGCAACATCCGCGACTGGCGCGGCGAGAACGTCGTCGACCCCGACGGCCACAAGATCGGCACCCTGGAGTCGATCTACGTCGACGTGGTGTCCGACCAGCCCTCGTTCATCGGCGTCGAGATCGGCGGCCTCATCGGCGGCAAGAGCCTCGTCTTCGTCCCGCTCAAGGACGCCACCGTCGGCCCGCGGGAGATCCGGGTGTCCTACCCCCGCGACCTGGCCAAGGCCGCCCCGAACATCGACACCGACGGCGAGCTCACCGCCGACGAGGAGCCCAGGGTCTTCGCGCACTATCAGCTGCCCTACTCGACCGGCGCCAACGGCGAACGGCAGCTCGCCCGCCGCTGACCAGGCGCACCACCTGCTCACGCCAGGGGCCCACGTCCGCAGCGGACGGGGGCCCCTGGCGTCGGTGGGTTGGCCGGCCGGGGCCGAGGAGGTTCGGCGACCCGGCTGTGCCGCGGGGCAGGACCGGCTTGGTGCTGCTCGTGGATCGGGGGCGTCAGCCGACCAGGTCGGCGTAGACGACGACGTCGTCCAGGTAGTCCCCGGTCGAGCTGTCGAAGTCTCCGCCGCAGGTGATCAACCGGAGACCGGCGTGGTCGAGGTCGCCGTACACCTCGGCGGTGGGGAAGTCGGCCTTGGCGACCTGGTCGACGACGGTGACGACGAACTCGGCGGTGCTGCCGTCGGCCCGGTCGACCAGCACCCGGTCACCGGGGGCCAGGTCCACCAGGTCGACGAACACCCCGGGCCGGCCGGCCCAGTCGACGTGTCCGGCCAACACGGCGGGCCCGAGCTCGCCGGGGGTGGGCGAGCCGGTGAACCAGCCGGCCGGGAAACCCTCGGACGGCACCTCCAGGGTGCCGTCGGCCTGCAGACCGAGGTCCATCAGCTCGGAGTCCACCCCGATCGCGGGCACCCGCACCCGCACGGGCTGGGAGGCGACCAGGACCGGGCCCGCCGCCGTGACCTGGACGGTCCCGCTCCCGGTCCTCGTGACAGCGGCCGGTGGGGCGGTGGCCGTCGGGGCGGTGGCCGGTGGGGCGGTGGCCGTCGGGGCGGTGGCCGGTGGGGCGGTGGCCGTCGGGGCGGTCGCACTGCCACAGCCGACGAGCAGCAGCGCCGCCAACCCGAGGGCGGCGTGGCGCAGCGTCACCGGCGGGCGGTCGCGGCGGACCCGTCACCGGTGTCCACCGAGCCGCGGGGGACCTGATCGACCTGGGAGAACGAGCCGAAGCCGCCGGTCCCGGCGCCCGGGCGGCCGGTGCTCCCCGGGCCGCCGGTGCCGCCGGTGCTCCCCGGGCCGCCGGTGCCGCCCGGGCCGCCGGTGCCGCCGGTGCTCCCCGGGCCGCCGGTGCCGCCCGACGTGCCCGAGGTGGTCGCCCCCGAGCCTGCGGGACCGGTCGGTGCGGGCGTCGTCGACGGGGCCGTGGTGGTCGTCGGCGGCGCCGTGGTGACCGGCGTCGTCGTCACCGGGGCGGGGGTGGTGGTCGGGGTGGTCACGCAGGCCGGCCGGGTGATCGTGTTGGAGTCCAGGGTGACCGCGCCGTTGCGGGCCAGCAGGCGGCCCTCGATCGTCGCGGTGGTCTGTGCGGTGATCGAGGTCAGCGCCAGCACGTTCCCCCGGAAGACGCTGCCGGTGCCCAGCGTGGTGGAGCTGCCGACCTGCCAGAAGACGTTGCAGGCCTGCGCGCCACCGGTCAGGGCGACGACGCTGCTGGAGGCGGTGACCAGGGTCGAGCCCGCCTGGAAGACGAAGACGGCCGACGGGTCGCCGCCGGCGTCCAGGGTGACCGTGCCGGTCAGCTCCAACGCGGACGCCTGGGCGTAGACCCCGGGGACCAGCGTCAGGCCGGCGAGGTCGGCCGGGACCGGGTTCTGCGGACCCTGCCCGGCCGCCACGTCGTAGGCGGTGACCAGGTCGGCCTTGGCGCCCTGGGTGACGGCGTCCCCGCCGTGGTCGGTGCCGGTCTGGGTGATCGAACCGCCGCCGGTGAGCGTCGTGGTCGGGAAGGTCCCGGTGTCCCCGGTCAGCGTGGTCGGGCCGGTGTTGGTGATGCCGGCACCAGCCAGGACGGCGAAGGACTGGGCCGTGCCCAGCGGGACCGCGGTGGCCGCGGCCTGCGCAGGGCCGGCCGCGCTCAGCAGCCCGGCGGCGGCCACCGTGAGGACGGCGACGGCACCGCCGGCGAGCCAGCGGAGCCGCGGCGCCCGGGGCACGGCAGGGGCGTGGTCGACGACCGACATCACGTCGGCACTCCCGTCTCCAGCCGGGGGCTGGGTGGCGTTGTGCTGAGAAGACGAGTCCGACGCGGATGCCGGGGCTCGGGGGGGGGTGTCGCGACCAGAGGTTAGGGCGTTCTGTAGTTGAACGGTGACCCTGTGTGGACATCCAGCCGATCGTGTGACGAAAGGGTCCACCCCTCACGCAGAGTCGCCCGCCTCGGG
>JBBSVA010000026.1:0-37508 GCA_038233915.1 Mycobacteriales bacterium | reverse complement strand
CCTGTCCTCACCGGCGCACCCGCGGACGGGGGCGGTGCTGGGTCGTGCGGGCGGTGTCCGGCGGCTGGTGCCCGGGCTCGGGCAGCAGTGCGACCAGGTGGGCCGACGTGCCGGGGATCCCGAGTCTACGGCGGTCGGGGACGCCGCCGGTCCGGGCGCAGGACGCCGTCGTCCGCGGGTGCCGGACAACGGGCTCTACGACACTGAGCGTGGTGAGCGCCCTCGAATCCGTGCTGTGGCCGGAGTGTGCCAGGTGACGCCGCAGTGCAGCAGTAGTCGCAGTCTGTAGTTGGCGAAGTTCCGGAAGCCGAAGCCGACGCGCTTGATCCGCTTGATCAGCAGGTTGACGGCCTCGGTGGGGCCGTTGCTGGTCCGGCCGGTGGTGAAGTAGGCCAGTAGTTGGTTCTCCCAGGCGGAGATGGTGCGGGCCAGGCGGAGCAGCTCGGGGACGTCGGAGTCGGCGCAGGCCCAGTAGAAGACCTGCAGCCGGCGGCGGGCCTGGTCCAGATCGCGGGCGCCGTAGACGTGGCGCAGTTCCTGGGCGGCGACCCAGGTCTTGCCGATCTGGTCGTTCGAGTCGCCGGCGGCCAGTCCGGCCAGCAGCCGGCCGTAGGCCTTCTCGGTGAGGTTCTCCGCGCCGCGCAGCAGGACCCGGCGGATCCGGTAGAGCGGGTCGTCCTTGCGGCCGCGGTGCCCGAGCTGTTCCTGCTGCACCCGCCGGCGCACCGCGTCGACGGCGGTCTGGGCGAGCTTGATGGCGTGGAAGGCATCCAGCACCACGGTCGCGGCCGGCAGCCCGGCGCGCAGCGCCGTCTCATAGCCACGGAAGGGATCCAGCGCCGCGACCTGGACCTGAGCGCACCAGTCGGTGCCACGCTCGTCCAGCCAGTCGGTGACGACCTTGCCCGAGCGGCCCTCCACCACATCGAGCAGCCGGGCCGGGCCGCCGGTGGCCGGGGCCAGGTCCACCAGCCCGGTGACGAACTGGGTGTGACTGCTGGCGGTCGCGGCCAGGAACGCCGTCTCGTCCACTCCGAGCTTGAGCACGGCGGTGTGCAGCCACTGCTGATCGAGGATCTTCTGCCCGTACTCGGTCACCGCCCGCATCACCGTGCCCCAGCCGACCCCGAGGTCAGCGGCGACTTGAGCAACGTTGTGTGCGTCCCGCCCGACCCGCTGACAGGCCTGCACCCGGGCCCGCTCGGTGAGCACCGAACGGGGCCGGATCGCCGGGTTGCGCTCGGACCAGGTTCGCGTCGAGCAGAGCTCGTCCTCACAGCGCCACACCCGCTTGAACCACACCAACTGCACCGGGCGCCCACCGACGGGCAGGTCACGCACCAGCCGCGCCCGCCGATCATGCAGTACCGCCAACGTTCCGCACTGCGGGCAGCCGGTTACCGACTCGGTCGTCTCGATCATCATCTCGATCTCGCCGCCGTAGTCAGCGACCATGAGCACAGCGAAGCCTGGAAGGCCGAGCAGGCGACCGGCCAGATCACCGGCCGCGTCACCGAGTCTGTCCGCGGGCAGCGTTCTACAGTCCGTACTCACCTGGGGCCTCCGGCTCGTGCTCTTGGTCGAACACGGATCGTGAGGCCCCAGGCCCAACTCCTACGCCAGGCTGAAGGTCGTGTCGCGGCGCAACTCACCACGCGTCATGTCGTAGAGCCGGACAACGATCTGGTGACGGTCGCCGCAGTGTGCGGGAATGGTCGTCGTCCGCCCCGTCGTCGTGTCGACACCGGCGGTCGGGTGACCATTCCGCGGCAGTTGCCGTGTCGACACCGACGGACGGGCGACCGGGCGCGATGCGAGTCCGAGGGCCTGACCCGCTGATTGAGCGCTGCGTAAACGTCGCTGCGGTGGCGACCGGGTCGACCTGGGGCGAGTGGTGACCGTGGTGTGCGTGGGACGGTCGGGACTCGTCGTCCACCATTCCCGGAATGGTCGCCGGTCAGCCTGCGAAATGGGCCGGGACCGGCTGCACCTTTTCGGGTTGAGAGTCGGCCGGTGGCGCCGTAACCGCCTCCGACAGCGGAGCACGTCCGCCGTCGCTCAACGGCAAGGACGGTGACGCGTGGACGGTATGGACGACATCGTCGAGGACTTCCTCGTGGAGAGCCACGAGAACCTGGACCAGCTCGACCGCGACCTGGTGGCCCTGGAGCAGGACCCCGGGTCCCGGGAGCGGTTGTCCAGCATCTTCCGGACGATCCACACGATCAAGGGCACCAGCGGCTTCCTGGCCTTCGGGAAGTTGGAGGAGGTCACCCACGTCGGGGAGAACATGCTGTCCCGGCTGCGGGACGGCGCCCTGGAGCTGACACCGCACCGCACCGACGCACTCCTGACCATGGTCGACACGGTCCGCGCGCTGCTGGGCTCGATCGAGACCGCCGGCAGCGAGGGCGCTGTCGACGTCGCCCCGGCCGTGGCCGCGATCGTCTCCTCGATGGAGGCCGTCGAGGTCGCTGCCGAGGTCGCTGTCGAGGTCCCGCTGCAGGTCGCCACCGAGTCCCCCGTGCAGATCCCGGTCCCGGCCGGGTCGGCCGACGCCCCCGTGGCCGAGGCCCTCCCGGAGGGCCTGCCGGCCGGGCTGGCCACCGCTGAGGCCAGCGCCGTGCTGGCCGAGGCCGCCGAGGTGGTGGACGCGGTCCCGGTCCGCCGGTCCGACGCCCCCGCCCCCGCACCGCCGGCCGCGGTGTCGGCTGCCGACGAGCACCACGACGAGCCGACCCCCGGCCGCCGGGCGATCGCCGACTCCACCATCCGAGTCGACGTCGACCTGCTCGACGCGCTCATGCAGCTGGTCGGCGAGCTCGTGCTGACCCGCAACCAGATCGTGCAGTACGTCTCGCGCCAGTCCGACACGGACCTGGTCCGGGCCGCCCAGCGGCTGAACCTGATCGCCAGCGAGCTGCAGGAGGGCGTGATGAAGACGCGCATGCAGCCCATCGACCACATCTGGTCCAAGCTGCCCCGCGTCGTCCGAGACCTGGGCCAGCAGTGCGGCAAGTCGGTCAAGCTGGCGATGGAGGGCAACGAGACCGAGCTGGACAAGACGCTGCTCGAGGCGGTCAAGGACCCGTTGACCCACCTGGTCCGCAACTCCGTCGACCACGGGATCGAGACTCCCGAGGCCCGACGGGCCGCCGGCAAGCACGGGGACGGCGTGCTGAGCCTGCGGGCCCGGCACGAGTCCGGCCAGGTCGTGGTGGAGGTCGCCGACGACGGTGCTGGCATCGACGCCGCCCGGGTCGGGGCCAAGGCCGTCGAGCGGGGCCTGATCACCGCCGAGTCGCTGAGCCGGATGACCCACTCCGATGTCCTGCAGCTGATCTTCTCGCCCGGGTTCTCCACCGCCGCCGCGGTCACCAACGTCTCCGGCCGCGGGGTCGGCATGGACGTGGTCAAGACCAACATCGAGGCGATCGGCGGCACCATCGAGATCGAGTCCGAGGCCGGCCGGGGCACCTGCACCCGGCTGCGCATCCCGCTGACGCTGGCGATCGTGCCGGCGCTGACGATCGAGTGCGCCGGGGACCGGTATGCCATCCCGCAGGTCAGCCTGCAGGAGCTGGTCAGCCTGGACGCCGAGAAGGCCGCCACCGCGGTCGAGGAGATCGGTGGCGCCCGGGTCTACCGGCTGCGCGGCGAGCTGCTGCCGCTGGTCCAGCTGGCCGACGTGTTCGGCACGAGCTCCGAGCGGCACGACGGGCACGTCGTCATCGCCGTCCTGCGGTCCGAGGGCCGTCGCTTCGGCCTGGTCGTGGACCGGGTCATCAACACCGAGGAGATCGTCGTGAAGGCAGTCGGCGCCCAGCTGAAGTCCATCGGGCTGTACTCCGGGGCAACAGTGCTGGGGGACGGCACGGTGGCGCTCATCCTCGACGTGCAGGCGCTCGCTCGGCGGGCGCTGCGGGCCGAGAGCGTGGAACGGGCCGAGCAGCGCGCCCAGTCGAAGGCTCAGTCCCAGGCGGCCGCCCCGGCCGAGCGGCAGCGGATGCTGCTGGCCGCCATCGGCGGCGGACGGCGGGTCGCGATCCCGCTGGACACCGTCACCCGGTTGGAGCAGCTGCAGGCGGCCAGCGTCGAGCGGGTCGGGTCCCGCGAGGTGGTCCAGTACCGCGGCGCGATCCTGCCGATCGTGCGGCTCGACCGGCACCTGGGCGCCTCGCCCGGCTACGGGTACGGCGAGGAGACGGCGGCCCGCGACGTCCTCGAGGTGATCGTCTACGCCGACCGGGACCGCTCCGTGGCCATCGTGGTCGAGGAGATCCTGGACATCGTCGACGACTCCGAGGTCCTGCACTCCGACATCCACGACACCGGCCTGCTCGGGTCCGCGGTGTTCGGCGACACGGTCACCGAGCTGCTCGACGTCCGGGCCGCGATCCTCGCCGCGGACCCCGCGTTCTACGCCTTCGACGCCCCCACCCACACCGACGCCGACGGCGTCCCGACCGGTCTGCTGGCGGTCTGACATGAGCGCACCCACCACCACCCCCACGACGCAGCTGGCCACGTTCTGGCTGGACGGGGACCTGTACGGCGTCGAAGTCGCCCACGTGCAGGAGGTGCTCCGGGCCCAGAAGCTCACCCGGGTGCCGCTGGCCCCGCCGGCGGTCGCCGGGCTGATCAACCTGCGCGGCCAGGTCGTCACCGCGATCGAGCTGCGCGAGCGGCTCGGTCGCCCGGCCCGCCCGGAGGGCTCGGAGTCCGTGGTCATCGTCGTGCGGATGCACGGCGAGGCCGTCAGCTTCCTGGTCGACGGCATCGCCGACGTCGTGCACGTGGACGCCGCGGACTTCGAGCAGCCGCCGGACACCCTGGACGGCCGCGCCCGCGAGCTGATCCGGGGGGCCTACAAGCTGGACGGGCGGCTGCTGCTGGCCCTGGACGTCGCCCGCGCCGTCGCCGCCTGAGCCCCGCCCCCCGCACCGGTCCGCGCAGCGACCGGTCAGCACCGCTCGCTGTGCCCCGCACCCCGAGCAGGTCCCGCACGTCCCGGGGCCAGCCCAGCGCCCCCGCGGTCTCCACCGGTGACGTCGCCGCCGCCGGCCGTCGCCGCACAGCCCCTCAGAGGAGTCCGATGAGCACCTCCGCCCCGACCCGCCAGGGGCCCGCTCGCTGGTGGGGAGACCTCGGTGTCCGCGTCAAGGTCCTCACCGCCGTGACCGTCGCCGCCCTGGTGGCCGTCTCCATCGGCGTGCTCGGTCTGGCCTCCGCCGAGACCGCCGCTGACCGCACGACCCGCCTTCACAAGCAGAACGTCATGGGCGTCAGCGCCGCCACCGCCACCCAGGCCCTGGGTCAGACCCGGGTCGCGGTCGACGAGCTGTCCCGGATGGCCGCCGACCTGCGCACCACGGTGGGCCGCTTCACCTACTGAACGCCGTCGGAAGGGCCGCCCCGCCCCACTCCGACCTGTGTACCCACGACCGACTCGACGAGGAGCACCATGTCCGACCGCCCTGACCACCCCCGCACCACCCTCGACCGCTGGTGGTCCGACCGTGGCATCGCCACCAAGATCGGCGCACTGGCCGCGCTGTGCGCCGTCGGACTGGCCGCGCTGGGCGGGTTCGCGATCGCCGGGCAGGAGCGCATCGCGGGCCTCGACGAGCAGATGCAACAGGCCACCGCCGTCCAGGACGACGTCCAGGACGCCAAGTACCAGCTGCTGTGGGCCACCAACTGGCAGAACATCACCGCTTGGCGGGCACGGGTGGACGGCGGGGCGGTCGCAGCCGACCCGGCCGGGGACAACGTGACGACCTACCGGGCCGCGGTGGCCGAGTTCGAGAAGCTCTTCGACATCGACCGGGGCGACCTGACCGACGACGGGCGGGCGGCCCTGACGGTCATCGAGGAGAACTGGCCGACGATGGCGGCCTTCAACGAGGACATCCTGCGCCTGTGGGCAGCGGGGCAGCTCGACGCCGGCGACGCAGTCTCCACCGGGGACAAGTGGGACATCTACTACGTCGTCGCCGGCGGCATGGACGACCTGGTCGCGTCGGTCGACGGCCGGGTGGCCGACCTGGCCGTCGAGCGCACCGCAGTGCAGGGCTCGACCCGGACCACGGTCCTGGCAGTGGCGGCCGGGATCCTGCTGCTGGCCGTGGTGGTCGGGGTCTCCACGGCGCGCAGCATCGTGGGCGGGGTCCGGCAGGTGCGCGACGGACTGCAGCAGATGGCTCGCAACGACCTGTCAGCCCGCGTCGACATCCGGGGACACAACGAGGTCGGCCAGATGGCCGCGGCCCTCAACGAGGCGGCCGGCAGCCTGGGCGAAGCCCTGGCCCTGGTGGACGCTTCTGCGGCTGCGGTGGCTGCCTCCAGTGAGGAGTTGTCGGCGTCCTCGGCGCAGATCTCGGCGTCGGCGGAGGAGACGTCGGTGCAGTCCGGGGTCGTCTCCGGTGCCGCGGATGAGGTGTCCCGCAGTGTCGCGACGGTCGCCGCCGGGGCTGAGGAGATGTCCGCCTCGATCCGGGAGATCGCGCAGAACGCCAACGAGGCTGCCCGGGTCGCGGCCGGTGCGGTCACCGAGGCCGAGTCCACCAACGCCACGATCCTGAAGCTGGGTGTCTCGTCCAAGGAGATCGGGGACGTGGTCCGCACCATCACCTCGATCGCCGAGCAGACCAACCTGTTGGCGCTGAACGCGACCATCGAGGCTGCCCGGGCCGGGGAGGCCGGCAAGGGCTTCGCCGTAGTGGCCAACGAGGTGAAGGAGCTGGCTCAGGAGACGGCCCGGGCGACCGAGGACATCGTCCGTCGGGTGGAGGCCATCCAGGCCGACACCGGTGGTGCGGTGGCCGCGATCGGTCGGATCGGTGAGGTGATCGGGCAGATCAACGACTACCAACTGACCATCGCCTCCGCGGTCGAGGAGCAGACGGCTACGACCAACGAGATGTCCCGCTCGGTTGCCGAGGCCGCCGGTGGGTCGACCGAGATCGCCGCCAACATCACCGGCGTCTCCGCCGCCGCGGACTCCACGACCCAGGCCCTGGGCCAGACCCGGGTCGCGGTCGGCGAGCTGTCCCGGATGGCGTCGGACCTGCGCACCACGGTCGGGCGTTTCACGTGGTGAACCCCCGCCGCGGTCTGGCGGACCTCGGTCTGCGGGCCCGGCTGACCCTGGCCTTCGGCGGCGTCGGGCTGCTCGTCGTGGGCTGCGCCGTCGCCGGCGTGGTCGCCGTCGGCGAGCAGCGCGACCTCTCCCAGCAGGTCTCCGCAGTCGACGGCGTGGTCCGGGACGCCGAGACGATGCGCTTCCAGATCGCCGACGCCACCGGCTGGCAGGGCTTCGTGATCGCTGACGTCGCCGCGTTCGGCCCCGAGGCCGCGCTGGGCGACGACTCCTACAACCGGGCGGGCTTCCTGGCCAGCAAGGCCTCGGTCTACGCCTGGCTGGACACCGTGGACACCAGCGCGATGAGCCCGGCCGAGCTGGCTGCGTTCGCTCAGCTCCGTCCGGCCTGGGACAGCTACTTCGGCTGGGACGACCAGGTCGTGGAATGGGTCCGGCCCGGCACCCGCGAGGGCCTTGCCACCGCCCAGACCTCGATCAACGGCGGCGACGCCGGCGAGGGGTACACGATCGTGCTCGACATCGCCGACGAGATCGCGGCCTCCGCGCAGGACCGGCTCGCCGGCCTGCAGGACCAGCAGGCCGCGGCCCAGACGCTGGCCGTCCGACTGCTGGTCGCCGCGGGCATCGCCGGCGTGGTGCTGGCGGCCCTGCTGGCCTGGCTGCTGGCCCGCTCGCTGATCGGACCGCTGGACCGGATCCGCGCCGTCGCCGAGGCCGTCGGCGAGCGCGACCTGACCCGGACGACGGGGCTGACCCGTCGCGACGAGGTGGGCCGCACCGGTGCCGCGCTGGACACCGCCGTCACCGAGGTCCGGGCGCTGGTCGCCCAGCTGGACACCTCGGCCGACGCGGTCGCCGTGGCCGCCCAGGAGCTGTCCGCCTCCTCCGCCCAGATCGCGGCGTCGGCCGAGGACACCTCGGCGCGCACCGGCGTGGTCTCCACCGCCGCCGAGGAGGTCTCCCGCAATGTGGCCACCGTGGCCGCGGGCGCCGAGCAGATGAGCGCGTCGATCCGGGAGATCGCGCAGAACGCCAACGAGGCCGTCCGGGTGGCCGCCACCGCCGTCGGCGCGGCCGAGGCCACCAACGCCTCGGTGCACCGGCTGGGCGACAGCTCCCGCAAGATCGGCGACGTCGTCCGCACCATCCGCGGGATCGCCGAGCAGACCAACCTGCTGGCCCTCAACGCGACCATCGAGGCGGCCCGGGCCGGCGAGGCCGGCAAGGGCTTCGCCGTGGTGGCCAACGAGGTCAAGGAACTCGCCCAGGAGACGGCCCGGGCGACCGAGGACATCGCCCGTCGGGTCGAGGCGATCCAGGCCGACACCGGTGGTGCGGTGGCCGCGATCGGTCGGATCGGTGAGGTGATCGGGCAGATCAACGACTACCAACTGACCATCGCCTCGGCCGTCGAGGAGCAGACCGCGACCACCAACGAGATGTCCCGCTCGGTGGCGGAGGCCGCGACCGGGTCCACCGAGATCGCCACCACGATCACCGGGGTCTGGACCGCGGCCGGCTCCACCACCGAGGCACTCGGCGCCACCCGGGTCTCGGTGCAGGAGCTCTCCCTGATGGCCACCGAGCTGCGCAGCGCCGTCGCGCGCTTCGTCCACTGAGCCCGCCGTGCCCTACTCGCTGGTCAGCGCGGCGACCCTCGGCTTCGACCTGGTCCGGCTCCCATCCGGGCGCGACGTCGTCGGGGTGCTGCTGACCGGGCTGGGCGCCGACGCACCCCACCTCCGCCGGCTCGCCGCCGCACACCCGGTCGCCACCGGCACCCCGGCCCAGCGGGCCCGCTGGGCCGTGCGGTCCCGTCAGCTGCGGGAGCTGGCCGCGGCCGGGGTGCCTTCGCTGCGTTCGGCCGGTGCCGGTCTGGACCCGCAGACCCGGGCCGCCGCGCTGATCACCCTGCTCGAGGAGGGCACGATCGGGGACACTGCGTCCCTGGAACGCCTGGTCCGGGACGACGTGCTCGGCCCGGAGTCCGCCGCCGTGGCCGACGTGGCCCCCGACGTCCGGGAGCTGGCCGCCGATGTGCTGGCTGACGCCGCACTCGCGGGCTGGTCCGCCGCGGCCCTCACCCCCCGGGACCGGCGGGCGCTCACCGCCGCCCTCGACGTGGTCGGTCCGGCACCGGACCCCGACCTCGGCCCGGCCGAGGCAGCCCTGCGCGACCTGGTCGACCGGCTGGGCGGGGCCACCGAGCTCGACCGCGGCCGGTGGCGGGTCGCCGTCGACGAGCTGCACGAGGGACGGCGTACGTGGGCCGCGGCCATGCACGGCGCGTCCTGGGCCGCGCACGTCTCCGGCCGCACCCGCGCCCTGGCCGCGGCCCAGCTGCTCGCCGCCCGCGCGTTCACCGACGGCGGCTTCACCCCCGCCGACGGGTCCCACGGGGTGTGGAACGCCGTCGCCGGTGTCGTGCAGGGCGTGGCCGTGAGCGACCTGCTCGACGGACCCGCACTCGACCAGCTCAGCGCCCCCTGGGAGCTCGCCCACGGCGCCCCGCCGCCGGGTCTCCCACCGGTCGCGCCGCCCGGCGTGCCCGGCCCCCGAGACCACCCGTAGGGGTGGGGCCACCGGCTCAACACACACCCCGCGCGTGCCGAAAGACCACCCACGGGACCCGACCTGGGTCCCGCCGCAGAGAACAGAGGACGCCGTGCCGCCGCCGATCAGGGTCCTGGTGGTCGACGATTCGGTCGTCGTCCGCAAGATCGTCACCGATGTGCTCTCCGAGGACCCCACCATCGAGGTCGTGGGCACCGCCGTCAACGGCCGCGCCGCGCTGACCAAGATCGAGAGCCTCCGGCCCGACGTGGTCACGATGGACATCGAGATGCCGGAGATGAACGGCATCGAGGCCGTCGCGGCGATCCGCGCCGGCCGCAACCGGGTCCCGATCATCATGTTCTCCACGCTCACCGAGCGCGGTGCCACCGCAACCCTGGACGCCCTCGCCGCCGGGGCGGACGACTACGTGACCAAGCCCGCCAACGTGGGCAGCATCGGGCAGTCCAGGGAGAGCGTCCGTGCGCAGCTGATCCCGCGGATCAAGGTGCTCACCGGCCGTCCCGTCGGCCTGCCGGCGCACCTGGTCCCCGCCGCTGCCGTACCCGCACCCCGCCCGCCCGCACCCCGCGTGGGTGCCCGCCGCGACCCCGCCGTCCTGGTCATCGGCTCCTCGACCGGTGGTCCGGACGCGCTCACCCGGGTGGTCCCGTTGCTGCCGGCGGACTTCCCGCTGCCCGTGCTGGTCGTCCAGCACATGCCGCCGGTCTTCACCAGGCAGTTCGCCGGTCGGCTGGACCGGTTGTCGAAGCTGGAGGTCGTGGAGGCCGTCGCCGGCACCACGCTGCGCCCGGGCACCGTGCACATCGCCCCCGGGGACTTCCACCTGACCGTCACCTCGGTCGGTGGCCTGCGCCGCACCCACCTGGACCAGGGCCCGCCGGAGAACTTCTGCCGGCCCGCGGTCGACGTGCTCTTCCGCTCCGCGGTCGCCGCCTACGACGGCGCGGTGCTGTCGGTCGTCCTCACCGGGATGGGCTCGGACGGCCGGGTCGGCACCGGTGTCGTCCGGGCCTCCGGTGGCACGGTCATCGCCCAGGACCAGGCCAGCTCGGTCGTCTGGGGCATGCCCGGGTCCGTCGTGCAGGCCGGGCACGCCGACGAGGTGGTGCCGCTGGACCGGGTCGCCGAGACCGTGCTCCGGGCCGTCGCCCACCGCCGCGCCGCGCTGGCCGGGGTCCGCGCATGACCGCCGCGACGACGGCCCTGAGCCCGCTCGGGTTCGACTGGGTCTGTCAGCTCGTCCGCCGCGAGTCCGCCATCGTGCTCGCGCCGGGCAAGGAGTACCTGGTGGAGGCCCGGCTGCTGCCGGTGGCCCGCCAGCTGGGCATGGTCAGCGTCTCCGAGCTCGTCGACCGTGTCCGCAGCCGCCCCGACCTCGCCACCAACCGCCGGATCGTCGAGGCGCTCACCACCAACGAGACCTCCTGGTTCCGTGACGGCGACCCGTTCACCGCGCTGACCAGCACCGTCGTCCCCGCGCTGCAGGCCGCCCGCCGGCCGGGCGAGGAGCTGCGCATCTGGTCGGCCGCGTGTTCCAGCGGGCAGGAGGCCTACACGGTCGCCATGCTGCTGGCCGACTCGCTGCCCAATGCCGCCTCGCGCGTCCGGATCACCGCCACCGACCTCTCCCGGGACATGGTCGCGCGCACCCGTGCCGGCCGGTTCAGCCAGTTGGAGGTCAACCGCGGACTACCCGCCTCGCTGCTGGTCCGGCACTTCACCCGGAGCGGCTCGGAGTGGGAGGTCGCCCCGGCCCTGCGCCAGATGGTGACCGCCTCGGAGCTGAACCTCGCCGCGCCCATGCCCCGGCTCGGCCCGTTCGACGTCGTCTACCTGCGCAACGTCCTCATCTACTTCGATCCCGCGACGAAGCGGGACGTGCTGCACCGGGTGCGTCAGCTGATGCGCCCGGACGGCTGGCTCTTCCTGGGCGCAGCCGAGACGACCCTCGGTGTCGACGACACCTGGGAGCGGGTCCCCTGTGGCCGCGGCTCCGCCTACCGACCGACGAGAGGCACGTGACATGCGAGCGCTGGTGATCGACGACTCCCGCACCATGCGCCGGATCGTCGGCTCGATCCTGGAGGGCCTCGGGTACGAGACGCGTCCCGCGGGCCACGGCCGGGAGGCCCTGGACGTCCTCGAGGAGGGCTGGATCCCCGACCTGGCCTGCATCGACTGGAACATGCCGGTGATGGACGGGCTGCAGTTCGTCTCCGCCGTCCGGGCCAACCCGGCCTGGCGGGCGGTGACGCTGATGATGGTGACCACCGAGAGCGAGCACGGTCAGATCGTCCGGGCGCTGGCCGCCGGTGCGCACGAATACGTCATCAAGCCGTTCACCGCCGACGCGTTCGCCGACAAGCTGGGCCTGCTGGGCCTGCTGCCGACCCCGGCCGGGGTGCCGGTGTGACCGCCGCGATCGACACCCTGGTCGACCCGGGGACCGTCACCAGCGTCGCCGACGAGGTGTGGACGGCGTTGGTCGGCGCCGACGAGGTGCTCGTCCCTGGCGGCGGCCCGATCGCGGGCCCCGACGGGCTCAGCGCGTGGGTGACCGTCACCGGGCCGTGGAACGGCGCGGTGGTGCTCACCTGCAGCACCACAGCCACCGACGACCTGGCTCGCGCCGTCCTGCGGCTCGGGCCCGGCGATGAGCCGGAGGTCGAGGACGTCGACGACGTGCTCCGCGAGCTGGCCAACATCCTGGGCGGGAACGTGAAGTCCCTGCTCCCGGGTCCCTCGGCGCTCGGCCTGCCGGAGACCGGCACCCCGCCGGCCGCCGGTCCCGACAGCTCGACGGTCGCCGCCAGCTGGCGCGGCCACCCGCTCACCATCACCGTCCAGGGCGCCACGGAGGCCCCTGAGCACGTCACCACGGAGGTCCTGCAGTGAAGATCCTGGTCGCCGACGACAGCCGCGTCATGCGGCAGATCGTCATCCGCACCCTGCGCCAGGCCGGTTACGACGACGTGGACGTCGTCGAGGCCGTCGATGGCCGCGACGCCCTCGAGAAGGTCGCCGACGAGACGCCGGACCTGGTCCTGTCGGACTGGAACATGCCCGAGATGACCGGCATCGAGTGCCTGCGTGCACTGCGCGCCCGGGGCTCGGCCGTCCCGTTCGGCTTCGTCACCTCGGAGGGCTCGCCGGAGATGCGCGAGATCGCCACCGAGGCCGGCGCGCTGTTCCTCATCGCCAAGCCCTTCACCGCGGACACCTTCCGTGACCAGCTCGAGGGGGTCCTGGCGTGACGTCGGCCGTGGCCACCGCGCTGCCCACGCCCAAGGACGTTCGCGACCTGCTCGAGGGCCTGCTCGGCCGGGACGTGACGGTGGGCCCCGGCGCGCCGGTCACCCCCACGCCGTCGCGGCCGGCCGCGGTGGCCGTCTACATCGACCCGGCATCGCGGGTGACCGCGATCTGCCTGGTCGACCTGTCGCTGGCCGCCTGGTGCGCCGGTGCTCTCGCGCTGCTGCCCAAGGGCGGCCTCGAGGACGCCATCGAGGAGGGCGAGCTGTCCGAGATGCATCTGGAGGTGCTGCACGAGGTGGTCAACGTGGCCGCCGCGTTGCTGAACGCCGGCGGCGTCACGCACTCCAAGCTGGACCGGCTGCACGCCCCCGGTGAGGTCCTGCCGGGCGACGTCGCCGCGCTCACCGCCTCGACCAACCGGATCGACCTGTCCGTGTCCGTTGCCGGGTACGGCTCGGGGGCACTGTCGGTGATCCTCGGATGAGCATCACGGGGCGGGCGCCGCGGCCGACCTGCCTGAGGTGACCACCTCTCCCGCCCGCCGACGGCTGCCCCGCGGCGTCCCCCCTCGCGAACCAGACCACAGCGGATACGGGGAGGAGTGGTCCTGGGGAGGGGAGTGCTCAACGGACCGGCCGTAGACCCCCGGCCGGATCAGCCAGCAGCTCCCGCACCAGGGCGCCGACGGCGTCGACCTCGACCAGGAAGCCGTCATGTCCGTAGGGGGAGGCCACCACCCGCAGCGGGACGCCGAGTGCGTCGGCCACCCGCTGCTGCTCCGCGATCCGGTAGAGCCGATCGGAGTCGATGCCGGCGACCACGGCCCGCGCGGTGACCCGGGACAGCGCGGCCTCGACGCCCCCGCGACCCCGGCCCACGTCCCAGCTGTTCATCGCCTGGGTGAGGACGACGTAGCTGCCGGCGTCGAACCGGCGAGCCAGCTTGTCCGCGTGGTGGTCCAGGTAGCTGCCGACGGCGAACCGGCCGTCGGGCTGCACGGTGTTGGCGAACCGGGAGTCCAGCTCCTCGGCGCTGCGGTAGGTCAGGTGCGCGATCCGGCGGGCGATGCCGAGCCCGGTGACCGGGCCCTCACCCGCCGCGTAGTCGCCACCGGCCCAGCGCGGGTCGGAGGTGACGGCGCCCTGCTGCGTCGCCTGGGTGCCGATCTGGTCGGCGGTGGCCACCGCGCCCGAGGCCAGGAAGAACAGCCGTCGCACCCTGTGCGGGTGGGCGACCGCCCACTCCAGCGTCCGCATGCCGCCCATCGAGCCACCGATGACCGCCGACCAGGTGTCGACGCCGAGCGCATCGGACAGCCGGGCCTCCACCGCGACCTGGTCGCCGATGGTGACCTCCGGGAACCGGGAGCCCCACGGGCGCCCGTCCGGCGCCGGGGACGACGGGCCGGTGGTGCCCTGGCAGCCGCCGAGCACGTTCGCGCAGACCACGAAGTGCTCGGCCGGGTCCAGTGGGGCGCCGTCGGCGATGAGGCCGTCCCACCAGCCCGGGGTGGGCTGGCCGGGACCGGTGGCACCGACCACGTGGCTGTCGCCGGTGAGGGCGTGCTCGACCAGCACGGCGTTGCTCCCGTCGGGAGCGAGCGTCCCCCATGTCTCGTAGGCCACCCGCACCGCAGGGAGCTGTCCCCCGCGTTCGGTGTCCAAGGACCCGAGGTCCAGGAACCGCCGGCTCCCGACCGGGTCGCCCTCGACCCAGCCTCCGGAGCGGGTGACCGGCTCCGTGACGGGGGGCCGGGTGCCGCTCGGGGCGACCTCCCGGACCCCCGTCACGCCGCTCAGTCCTTCGCCGCGCGGAAACCGGCGTCGAGGTCGGCGAGGATGTCCTCGATCCCCTCCAGGCCGACGGCCAGGCGGACCAGGCCCGGGGTGACGCCGGTGGTCAGCTGCTCCTCGGGGGTCAGCTGGCTGTGCGTGGTGGACGCGGGGTGGATGACCAGGCTGCGCACGTCGCCGATGTTGGCCACGTGGCTGTGCAGCTCGAGGGCCTCCACGAACGCCTTGCCGGCGTCGACGCCGCCGACGATCTCGAACGCCAGGACGGCGCCGGTGCCCTGGGGGGCGTACGTCCGGCCGGCCTCGTACCAGCGGGAGGAGGGCAGTCCGGCGTAGTGCACCGCCTGCACCTCCTCGCGCGCCTCCAGCCACTCGGCCACCCGCTGGGCGTTGGCCACGTGCCGCTCCATCCGCAGCGACAGGGTCTCGATGCCCTGCACCACGAGGAAGGCGTTGAATGGCGAGATGGCCGGCCCGAGGTCGCGCAGCAGCTGGACCCGGGCCTTGAGCGCGAACGCCGGCGCACCGAGGTCGGCATAGACCACGCCGTGGTACGTCGGGTCCGGGGTGGTGAAGCCGGGGTGCTTGCCCGCACGCCAGTCGAAGTTGCCGCTGTCGACGATCACGCCGGCGACGACGGTGCCGTGCCCACCCAGGTACTTCGTCGCCGAGTGCACGACGACGTCGGCACCGAACTCGATCGGCCGGATCAGGAACGGCGTGGCCACCGTGTTGTCCACGATCAGCGGCACGCCGTTGCGGTGCGCGACCTCGCTGACCGCGGCGATGTCCAGCACGTCGCCCTTGGGGTTGCCGATGGTCTCGGCGTAGCAGGCCTTGGTGTTGTCCTGGATCAGGGCCTGCCAGGCCTGCGGGTCGTCGGGGTCCTCGACGAAGGACACCGTGATGCCCATCTTGGGCAGCGTGTGGTGCAGCAGGTTGTACGTGCCGCCGTAGAGCGATGCCGACGCCACCACGTGGTCGCCGGCCTCGGCGAGGTTGAGGATCGCCAGCGTCTCCGCGGCCATGCCGGAGGACACCGCGAGGGCCGCCACGCCACCCTCCAACGAGGCCACCCGTTGCTCCAGGGCGTCCGTCGTGGGGTTCATGATCCGGGTGTAGATGTTGCCCATCTCGGCGAGGGCGAAAAGATCCGCGGCGTGCTGGCTGTCGCGGAACTGGTAGCTCGTCGTCGCGTAGATGGGCAGCGCGCGGGCGCCGGTGCTGGGGTCCGGGCTCGATCCGGCGTGGATCTGCCGGGTCTCGAAGCTCCAGCCGCTGGGGTCGGTCATGCGCCACGTCCTCCTGGGTGTCGGGAGGGCCCGGGCGTACGGGCTCTCCGTCGGTTGCGTGGACGGCGGACGCCGCCCACACCGGCTCTTCCCCTGGAGCACCGCAGACGGAGTAGCGGTTGCCGGGCAGCCAGCCAGGTGCTTGTCGCTGCCTCTCGTGAGCCGCACCGATCCTAAGACGTCCCGGCGCCGTGCGTCATGTGGGGTTGGTCATCCCGGCGTGCGCTCAGGCCGGGACGCCGACCGGGACGCCGACCGGGGCGCCGACCGGGGCAGAGCCGGCCAGGGCCGCGTACCGGCCGCCCCGGGCCACCAGCTCGTCGTGCGTGCCCTGCTCGACGACCCGGCCGTGGGAGAGCACCGCGATCGTGTCGGCGTCCCGGACGGTGGACAGCCGGTGCGCGATGGTGATCGTCGTCCGGCCGCGGGCCACCTCGTTCAGGGCGGCCTGCACGGCGCGCTCGGTCTCGTTGTCCAGCGCGCTGGTGGCCTCGTCGAGGACCAGCACCCGGGGGTCGCGCAGCAGCGTGCGGGCGATCGCCAACCGCTGCTTCTCCCCACCGGAGAAGCGGTGGCCACGGGCGCCCACCAGGGTGTCGTAGCCGTCGGGCAGGGCCGCGATCACCTGGTGCACCTGAGCCCGGCGGGCGGCGTCCTCGATCTCGTCGTCGGTGGCCTCGGGCTTGGCGTACCGCAGGTTTTCCCGGATCGTGGTGTGCAGCAGGTAGGTCTCCTGGCTGACCACGCCGACCACCCGGGCCAGCTCGGCCAGCGACAGGTCGCGGACGTCGACGCCGTCGATGGTCACCCGGCCGGCGGTGACGTCGTTGAGCCGGGACACCAACGAGGCCAGCGTGGACTTGCCCGAGCCGGTCTCACCGACCAGGGCCAGCGTGGTGCCGGCCGGGACGAGCAGGTCGACGTCGGTCAGCGCGGGCCGCCCGCCGTCGGGGTAGGCGAAGCCCACGTGCTCCAGCTGGACCTCGCCGCGGACGGCGGGCAGCGCGACCGGGCTGGCCGGGTCGGCGATGTCCACGGGCAGGTCCAGGTACTCGAAGACCCGGCTGAACAGCGCCATCGAGCTGGTCAGCTGGACGCCGACGTCGAGCAGGCCCATCAGCGGACGGAAGAGCGTTCCCTGCAGGGCGGTGAAGGCGACCAGCGTGCCGATCGTCATCCCGCCCGACGTCGCGGGCAGCCCGGCGAAGAGGTAGATCAGTGCGGGGATGCCGGCGAAGACGATGCTCATCGAGGCCATCCGCCAGCGGCCGGCCAGCTGGGAGCGGACCTCGAGGGCGACCAGCTCCTGGGACGTGCGGGCGAACCGCTGCGACTGCGCCGGGCCGGTGCCCAGGGTCTTGCCGAGCTGGACGCCGGAGATCGACAGCCCCTCCTCCACCTGGGTCTGCATGTCCGCCATCCGGCGCTGGCGCTCCCCGGTGACCTCGCGGCGCATCAGCGCGACCCGGCGGGTCAGCCAGATGGCCGGCGGGAGGACGACGAGGGAGAGCAGCGACAGCCGCCAGCTCAGCGCGGCCATGGCGACCGCGGTGCCGACGACGGTGGTGGCGTTGGAGGCCAGCGAGGTGGCCGTGGAGGTGACGACGGACTGCATGCCGCCGATGTCGTTGGTCAGCCGGGACTGCACCTCACCGCCGCGGGTGCGGGTGAAGAAGCCCAGCGACTGGCGCTGCAGGTGGCTGAAGACGGCGGTGCGTAGGCCGTGCATGACCCGCTGGCCGACCGTGGTCGACAGCCAGGTCTGGACGACGCCGAGCAGCGAGGTGGCCGCCGCGACGGCAACCATGCCGGCGACGGCCCAGGCGAGCAGCCGGACGTCGGAGTGCGGGAGGGCATCGTCGATGATGGCGCGGACCAAGAACGGCGTGGCCAGGGCGATCAGTGAGCTGAGCACGATCAGCGCCATGACGATGCCGACCTGGAGCCGGTACGGGCCGAAGAGCGCCAGGACGCGTCGCAGCGACACGGGGGAGCGCTCGAGCTGGGTCTTGTCTGCCGGGTCTGGCCGGCTGGTGTCCGGGCGTGGCATCCACGTCCCCCTTCTGTCGGGCTGTTGCTGAGGTTACCTCACGGTGAGGGAGCAACACGGAGCGCGCTAGCATTCCCGTCGTGCACGACCACCGGCCCGGAGACCGCCACCACGACCCGGACGACGTCGGCGAGCTGATCGTCCGGGCCGCCCGTCAGCTGCGCGGTCGCTGGCGCGAGGTGCTCGAGCCCTGGGGCCTGTCCCCGCACCAGTCGCGGGCCCTCGGCGTCGTCGGCCGGGCCGACGGGCTGCGGCTGTCCGCCCTGGCCGAGGGGCTGCGGATCGCCCCCCGCTCGGCCACCGAGGTCGTCGACGGGCTGGCCGAGCGCGGCCTGGTCGAGCGGGTGCCCGACCCCACCGACCGCCGCGCTGTGCTCGTGCGGCTCACCGCGGAGGGCGGCCGGGTGCTCGACGAGGTGGCCACCGCCCGCGCCGCGGACTCCCGCGCGGCGCTGGACCGCATCCCGGCCGGCGAGCGCGCCGAGTTGGCCCGGCTGCTCCGCCGGTTCGTCGACAGCTGATGTCTAGCCACTCCAGAGGAACCTGGTCCATCCTGGGCCCATGAACCTGGGTCCATCCGAGATCGCGCTGATCGTCCTCGCGGTCTTCCTGCTCTTCGGCTACAAGAAGCTGCCCGACGCGTCCCGCTCGCTGGGGCGCTCGCTCCGGATCTTCAAGGGCGAGATGGGCGGCATGAAGGACGACGACGACGCCCGCGCCGCGTCCTCCTCGGCAGCGCCGGCGCCCGTCGTCCCGGTCGACCCCGCCGACCTCGAGCGGGAGGCCGCCGAGGCCGAGGCGATCGCCCTCGAGGCACGCGCCCGCGCCGCCCGCGCCCGGGCCGACGCCGAGCGGCGCCCCGTCACCTCCTGACGGGCCGCGCGTGCGCTCGACGTGACGTCGAGCGGCATGCGGCCCCCCGGCCCGCGCTCGATCTGACATCGAGCAGGCTGGGCCCGTGCGTGCCCTGGTGTTCGAGGAGTTCGGCGGTCCACTGACCGTCCGCGAGGTGCCCGACCCCACCCCCGCGCCGGACGGCGTCGTGGTCGAGGTGGGCGCCACCGGCGTCTGCCGCAGCGACTGGCACGGCTGGTCCGGCCACGACGGCGACGTCGTCCTGCCGCACGTGCCCGGGCACGAGCTGGCCGGCACGGTGGCCGCCGTCGGGGCCCGGGTGCGCGGCTGGTCGGTCGGGGACCGGGTGACCGTGCCGTTCGTCTGCGCCTGCGGGCAGTGCCCGCCGTGCCGGGACGGCGACCACCAGGTGTGCCTGCGCCAGACCCAGCCCGGGTTCACCCACTGGGGCTCCTTCGCGGAGCTCGTCGCGTTGGACAGCGCCGACGTGAACCTGGTCGCGCTGCCCGAGGACCTGCCGTTCGTCACCGCCGCCGCCCTGGGCTGCCGGTTCGCCACCGCGTTCCGGGCGGTCACCGGCGTGGGCCGGGTGGCACCGGGGGAGTGGGTGGCCGTGCTCGGCTGCGGCGGGGTCGGGCTGTCCGCCGTGCAGGTGGCGGTCGCCGCCGGGGGGCGGGTGGTCGCCGTCGACCCCTCGCCCGGGGCCCGGGAGCTGGCCGCCGCGATGGGCGCCGAGCACGTGCTGGCAGACCCGGCCGGCAGCGTGGAGCTGACCGGCGGGGGCGCGCACGTCGGGCTGGACTGCCTGGGCTCGCCGGCGACCTGCGTGGCCTCGGTCCGGTCGCTGCGCCCGCGCGGCCGGCACGTCCAGGTCGGGCTGCTGCCCCCCGAGCAGGGCCGCCCCGAGGTGCCGATGGAGCTCGTCGTCGCCCGCGAGCTCGCCGTGCTGGGCAGCCACGGCATGGCCGCGCACGACTACCCGGCGATGCTGGCGCTGATCGCCGCCGGCCGGCTGCGCCCGCAGGACCTGGTCACCCGGGAATTGGCGCTGGACCAGGCCGGGCAGGCGCTGATCGACATCGGCCGGACACCGGGCGTCGCCGTCGTCACCCGGTTCTGACCCGTGAGCGAGCACAGCCCCCTCACCCACGAGCAGCACGTGCACGCACCGACCTGTCCGAGCAGGACGACTAGCCGGTCGGGTCGGCCGCCGAGGTCGGGGCCGGCGCCGTGGTCGCCGGGGCCCGGGTGGTCGTGGGCTCGGCCGACGTCCGCTCCGGGCTGCTCGACGTGGTCGTCGTCGGCTGGTCCTCGTCGGTGGTGGTCGGCGCGGTGGTCGTGGTCCGGGTCGTCGTCTGCGGGGTCGTCGTCGACTCGTCGGTGGACGACGTGGGGGCCGGCGCGGACGTCGTCGCCGGGGCCTCCGTGGTGGTCGCGGGCTGCTCCACCGAGGTGGTCGTACTCGCGGGGGTGGAGGGCACGCCGTTCGTGTTCTCCGGGCGGACGCCGACCCACAGCACGAAGAAGCCCACGAACAGCACGACCAGCACGATCGTGGAGGTGCGGGCACGGCCGATCCGGGCCGGCACCCTCCGGGGCCACAGCCGGGCCCGGCGGGCTACCGGCTCGGTGGCCAGCATGGGCACCGGCGTCGTCGGCTGGCGCCCGGAGGCGTCGGTCACGACGGGACCACCCGCGGGTCGTGGCTGGTCACGGGCTCCTCCGGCAGCTGCGGCTGGACGACGATGCCCTCCCGACGGAAGGCCAGCGCGATCCGGGACCGCAGGGCGCGACCGACGTCGAACTGCTTGCCGGGCAAGGTGCGCGCGACGATCCGCACGTTCACCTCCTCCAGGCCCAGGCTGGTGACGCCCATGACGCTGGGGGTGTCCAGCAGCAGCCGGTGCAGCCGCTCGTCGGCGAAGGCCTGCTCGCCGACCACGCGCAGGACGTCCTGCACGTGTGTGACGTCGGTGGACGCCGGCACCGGCACGTCGATGACCGCCCGGGCCCAGTCGCGCGAGAGGTTGACGACCTTGACGATCTGGCCGTTCGGGACGATCACCACCTCGCCGTCGACCGAGCGCATCCGGGTGATCCGCAGCGTGACGTCCTCCACGGTCCCCTCGGCCGGGTCACCGCCGAGGGCGACGTTGATCGAGACGACGTCGCCGAAGCCGTACTGCCGCTCGGTGATCAGGAAGAACCCGGCCAGCACGTCCTGCACGAGCCGCTGGGCGCCGAACCCCAGGCCGACACCGAGCACGGTGGCCGGCGCGACCAGGCTGGTCACCGGCAGGCCCAGGGTGGACAGCCCGGTGACCGTGGCGACCGTGTAGATCACGACGACGGCGACCCACTGCAGCACCTGGGTCAGCGAGTGACGGTGCTTGGCGGCCTCGGAGCGCACCAGGGCGTCCGAACCGGCGGCGTTGGAGTCGATCCGGGCGGTGACCTTGCCACCGACCCAGGTCGCCACACGCGCCAGCAGCACCGCGCCCAGCACGATCAGCAGCACGGCGAGACCCCGGCCGCGGACCCAGTCCGACAGGTCGGTCAGCGGTGCGATCGCGAGGACGTCCATCGGCTCCCAGTGTGCCGTCCCGGGGCCCGGGGGAGCATGGCCGGGTGTCCGACATCGTCGCCCGCGCGCGGGCACTGGCCGACGACCTGCTGTTCCCCGCCGCAGCGGCCGTGGACGCCGCCGGTGAGGTGCCGACCAGCCACCTCGACGCCCTCGCCGCGGCCGGGCTCTACGGACTGACCGGTCCGGTGGAGTCCGGCGGGCTGGCCGCGGACCGGGCCACCGTGGACGCCGTCGCGGAGGCGCTGGCGGGCGGGGACCTGGCAACGACGTTCATCTGGCTCCAGCACCTGCTCGCCCCCGGGATGGTCGCCGAGGCGCCGGCACTGCTGCGCACGGAGTTCCTGACCGACCTGTGCAGCGGCCGGGTCCGCTCGGGCATCGCGCTGCTGGCTGCCACCCGGCCCGGCCCGGCGGCGATCACCGCCCGCCAGGAGGGGGAGGTCCTCGTGCTGGACGGCGGGGTCCCGTGGGTCACCGGCTGGGGGCACGTCGACGTCGTGCTGGTCGCCGCCCGGGACGCCGCCGACGTCGTGCACTTCCTGCTGGTGGACGCCGTGGCGGGTGCGGGGCTGGACGTCGTCCCCCAGGAGCTGGTCGCGGTGCAGGCCAGCTCCACGGTCGAGCTCCGGTTGGCGGGGCACCGGGTGCCGGCAGCCCGGCTGGTCCGCTCGGTCCCGCTCGCCCGGTGGCAGGCCGGCGACCCGGCGGGGCTGCGCACCAACGGCTCGCTCGCCCTCGGGCTGGTCGCGCGGTGCGCCCGGCTGGCCGAGCTCCCCGCCCTCGAGGCCGATCTGGCCGCCGTCCGAGTCCAGTTGGACGGCGCCGGCCCCGCCGAACTGCCCGACGCCCGGGCCGCGGCGGCCGCGCTGGCCCACCGGGCCACCGGTCTGCTGGCAGTCGCGACGGGCAGCCGGTCGGTCTCCTGTGGGCACCCGGCCGAGCGGCTGGCCCGGGAGGCCCTGTTCCTGTTGGTCTTCGGCTCCCGGCCGACGATCCGGGCGGGCCTGCTGCGCCGGTTGGACGGCTGACTCCCAGCAGCGGCGGTGCGGGCGTCGCCGCGTCACGAAATGGTTGCTGTGACCCTTCTCGGTTTGCGCTGTGGGGCGCGAGGGGCGGACGGTGGGTGGCCGGTCCCGTCCCGCTCTCGACCGGGGACGGGTCCGCTCCCCTGTCCCCGAGCGTGAACGGAGGGGCGCCGAGACCGTGCGCCACGCCTGCCTGTGACCACCACCGACCGAGAGCCCACCACTGGGCCGACCGAGAGCGCCGGCGGGCACCCCGCCATCGCCGAGCCACCGCCGGCCCGCGCCGACGAGAACGGCCGCCTGGACACCATCGTGTTCGGTGTGGCCGCCGTCCTCGCCCTGGGCTTCGTCGCCTGGGGCTTCGCCGCACCGCAGGGCCTGGGCAACACCAGTGGCAGCGCGCTGAGCTGGATCGAGTCCAACCTGGGCTGGTTCTTCGTGCTCATCGCGTCGGGCTTCGTCGTCTACGTCATCTGGCTGGCTGCCTCCCGCTACGGCCGCATCCCGCTGGGCCGCGACGACGAGGGCCCGGAGTTCAAGACCGTCTCCTGGATCGCGATGATGTTCAGCGCCGGCATGGGCATCGGCCTGATGTTCTTCGGCGTCAGCGAGCCCCTGTCGCACTACGTGTCGCCCCCGCCCGGCACCGTCGAGGCCGAGACGCCCGATGCCGTGTCCACCGCGATGGCCACCACGCTCTTCCACTGGTCGCTGCACCCGTGGGCCATCTACGCCGTCGTCGGGTTGGCCATCGCCTACGGCACCTTCCGGCGCGGCCGCAAGCAGCTGATCAGCGCGGCGTTCGCCCCGCTGTTCGGGGAGAAGCGCACCAGCGGACCGGCGGGCAAGGTCATCGACGTCCTCGCCATCTTCGCCACCCTCTTCGGGTCGGCCGCCTCGCTGGGCCTCGGTGCCCTGCAGATCGGCTCCGGCGTGGAGATCCTGGGCTGGGCCGGCAGCGTCGGCAACGGCCTCTTGGTCGTCATCATCGCTGTGCTGACCATGGCCTTCGTGGCCTCGGCGGTGTCGGGGATCTCACGCGGCATCCAGTGGCTGTCCAACATCAACATGGTGCTGGCGCTGATCCTCGCCGTCTTCGTGTTCGTCGTCGGCCCGACCGTGCTGATCCTCAACCTGATCCCGGGAGCGATCGGCAGCTACTTCTCCGACCTGGGCGAGATGGCCGCCCGCACCGAGGCCTCCGGTGGCGATGCCATGGCCACCTGGCTGCAGGGCTGGACGGTCTTCTACTGGGCCTGGTGGATCAGCTGGACGCCGTTCGTCGGGCTCTTCATCGCGCGGATCAGCCGTGGCCGCACCATCCGTCAGTTCGTCACCGGCGTGCTGCTGGTGCCCAGCGTCGTCAGCCTGGTCTGGTTCGCCGTCTTCGGCGGGGCCGGCATCTCCGCCCAGCAGAGCGGGGTGGACGTCGCCGGCCAGTCGACCAGCGAGGGCCAGCTGTTCGGCGTCCTCCAGCAGTACCCGCTGGCCAGCGTGGCGACTGTGCTGGTCATGGTGCTGGTGGCGATCTTCTTCGTCTCCGGCGCCGACGCCGCCTCCATCGTGATGGGTTCGCTGTCCCAGCGCGGCACCCTGGAGCCCTCCAAGTGGGTCGTCGTCTTCTGGGGCGTGGTGATGGGCGCGGTCGCGGCGATCATGCTGTTGGTCGGCGGTGACGAGGCCCTCACCGGCCTGCAGAACCTGACGATCATCGCGGCCCTGCCGTTCGCGATCGTCATGGTCGGACTGGCGATCTCGCTGGCCAAGGACCTGCGCAGCGACCCGATGGTGCTGCGTGGCGTGGTGGCCACCGAGGCGGTCGAGCAGGCGGTCGTGCACGGGCTCACCGAGCACGGCGACGACTTCGTGCTCACCGTCCAGCAGGCCCCGGACATCGACGGCGACGGGATCGCCGACGGGCCCACCCCGTCGCGCACCGTGCAGCAGCGGACCGGGCGGGCCAACACGGCCGCCGACCTCGGTTCGCCGGTGCCGCGTCCTGCCGACGACCCGGTGGGTGCGGGGCGCCCGCAGCAGTAGAAGGACCCGATTGCCCCCCACGACACGCTGCGCGCGCCGCGGGGCCCTGCAACTGGGCCGTTTCGGCAGGTCACCCGGCCCCGCCTCCCCCTGGGAGGCGGGGCCTCGTGCTGTCGGAGACGATGGGTGCATGATCTTCATCGCCGTGAAGTTCCCGGTCCGCCCCGATGCGCTGGAGGAGTGGGAGCGGGTCACCGCCGAGTTCACCGCCGCCGTCCGCGCGGAGCCGGGCAACGTGTTCTTCGAATGGTCCCGCAGCCTGGAGGAGCCGATGACCTTTGTGCTGCTGGAGGCGTTCCAGGACGGGGCGGCGGGCGAGGCCCACGTGGCCGAGCCGCACTTCCAGAAGGCGATCGACGAGATGTCCCACCTGGTGACCGCGACCCCGAAGATCGTCAACGTCGAGGTCGCGCAGGACGGCTGGGGCGAGATGGGCGAGGTCTCCCCGCGCAGCTGAGAGGCCGGCGGCTGGTTCGCCAGCCGGCGTTTTTCGCGACTTTCGCCGCCCGGAAGCCGGCGTTTTTCGCGACTTTCGCCGCCCGAGAGCCGGCGTTTCTCGCGACTTTCGCCGCCTGGGAGTCGGCGTTTTTCGCGACTTTCGCCGCCCGGAAGTCGGCGTTTTTCGCGACTTTCGCCGCCTGGGAGTCGGCGTTTTTCGCGACTTTGGCGGTAGGGGCGTCGTGGGGCCGGGGTTGGGCGCGACGGTCAGGTGCGGAGGCCGGCGACGACGAGGGCGGCGAGCTCGGCGTAGGCGGCGGCGTCGTCCAGGCCGGTGGCGGCGGTGATGGCCCCGGAGTGGATCGCGCCCATCACCTGGGCGACCGCGGCCCCGACGAACGAGGCGTGCACCGGCCGGATGGTCCCCGCGGCCACACCGTCGCTGACCAGCTGCTGCACCCGGCGGGCCGCCGTCCGGGTGTTGTGTGCGTAGACCTCGGCAGCCGGCGGGAAGGCGGCCAGGTCGGTGAAGAAGGCCGGGCCCGCCGGGCGGAGCTGCTCGCTGACCGCCAGTAGGTAGGCCTCGATCCGCTGCCGGGCGTCGTCGGGCCCCGCGGCACGGGTCTCGACGACGACGGTGGCCCGCGCGAAGAACCGGCGGACAGCGGCCACCACCAGCTGCTCCTTGCTACCGGCGACGGCGTAGAGCGTGGACTTGGAGCAGTGCAGCCGGCGGGCCAGCTCGTCCAGGGTGAAGGCGGCGAACCCCTCGGCGAGGACCAGGTCGACCAGCTCGTCCAGCAACGCCTCGCGGCGCGCGGGTCCGCGGGTCGCCGTCCTGGCCGTGGTCACGTCGACAGGCTATCTTCTGTACTGCACGCCGTCCTGCAGTACTGATGAGAGGTACCCGTCATGCCGGTCCAGCGTCTGGTTCCCACCCAGGAGGCCGCCGACCTCCTCGCCCTCACCCGGGAGATCGCCCGCGATGAGCTGGCTCCGCGGGTGGTGGCCGCCGAGGCGGACGGGGTGTTCCCACGCGAGGTGTTCCGCACCCTGGGCCGGGCCGGGCTGCTCGGCCTGCCCTACGCCGAGGAGTTCGGCGGCGGGGAGCAGCCCTACGAGGTCTACCTGCAGGTGCTGGAGGAGATCAGCGCCGTGTGGGCCGGCGTCGGCGTCGGCGTCAGCGTGCACGGGCTGTCCTGCTTCGGCCTGGTCACCCGGGGCACCGACGAGCAGAAGCAGCGGCTGCTGCCGGACATGCTCGGTGGCGAGCTGCTGGGCGCCTACTGCCTGTCCGAGCCGCACGCCGGCTCCGACCCGGCCGCGATGCGGACCACGGCGGTGCGCGACGGCGAGGACTACGTGCTGACCGGGGAGAAGGCCTGGGTCACCCACGGCGGTGAGGCCGACTTCTACAAGGTCATGGCCCGCACCAGCGACCACCGCTCGCGCGGCATCTCCTGCTTCCTGGTCCCGGCCGACAGTCCGGGCCTCATCGCCGACCCGCCGGAGCGGAAGATGGGCCTCACCTCGCAGGCCACCGCCACGATGCGGTTCGAGGGAGTCCGGGTGTCGGCCGACCGCCGGCTCGGCGAGGAGGGCATGGGCCTGCCGATCGCGCTGGCCGGCCTGGACGCTGGGCGGCTGGGGATCGCCGCCGTCGCCACCGGTCTGGCCCAGGGCGCGCTGGACGACGCACTGGCCTACGCCAAGGAGCGGGAGACGTTCGGCGTCCCGATCATCGAGCACCAGGGCCTGGCGTTCCTGTTGGCCGACATGGCCGCCGCGGTGGAGACCGCCCGAGCGATGACGCTGCACGCCGCCCGACTCAAGGACGCCGGCCTGCCGTACTCCCAGCAGGCTTCGATCGCCAAGCTGGTCGCCACGGACAACGCGATGAAGGTGACCACGGACGCCGTCCAGGTGCTGGGCGGGTTCGGCTACACCCGGGACTTCCCGGTGGAGCGCTACATGCGCGAGGCCAAGGTCATGCAGATCTTCGAGGGCACCAACCAGATCCAGCGGCTGGTGATCAGCCGGGCGCTCGCCAAGGGCGGCGCGGGGTCGACCAGCGTCGCCCCGGCGGAGTTCGCCCTGGCCTGAGGTGCCCGCGCAGGCCTAGGGTCCGCGGGCATGTGCCGCAACATCCGGGTCCTGCACAACCTCGCGCCCGAGACGACGCCCGACGAGGTCGACGCCGCCGCCCTGCAGTTCGTCCGCAAGGTGAGCGGCTCGGTGAAGCCCTCGCAGGTCAACCAGGAGGCCTTCGACCGGGCGGTCGCCGAGATCGCGCACGCCACGAGGCACCTGCTCGAGGACCTGACGACGACCGCCCCGCCGCGCGACCGCGAGGTGCTCGCCGCCCGTGCCCGGGAGAAGGCCGCGATCCGCTACGCGCGCTGAGGGACCCCGGAACACGGTCCCGGGGTCCCTCAGTCACTGCTCGTCCGGCCTCGTCGCCGGGTCCCGTGCCGCGCGGAGCGTGGTGCGGGGGGCGACGAGGTCCTTCTTCAGTCGAAGACGATGATGCCGCGGATGTTCTTGCCGGCGTGCATGTCCTCGTAGGCCTCGGTGACCTGGTCCAGCGTGTACTCCTTGGTGATCAGCTCGTCGAGCTTGAGCTGACCGGCCTGGTACATGCGGAGCAGCTTCGGGATGTCCGAGTGCGGCGATTGGTCGCCGATGATCGCGCCCTGCAGGCGCTTCTGCATGAGGGTCAGGTCGAACATCGAGATCGGGGCCATCTCGGTCATGTTGCCCAGGCCCGTGGCGACGACGGTGCCGCCCTTGCGGATGGACGCCAGGCCCTGGGCCGGGTGCTCGGGCTCGAGCACGCCCACGGTGATCAGGCAGACGTCGGCGCCCTGGCCCTGGGTGATCGACTGCGCGAAGGCGGTGGCCGCCTCCATGTCCTCGAACACGTCGGTGGCGCCGAACTCCTGCGCCATCTCGCGCTTGAAGGGGATCGGGTCGACGGCGATGATGTTGGTGGCGCCGGCGTGGGCTGCGCCCTGGACGGCGTTGATGCCGATGCCGCCGATGCCCATGACGATGACGACGTCACCGGGCTTCACGCCGCCGGCCTTGACCGCGGTGCCGAAGCCGGTGGGGACGCCGCAGCCGACGAGTGCGGCGGACTTGAGCGGGATGTCCTTGTCGATCTTGATGACCGAGGCGACGTCGGCGGTCGTGTACTCGGAGAAGGTCGAGATGCCGCACATCTGGCCGACGTTCTCGCCGTCGAGCTTCATCCGGAAGTCCTCGGCGTCATCGGCGCGCGAGCCGACGAGCAGCAGGGCACCCTTGTCGCAGAGGTTGAAGTCGCCGCGGCGACAGGCCATGCACTGACCACACGAGGGTACGAAGGAGAAGACGACGTGGTCGCCCTCCTCGAAGCCGGGGGTGTCCGGCCCGACCTTGGTGACGACGCCGGAACCTTCGTGGCCGCCGCAGAACGGGTAGGTCATGACCTGGAGGTCACCGGTCTGCAGGTGGTCGTCGGAGTGGCACAGTCCCGAGGCGGCCAGCTTGACCTGGACCTCGCCCCTGCGCGGGTCGTCGAGTTCGAGGGTGACGGTCTCGAAGGCCCCGGGGGACTGACGGATGATCGAGGCGCGGGTGGTGGTGGGCATCGTTGCTCCTGCTTCGCTCGGCCTGGGTGACACCTGGTGTCACGTGCAGCACTGACCATAAGCTCATTCGTTCATCCGCGGTGACCCCGGTCACCTGGGGAGTGCGCTGGGAGGCCGCCGGGCCGGCTGCGAGGGGTCCGGGGCGAGTGAACCGCGACCCAGAGCTACCGAGGGCCGGTGTCACAGCCCGCCGGCGACCCGGACCACCGTGCCGGTTATATATCCGGCCCCGGGACCCAGCAGCCAGAGGATCGCCGGCGCGATCTCGGCGGGCTCCCCGGGCCGGCCCATGGGCACCCGGGCGGTGACCCGGTCCAGCCGGCCGGCGTCCCCGGCGCCGGCGTGGATGTCGGTGCGGACCAGGCCCGGGGCCACCGCGTTGACCCGCACCCCCGCGGTCGCCAGCTCCTTCGCCAGGCCCACCACCAGGGCGTCCACCCCGGCCTTGGCGGCGGCGTAGTGCACGTACTCGTGCGCGGAGCCCAGGGTCGCGGCCGAGGAGGAGACGCAGACGATGGCGCCGCCGGCCCCGCCGCGGTCGGTGGACATCAGCTGGGCGGCCCGCCGGCAACACAGCACGGCGCCCAGCAGGTTGACGTCCAGCACCGTCCGGACGACGTCCACCGGGGTGTCGGCCAGGTCGCCGAGATGGGCGGTCAGCCCGGCGTTGGCCACCAGGCCCGTGGGTGGGCCCCACGGGGTGTCAAGCAGCCGGTCGACGTCGTCCGGGTCGGTGACGTCGGCCTGCACCGCCACCGCCCGGACGCCGGTCGACCGTGCGTCGGCGACCACTCGGGCGGCCGCCCCGGCATCGGCGCGGTATCCCACGACGACGTCGTGCCCGGCCCGGGCGAGGGCCGCGACGGTGGCGGCGCCGATGCCGCGGCTGCCCCCGGTGACGACGGTCAGCGGGCGGCGGGTGTGGTCCACGTCGTCATGCTGCCGCGCCGAGCCCCGCGCGGGGGCGGGGCCCGGACGCACCACGGCCCCGGTCCGACGTGCGGACCGGGGCCGTGGTGGTGATCAGGCGCCTCAGGCGGGCTGCATGCTCCCCAGCACCGACAGGACGTCGTCCGGCGTGCGGGCGGCCTCCAGACGGGCGACCTGATCGGAGTCCACGAAGACCTCCGCGATCCGGCCGAGCAGCTTCAGGTGGTCGTCGCCCGCGCCGGCGATGCCGATGACGAACTTGACCTCCTTGCCGTTCCAGTCGACGCCCTGCGGGAAGCGCACGAAGGAGATCGCCGTCCGCTTGATGGAGGGCTTGGCCTCGTTCGTGCCGTGCGGGATGGCCAGCAGGTTGCCCATGTAGGTCGACACCGACGTCTCCCGGTCGTGCATGGCCTGCACGTAGGAGGCGTCGACGGCCCCGGCTGCGACGAGCAGCTCTCCGGCCCGGCCGATGGCGTCGGCCTTGTCCCCGGAGGCGTCCAGCACGATCGACTCACGGGAGAGCAGCGAGCTGTCGACGCCGGCCCCGGCCGGGGCGAGGTCGGTGGCCGCGGCGGAGCCGCCGCCGTTCTGCTGCTGAAGCAGCTCGACGATCTCGTCGTAGCGCGGGCTGGCCATGAAGTTCTCCACCGAGACGTGCATGGCGGAGGGGGTGCGCTGGCGGGCCCGGTCGGTCAGGTCCTGGTGGCTGACGACGAGGTCGACGTCGTCGGTCAGGTTGCTGATCGCCTTGTTGACCACGGTGACATCGGCGAACCCGGCGCCGTGCACCTTCTTGCGAAGCACCGAGGCGCCCATCGCCGAGGAGCCCATGCCGGCGTCGCAGGCGAAGACGATCGAGCGGATCGGGCCCCGGGCACCGGCCGGGGAGCCCGCCAGCATCGAGGAGACCGAGGACTTCTTGCCCTTACGGGCCTCCATGTCGGCGGTGGCGGCACTCAGGTCGCCGTCGTCCTCGCTCTTGTCGATCTTGAGGAGGAAGGCCGCGACGAGGAACGAGACACCGGCGGCGACGATCACCGAGGCGGTGACGCCGAGCAGGCTGCTGGGCGGCGCAGCCGCCCAGACGGCGATGATCGAGCCGGGCGAGGCCGGGGAGCGCAGGCCCGAGCCGAAGGCGACGTTGGTGGCGACTCCGGCCATGCCGCCGAGGACGACGGCCGCGACCAGCTTCGGCTTGGCCAGCACGTACGGGAAGTAGATCTCGTGGATCCCGCCGACGAACTGGATGAGGATCGCGCCGGGGGCCGAGGAACGGGCGACGCCGCGGCCGAAGAGCGCGAAGGCCAACAGCAGGCCCAGGCCCGGGCCGGGGTTGGCCTCGAGCAGGAAGAGGATCGACTGACCGGTTTCCTGCGCCTGGGTCGTGCCCAGCGGGGTCAGGATGCCCTGGTTGATCGCGTTGTTCAGGAACAGGATCTTGGCCGGCTCGATGAAGATCGAGGTCAGCGGCAGCAGGTTGTTGTTGACCAGCACGTCGACGACGTTGGAGGCCAGGTTGGAGAACGCCTGCACGAACGGGCCGGCGACGACGAAGCCGATGACAGCCAGGAAACCGCCCCAGATGCCGGCGGAGAAGTTGTTGACCAGCATCTCGAAGCCGGGGCGGATCTTGTGCGCCCACAGTGCGTCGAGCTTCTTCATCGACCACCCGCCGAGCGGGCCCATCACCATCGCGCCGAGGAACATCGGGACGCTGGCGCCGGTGATGGCGCCGATGGTGGCGATGGCCCCGACGACGCCGCCGCGGAGCGAGTCGTTGTACGTCATCCGACCACCGGTGTAGCCGATGAGCAGCGGCAACAGGTAGGTGATCATCGGGCCGACGATGCCGGTGCCCTCGTGCATCGGGGTGCCGTCGGCGTTGCTCCACGCGCCCAGCTGGGACACGAAGCCGTAGCCGCCCTGGTAGCCCAGCGCGTCACCGATCAGCTTCACCCAGCCGGTCTGGATGAACAGGGCGGTGATCAGCCCCCACGCGATGAACGCGCCGATGTTCGGCAGCACCATGTTCGACAGGAAGGTGCCGAACCGCTGGACGTGCAGCCGGGCCCCTCCGCGTGGTGCCGTGTCTGTACTGGTGGCCATGGTGAGCCTTCCTCGCGTGAGGGCCGCCGCAGGCTGCGTGGTCCTGGTTCCCGAATGTGGTGACAGTTCTGTGATTGCAGTCACGGATCTGTGCTTGCGTTTGTATACGGGTGCGCTCCCGGCGTCAAGCACTAGACTCAAGCGAGTTCGGATCGAAACAAACGCAGTCGGAATAAGCCGCCACCTTGAGTGCGTGAGCGGCGACGGTTGGACCCGTCGATACAGTGATCACGGACACATGCCTGAGCGACGATGCGCGCCCGCGAGCCGTCCCGGCGCTCGACCGACACCTGTGGAGGACACATGAAGGCCCTGCGGTTCTACGCCCCCGAGGACGTCCGCCTGGAGGACGTGCCCGAGCCCGAGTGCGGTCCCGGCGAGGTCAAGATCGCAGTGAAGAACTGCTCGACCTGCGGCACCGACGTGAAGATCTTCTACAACGGCCACCAGAACCTGACGCCGCCGCGGACGATCGGCCACGAGATCGCCGGTGAGGTCGTCGAGGTCGGCGCCGACGTCAACGGCACGTACGGCAGCAGCTGGGCGCCCGGCGACCGGGTGCAGGTCATCGCCGCGGTGCCGTGCGGGGAGTGCCACGAGTGCCGCAAGGGCTGGATGGCCGTCTGCCAGAACCAGACCTCGGTCGGCTACCAGTACGACGGCGGCTTCGCCGAGTTCATGATCGTGCCGCAGCAGGTGCTGAAGGTGGACGGGCTCAACCGCATCCCGGACAACGTCGGCTACGACGAGGCGTCTGCCGCCGAGCCCTTCGCCTGCGCGATCAACGCCCAGGAGCTGCTGGGCATCGAGGAGGGCGACACCCTCGTCGTCTTCGGGGCCGGCCCGATCGGCTGCATGCACATCCGGATCGCCCGGGGCGTGCACCAGGTGGGCAAGGTCTTCCTGGTCGACGTCAACGCCGAGCGGCTGCAGATGTCGGCCGATGCCGTGCAGCCCGACGAGACGATCAACGGCGCCGAGGTCGACGTCGTCGAGCGGGTCATGGAGCTGACCGGCGGCCGCGGTGCCGACGTCGTCATCACCGCCACCGCCGCGAACATCACCCAGGAACAGGCCATCGCGATGGCGGCCCGCAACGGCCGGATCTCCTTCTTCGGCGGTCTGCCGAAGACCAACCCGACGATCACCTGCGACTCCAACCTCGTGCACTACCGCCAGCTGCACATCCACGGCGCGAACGGCTCCGCTCCCGAGCACAACAAGCGGGCGCTGGAGTACATCTCCACCGGTCAGGTGCCGGTCAAGGACCTGATCACCCAGCACCTGCCCCTGGAGCGCGCGCTCGAGGCCTTCGACATCGTCAAGGCCGGCACGGCCATCAAGGTGACAGTCGAGCCCTGACCGATGCAGGCCCGGGGTCCAGTGAGGCTGGACCCCGGGCCGTCGACGTCGGCCCTGGCCCGCGGGCTCAGCCGGAGACGCGCTTGTACGGGTCCTGCGGTGCTGCCCCCGCGGCGACGACAGCCGCCGACCAGGCGTCGAGCTGCTCGGTCAGCCCGGGCAGGTCCGCCCCGATCGGGGCCAGCACCCGGTCCATCGCGCTGTCGGTCTGGGCCTCGATCCGGTCCCGCTCCGCCTGGCCCCGAGCGGTCAGCCCGCCGTCGGCGACCCAGCCACGTGCGGCCAGGTCCGCGTCCGCCGCGGCCAGCACCGCTGGTGCCCAGCCGCGGGTGCTCGCGTAGGCGGTCGGCTCCCAGCCGATCCAGTGCTCGGTCACCAGGTTCATCTGGACGCCGGTCAGCCCGGCGGCGACGTTGGCCGCCTGGTGCACGTCCCCCCGGTACTCACGCAGCAGGTTGGTGGCGTGCCAGAGCGCGCCGAGCGGGTCGCTGGGCCATCCCAGTGCGGCCAGACCCGCGGTCAGCGGTCGGCCCGCGAGGTCGGCCACCACCCCGTCGGTGGCTCGCCGCAGCAGCGCGACGGCTGTCTCCACCTCGCGGGTGGGCACGTCGCCGAGCAGCTCGTGCAGCGACTCGACGGCGCCGCGCTCGCGGGCGGCCAGCACGTCGTCCCGGCTCGCCACGCTGCGCGCCTGCTCGTAGAGCGACGTGACGAGGCCGGGCTCGAAGACGCCGAACGCGGCGACGACGACGGGCGCGGTGAGTTCACCCATCGGCGCCGTCCGGGCCCAGACGTACCCGGTGAGGAAGTCCAGCCCCAACGCCTCGAGCGCCGCGTAGGCGGGGCGGCCCCAGAAGCCGACGGTGGCAATCGGTTCGGCGGCGTCGCGCAGCCGACGGGGCGCGGTGTCCGGAACCCGGGGGGCGGGTCGGCCCGGCTCCGGTGCTCCGAGGAAGGCGGCCTGCAGTTCGGCGTAGTCCATCGGGGGCTCCTGGTCTGGGAGGTGCGTCCTGGACCACGGACCCTAGGACGCCGCCCCGGGAGACATCGGGCCGGCCGCGGATTGTCGGCCCCGGCTGCGGCTGGTCATGCTGGGCCCATGACCGCGACCGTGGGCACCGCCGCCGACACCGCCGCCGACACGCGCCCCGACGCCGCGCTGCGGGAGGTCGAGGAGCGGGTGCTCTGGCTGGCCAGTGCGATCGTGGACCACGCGAACCGGGTGCGGCCGAACCCGAGCGGGTTGAAGGTGGGCGGGCACCAGGCGTCGTCGGCGTCGATCACCACGATCATGACGGCGCTGTGGCTGGAGACCCTGGGCCCGGAGGACCGGGTGTCGGTGAAGCCGCACGCCTCGCCGGTGCTGCACGCGCTGGAGTTCCTGCTGGGCCAGCTGCCGGCGGAGAAGCTGACCACGCTGCGCGAGTTCGGTGGGCTGCAGTCCTACCCGTCGCGGCTGAAGGACCCGGTGCCGGCGGACTACTCGACCGGGTCGGTCGGGATCGGGGCGACGGCGCCGATCTGGGGCGCGATCGCCCGCCGGTACGTCAACACCCAGTTCGGCACCGGCGGTGCGGGCCGGCAGTGGTCCCTGGTCGGGGACGCCGAGCTCGACGAGGGCGCGGTCTGGGAGGCCGTGGTCGACCCGATGGTCGCCGAGCTGGGCGAGGTCTGCTGGGTCGTCGACCTGAACCGGCAGTCCCTGGACCGGGTGGTGCCCACGATGGGCGCGGCCCGGCTGCAGGGCATGTTCGCCGCGGCCGGCTGGCAGGTGCTGACCGTCAAGTACGGCGCGCTGCTGGAGGAGCTCTTCACCCGGGACGGCGGCCCGGCGCTGCGCGACCGGATCGACACCATGACCAACCCCGAGTACCAGCGGATGCTGCGGCGCACCCCGGCGGAGCTCCGCGAGCACCTGCCCGGGGACGGCGCGGGGTCCACCGACGTGGCCGGGCTGATCGCCGGGGTGTCCGACGTCGACCTGCTGGCCGCCGTCCGGAACCTGGGCGGGCACGACCTGACCGCGCTGCGGACGGCGTTCGGACAGATCGTCGACACCCGCCCGACCGTGGTGCTGGCCTACACGCTCAAGGGCTACGGGTTGGCCACCGAGGGCCACCCGCAGAACCACTCGGCACTGCTGAGCGAGACCCAGCTGCACGAGCTGGCCGCCCGGGTCGGCGTGGACCCGGCCGACCCGTGGGTGCGGCTGGAGTCCTCCTCCGCGGGCGGGCAGCTGCTCGCGGCCGCCGCGGGGCGACTGCAGCGTGGCCGACACCAGGGCGCGCCGGTGCCGGCGGTGCCCGGCGATCTGGGCCGGACGCCGTCCGGGACGGCGACGACGCAGGCCGCGCTGGGCCGCACGCTGCTGGACCTCAACCGGGCAGCACCGGAGGCCGGTGCCCGGGTGGTGACCGTCAGCCCCGACGTGTCCTCCTCGACCAACCTGGGCGGCTGGGTGAACAAGGTCGGTGTCTGGTCGGCCGAGGACCGGCACGACTGGTTCTCCGACGACCCCGAGACGATCCTGCACTGGCGGGAGAGACCCAGCGGCCAGCACATCGAGCTGGGCATCGCCGAGGTCAACCTGGTGTCGCTGATGGGTGAGCTCGGTTCCACGTGGAACCGGTGGGAGCAGCCGCTGCTGCCGATCGGAGTCATGTACGACCCGTTCGTCGCCCGGGCGCTGGAGCCCTGGTCCTACGGGGTCTACGCCGGCGGGCAGTCGATCCTGGTGGGGACGCCGTCGGGCGTCACGCTGGCGCCCGAGGGCGGGGCGCACCAGTCGATCACCACGCCCTCGATCGGCCTGGAGCAGCCCGGCGTGGTCAGCTACGAGCCGGCGTTCGCGCTGGACACCGAGTGGTGCCTGCTGGCCTCGCTCGGCCGGCTCGGGCGCCCGGACGGGTCCTCGGCCTACCTGCGGCTGTCCACCCGGCCGGTGGACCAGGCGCTGGCCGCGATCCCGGAGGACCCGGCCGCGCGGGAGCGTCGTCGTCGTCAGGTGGTGGGCGGGGCCTACGCGCTGCGCCGGGTCACCGACCCCGCCGTCACCGTGGTGACGATGGGCGCGATGGTGACCGAGGGCCTGGCCGCCGCCGACCGGCTGACCGGCCTGGGCTTCCGGACCGACGTGGTCGTGGTGACCAGCCCGGGGCTGCTGTTCCGGGCCGCGCAGGCGCGCCGCGGGCTCGACGACGTCGGCACCCCGGCCGTGGACGGCGCCGTCCTGGAGCAGGTGTTCCCCGCCGATCGGGCCACCCCGATGGTCACCGTGCTGGACGGGCACCCGCACACCCTGGCGTTCCTGGCCGGCGTGCACCGGGTGCGGGCCGCGCACCTGGGCGTGACCAGGTTCGGCCAGTCCGGCGACCTGGCCAGCGTGTACCGGCACCACGGCATCGACACCGACGCCATCGTCGGGGCCGCCCTGGACCTGGTGGACTGAAGGGTCCGCACCCCACCTGCCCGCCACCCCGGCGTGGATCAGCTCCGACGACGAGCGTGCGTCCTCCTCCACCGGCGTCGATGGAGGAAGACGCACGTTGGTCGTCCCACCTGATCAACGCCCGAGCCGGTGCGGTCCTCAGACCAGGAAGCGGTAGGCGGCCGTCCCCGGGGCCAGGTGCTCGATCTTCAGCGGACCGGCCTCGATCCTGCCCAGCAGCGGGGCCAGGCCGTCGACGCCGCCGAGCTCGATGCCGGTGAGCGCGGCGCCGGTCTCCCGGTTGTCCCGCTTCATGTACTCGAACAGCACGATGTCGTCGTCCGGGCCGAGCACCTCGTCCAGGAAGCGGCGCAGCGCGCCGGGCTCCTGCGGGAACTCGACCAGGAAGTAGTGCTTGAGCCCGCGGTGCACCAGTGAGCGCTCGACCACCTCGGCGTACCGGCTGACGTCGTTGTTGCCGCCGGACAGCAGGCACAGCACCGTCTGCCCGGGCTCGACGGCGACCGAGCCACCGGTCAGGGCCGCGCTGGCCAGCGCCCCGGCGGGCTCGGCGATGACGCCGTCCACCTGGTACAGCTCGAGCATCTCGGTGCAGACCTGGCCTTCCGCGACGGTGACCAGCTCGACGCCGGCGTCCCGGACCAGCGGGTAGGTGACGTCGCCGGCACGGCGCACCGCGGCACCGTCGACGAACGTGTCGATCTCGTCCAACGCGACAGGCTCACCCGCGGCCAGGGCGGCGGCCATGTTGGCCGCACCCACCGGCTCGACGCCGACGACCCGGGTGCCCGGCGCGTGCTCGGCCAGCCAGGTGGCGCAGCCGGCCAGCAGGCCACCGCCGCCCACCGGCAGCACGACGACATCGGGCCCGACCGGCAGCTGGGCCAGGAACTCGACGGCCACCGTGGCCTGGCCGACGACCGTGGACAGCGCGTCGAAGGCCGGCACCAGGGTCGCGCCGGTCTCGGCGGCGTGCGCCGCGGCCGCCCGGGCGGCGTCGTCGTAGGTGT
>JBBSVA010000025.1:0-38389 GCA_038233915.1 Mycobacteriales bacterium | reverse complement strand
GTCGTTCTCCAGCACGATCGACCGGTTCAGGCCGCCGGCATCGAGGGAGACCGTGCGGCCGGGCGTCGAGACCCCGGTCAGGCAGACGATGCCGTAGGCAGCGGTGTTCGCCATCGCCGCGACCACCAGCGGGGCGACGCCTGTCGCCTCGATCACGATGTCCGGGCGGCCGCCGGCCACGGCCTCGTCGAACCCGTCGCAGTGGTAGGTCGCACCGAGGTCCTCCACCAGCGCGGGCTTCGGTCCGGTGCGGACCTGGTCGAGCACGTGCACCTCGAGCCCGCGTTGCCGCCCGAGCATGGCCGCGAGCAACCCGATCGGTCCGGCCCCGGTGACCAGCAACCGCTCGGGTTCGAACCACGACCGGTTGCCGATGCGCTCGATCTCCTCCCACGCCTTGGCGACCACGCTGGTCGGCTCGACCAGGACGCCGGCCTGGGCCAGGTCGGGGGAGAGCCGGACGGCGAAGTCCGGGGCGATCGTCCAGGTCTGGCTCGCGTACCCGTCCAACGACTTGATGCCGCGCTCGGTGTACCCGCCGTTGCGGCACATGTCGAAGGCGCCGTGCGCGCAGGCGCCGCAGGGCGCCGGGTCCGGGCGGCGGACGACGCCGACCACCAGGTCGCCGGCGGTGAAGCCGGAGCCGTCGGGGGCTTCGCGGACCCGGCCCAGCGACTCGTGCCCCACGACGAGCCGCTCCCTGCCAGGGGGCGCCCAGCCGTACTCGCCGGCGGCGATCTCCTTGTCGGTGCCGCAGACCCCGACGGCCAACCCGTCGACCAGCAGGTCGCCGGGGTCGGGGCGCGGATCGTCGACGTCCTCGACGGCGAGGGAGTCGGCCTGACCGGGTCGCACGGTGAGTGCTCGGATGGGGTGCCTCCTGCGGGAGCGGTGTCGCCACGACGCGCGTCTGTTGGCATCGACCAAATTAGCCTGCGGGACGAGTCCGGGCAGGTCGAGCGGCGGCCGGCCGATGACCAGGGCACGCTCGACAGGGGGGCATATAGCGTCGCGCTGTGGAGATCCTGCGCACGCCTGAGGACCGGTTCGTCGACCTGCCCGACTTCCGCTACGAGCCGCACTACACCGAGGTCGATGATTTCGACGGTGGGCGGCTGCGGGTCGCCTACATCGAGGAGGGGCCGGCGGACGGCGAGACCGTGCTGCTGGTGCACGGGGAACCGTCCTGGTCCTTCCTCTACCGACGGATGGTCCCGGTGCTGGCCGCTGCGGGGCTGCGCGTCGTCGTCCCGGACCTGGTCGGGTTCGGCCGGTCGGACAAGCCTGCGCGCCAGGAGGACCACAGCTACGCGCGCCACGTCGAGTGGCTGCGGCAGGCGCTGTTCGACCAGCTGGACCTGCGCGACGTCACCCTCGTGTGCCAGGACTGGGGAGGCCTGCTCGGTCTGCGTCTGGTGGGGGAGCACTCCGACCGGTTCGCCCGTGTGGTGGCGGCCAACACCGGTCTGCCCACCGGCGACCACCCGATGAGCGAGGCGTTCCTGGCCTGGCAGAGGTTCGCTGCGTCCACCGACGGGTTCGACGTCGGCCGGGTGGTGCAGAACGGCACGGCCACCGACCTGCCCGCCGACGTCGTCGCTGCCTACGACGCACCGTTCCCGGACGACTCCTACACGGCGGCCGCCCGGGTCTTCCCGAGCCTCGTGCCCACCCGGCCGGACGACCCGGCCGCTGCGGCCAACCGGGCCGCGTGGGAGGGGTTGGCGCGCTTCGACAGGCCCTTCCTCACCGCGTTCTCCGACGGCGACCCGATCACCGGCGGCGGTGACCGGGTGTTCCAGCAGCGGGTCCCCGGCGCCCGGCAGGCGCCGCACACCACGCTCTCCGGCGGTGGGCACTTCCTCCAGGAGGACGTTGGCCCGGAGCTCGCCCGCGTGGTGGTCGACCTGATCGCGGCGACCCCCTGACGTGAGCGGGCCACCCGTTCCTCGCGGCGTCGGCGTGACCGCAGTCAGGTCTGGGCGGCCGGTCGAGGGGCGGGCGCGCCGGGCTGTCGGCGAGCCGCGCGTCTGAGCATGAGCCGGTAGCCGATGAGGAGGGCGGCGTTGCCCAGCAGCAGCCACAGTCCCAGCAGCACGACCGTCGCCAGCCCGGTGGCCCCGTAGCGCTGGGTGAAGTCGGCGAACTGCAGGTAGACGAGGTACCCGGCGGTGACCATGCCCACCAGCCCGGTGGCGATGGTGGCTCCCACGAGGACGTCGCCGAAGCCGGTTTCCCGCAGGCGGAACATCGAGTAGAGCACGCCGATGAGCGAGCCCAGCGTCAACAGCCCACCGGCCGCCAGTGCGACGGTCAACAGGGCTCCCTCGCCGACCACCTTCGGCACCAGGTAGAGGGCCGTCAGGACACCGAACACGACCAACGGCCCGATCGCGATGAGCACGAGCGCGAGCAGCCGACCCCGCCACCCGCGGATCCGCCGCTGCCCTCGCGGCGCCACGGCGGTGAAGGCCCGTGCCAGGGCGGCGCCGTAGGTGGTGGCCGGCCAGATGGCCGCCACGCCCGCCAGCGGGCCCGTCTGTGCGGCCACGCCGATCAGGGCTCGGAGTACGTCGGCGACGGGGAGCTGGTCGGGAGACCGGCTGTCGACCGCGGTGCCGAGGTCGGCCAGCGTGGAGGCGTCGATGAACCACCCGGCGATCCAGAACCCCAGCAGCACCAGGGGTGGCAGGGAGATGAGCGCGTAGAACGCGAGACTGGAACTGGTCGTCACGAACTCCGGGCTCCGCAGCCAGTCCAGGAACCGCCGCACCGGCTCGGGAACGGACTGCCAGGCCCGCCGCATCCGCTGACGCAGCCGATCCGCCTCGCGGTGGTGGGCGGTCAACGGCCCTCGCCACCCCCACCGGCCACGCTGCCACGGTCGGACACGTGGCGCTCCGATGACCGCCCTGCAGTGCAGTGGTTCCGCCCATCCGGCGCACGGGTCGGGGCGGCTTCAGCGGTGCTGGATGACATAGCCCTCGGGGTCCTTGTCGACGGGCTCGATCCCGTAGGCGTGCTGGCTCTCGTAGGCGATGAAGCGGACCGCGATCTCGTGCCGGGTCTGCAGGTCGGCGTGCCGGCGGAAGTCGGCGAGGTCTTGACGCTCCTCCTCGGCCATGTGGTCGCTGTTGGCCACCCGAGCGTCGATCACTGCTTGCCACCAAGCATCGCTGCCGGCTTCGTGCCCCGCCACCTGGCGGACGGCGTCCCGGATCTCGTTGTGGTCCTTGACTGCGTCTTCGACCTCCTCGCTCACGCCGTCGGCGTCGGCAGCGCCCCGGCCGAGCTCCAGCAGGCGGGGGTAGAAGAAGCGCTCCTCGGCCTCAGCGTGCACCTCGAGCAACACCTCGAGTCGCCCCCAGATGGCGGTCAGCGCAGCGACGTCGTCGCGCGGAATCTCGTCGAGGAGCGCGAACGTGCGCCGTTGTTCGTGGTGCTGGAAGAGGATCAGTTCGGTGATGTCCATGGCCACCGGCCTACCCGCGCAACGAGTGGCGATACGCGCGACGGAGCGCTAGTTTGCGGACGCAAACAGTTGGCTGGCTGCTACTGATGTGCGCATCCGTGGCTCGGCGGAGTGAGGACTCGATGAACCTGCTGACGACTGCCCTGCAGTGGCCGGTGATCCGTCAGTTCCGCGGCGACGACCGGGACGCGCTCGGGGCTGCGGCCCAGTCACCGCACAGCGCCCAGCTGCGGCCACGCACCGAGACCGCCGACTCGGTGGTGAAGAGCATCTGCCCGTACTGCGCGGTCGGCTGCGGGCAGAACGTGTACGTCCAGGACGGGCAGATCACCCAGATCGAGGGCGACCCGGACAGCCCGGTCTCCCGGGGCCGGCTCTGCCCGAAGGGCTCAGCCAGCAAGCAACTGGTCACCGGCCCGAGCCGGCAGTACCAGGTGAAGTACCGCCGTCCCCATGGGAGGGAATGGGAGGACCTGGACCTCGACACGGCGATGGACATGATCTCCGACCGAGTGCTGGATGCCCGGCGCAAGGGGTGGCAGGACGAGGTCGACGGCAAGCGCGTGAACCGCACCATGGGGATAGCGAGCCTCGGAGGGGCGACCCTCGACAACGAGGAGAACTACCTCATGAAGAAGCTCTACTCCGCCATGGGCGCGATCCAGATCGAGAACCAGGCGCGCATATAGCACTCCTCCACGGTTCCCAGTCTGGGGACCTCGTTCGGCCGTGGCGGCGCCACGACCTTCCAGCAGGACCTGCAGAACTCCGATTGCATCGTCATCGAGGGTTCCAACATGGCCGAGTGCCACCCGGTGGGCTTCCAGTGGGTGATGGAGGCCAAGGCGAAGGGTGCGAAGATCATCCACGTCGACCCGCGGTTCACCCGGACGAGCGCGGTCGCCGACCTGCACGTGCCGCTGCGCGCCGGCAGCGACATCGCGCTGCTCGGGGCGCTGGTCAACTACGTGCTGTCCGAGGGCAAGGAGTTCCGCGAGTACGTCGTCGCCTACACGAACGCCGCGACCCTCGTCGGTGAGGACTTCCGCGACACCGAGGACCTCGACGGCCTGTTCTCCGGCTACGACGCCGACAAGCACATCTACGACCCGTCCAGCTGGCAGTACGAGGGGAGCGAGGTCGCCGCAGCCGCCGGTCACCGGGACGCCCAGTACAGCGACCGCGCCGGTGAGGACTCCTCCGAGGGGGAGCAGCGGAGCGGCGGCGGTCAGAGTCACGGCAGCGGGGGACCGTCGATCGGGGGCGACCCGGAGCGGGACCTCACCCTGGAGCACCCGCGCTCGGTGTTCCAGGTGCTCAAGCGACACTTCGCCCGCTACACCCCGCAGATGGTGGAGGAGGTCTGCGGCGTCCCGCAGGACGTGTTCCGGGAGATGGCCGAGGCCATCACCGCCAACTCCGGCCGGGACCGGACGACGGCATTCGTCTACGCGGTCGGGTGGACCCACCACACGGTCGGCGTTCAGTACATCCGGACGGCCGCCATCCTGCAGGCGCTGCTGGGCAACATCGGCCGCCCCGGCGGCGGGATCATGGCGCTGCGCGGGCACGCCAGCATCCAGGGCTCCACCGACATCCCGACGCTGTTCAACATCCTGCCGGGCTACATCCCGATGCCGCATGCGCACCAGCACGAGGACCTGGCGTCATTCCTGGAGGCGGACGCGGGCACCAAGGGCTACTGGGGCAACATGCCCGCCTACACGATCAGTCTGCTCAAGTCGTGGTGGGGCGATGCGGCGACGGCGGAGAACGACTACTGCTTCGACTACCTGCCCCGGCTGACCGGTGACCACGGCACGTACAACACCGTGATGCGCCAGATCGACGAAGGTGGCGGCGGCTACTTCGTGGTCGGGGAGAACCCGGCGGTGGGGTCGGCCAACGCCAAGATGCAGCGCAAGGGCATGGCCAACCTGGACTGGCTCGTCGTCCGCGACTTTCAGATGATCGAGAGCGCCACCTGGTGGCTGGACGGCCCGGAGATCGAGACCGGCGAGATGCGCACCGAGGACATCGGCACGGAGGTCTTCTTCCTGCCCGCCGCAGCGCACACGGAGAAGAGCGGTAGCTTCACCAACACCCAGCGGATGCTCCAGTGGCACCACCAGGCGGTGGAGCCGGCGGGCGACGCGCGCAGTGAGCTGTGGTTCTACTACCACCTGGGCCGGATCATCCGGCAGAAGCTGGCCGGCTCGACCGACCGGCGGGACCGCCCGCTGCTGGACCTGACGTGGGACTACCCCACCGAGGGTCCGCTGGCCGAACCCAGCGCCGACGCCGTCCTCGCCGAGATCAACGGCCGGGATGCCGAGGGCAAGCCGCTGTCGACGTACACGGCGTTGAAGGACGACGGCTCCACCTCCTGCGGCTGCTGGATCTACTGCGGGGTGAACGCCGACGGGGTGAACCAGGCTGCCCGGCGCAAGCCCGGCCGGGAGCAGAGCTGGGTCGCGCCCGAGTGGGGCTGGGCCTGGCCGGCCAACCGGCGGATCCTCTACAACCGGGCCTCGGCCGATCCGGACGGCAAGCCGTGGAGCGAGCGCAAGGCCTACGTCTGGTGGGACGAGGAGCAGGGCTCCTGGACCGGGCACGACGTCCCGGACTTCCAGAAGGACAAGCGCCCGGACTACCAGCCTCCGGAAGGGGCGAAGGCACAGGACGCGATCGCCGGGAACGAGCCGTTCATCATGCAGAGCGACGGCAAGGCGTGGCTCTTCGCTCCCGCGGGCCTCACCGACGGCCCGCTCCCGGCGCACTACGAGCCGGAGGAGTCGCCGTTCGAGAACGCCTTCTACGCACAGCAGAGCAACCCGGCCCGGCAGACCCACTCTCGGCCGGACAACAGGTACAACCCGTCGGGGGACAAGCCGGGCAGCGACGTCTTCCCCTACGTCTTCACCACCTACCGGCTGACCGAGCACCACACGGCCGGGGGAATGAGCCGATTCCAGAGCTACCTGTCCGAGCTCCAGCCGGAGTTCTTCTGCGAGATCAGTCCAGAGCTCGCCGCCGAGCGGGGGCTGGAACACCTCGGCTGGGCGACCATCGTGACCGCCCGGACGGCGATCGAGGCCCGGGTCCTGGTCACCGAGCGGATGACGCCGCTCACCGTCCGGGGCCGCACGATCCACCAGGTCGGGCTGCCGTACCACTGGGGCCCGAACGGCCTGACCACCGGTGACGCGGCGAACGAGCTGGTGTCCATCGCACTGGACCCCAACGTGCACATCCAGGAGACCAAGGCGGCCACCTGCGATATCCAGCCCGGACGGCGGCCACGCGGGCCCGGCCTGCTGGAGTACGTGGCCGCTTACCGGCGGCGCGCGGGCATCGACGAGCTGACAGGAACAGAGGCGAACCGGCGATGACCGCGACGACCCGCAGGAGCAGCAACCCGGCGGCGGAGCTGGGCTACGACCAGCCGCCACCCCGCAAGGGCTTCTTCACCGACACCAGCATCTGCATCGGCTGCAAGGCCTGCGAGGTGGCGTGCAAGGAGTGGAACATGGTGCCCGAGGACGGCCTCGAGCTGTCCGGGATGTCGTATGACAACACGCAGGGGCTGGGCGCCTCCACCTGGCGCCATGTGGCGTTCATCGAGCAGCCGAAGTCCCTGGCTGGGCAGCAGTCCGACGAGCACCACGAGGGCGTCGACGCGCTGGCGCTGGCCGGCGGCCTGACGACGCCGTCGCCGCCGCCAGGCACCCCGACGCAGGTCGACCTGGGGATGCCCCGCACGGTGTTGCCCGGGGCGGGGGCCGACCAGGACACGGCGACGCCGTTCCGCTGGCTGATGGAGTCCGACGTCTGCAAGCACTGCACGCACGCCGCATGCCTGGACGTCTGCCCGACCGGCGCGTTGTTCCGCACCGAGTTCGGCACCGTCGTCGTCCAGGACGACGTCTGCAACGGATGTGGCTACTGCGTGCCCGCCTGCCCCTACGGGGTGATCGAGAAGCGGGAGGGCCCCAGCGGGAACGACGCCGTCGGGCTGGCCCAGAAGTGCACCCTCTGCTATGACCGCCTCAAGGGAGACCTGGAGCCGGCCTGTGCCCAGGCATGCCCGACGAAGTCGATCCAGTTCGGCGACCTCGATGAGCTCCGTGAGCGTGCGCAGGTGCGCGTCGAGCAGTTGGTGGCCGCCGGTGAGACCAGCGCCCGCCTCTACGGGCACGACCCCGACGACGGGGTCGGCGGCACCGGAGCGATGTTCCTGCTGCTGGACGAGCCGGAGGTCTACGGGCTCCCGCCAGACCCGGTCGTGACCACCCGAGACCTGCCGGAGATGTGGCGCCGGGCCATCCTGGCGGCGGCGACCCTGCTGGCCGGCGGGATCGCCGTCTTCGCAGGACGGAGCAACCGGTGACCGCGACCAGCGAACCCACCCCCCAGGCAGTGGGCGGTCGCCGCCGTCGTCGCGGCCGGGGCGAGCTGAGCATGGTCCCCGAGGCCACCTTCACCTCCTACTACGGGAAACCCGTCGTCAAGCCCTCGCCGTGGACGGCCGACATCCCGGCCTACCTGTTCCTGGGTGGTCTGGCCGGTGGCTCCTCGCTGCTGGGTGCCGGTGCCGACCTCAGCGGGCGCCCGGCGCTGCGGCGGGCGGCCCGGCTGACCGCCCTGGGCGCACTCGGCGGCAGCTTCTTCGCGCTGGTGCACGACCTGGGCCGGCCCGCGAGGTTCCACCACATGTTGCGGGTGGCCAAGGTCAGCTCGCCGATGAGCGTGGGCACCTGGATCCTCACCGGCTACGGACCCATGGCCGGGCTCGCCGCCGCCAGCGAGGTGCTGGCCGGCCGGCTGCCGTGGACCCGTGGGATCGGGCGGGCCGCGGGGGTGGTGGCCGCCCTCCTGGGGCCGGCGGTCGCGTCCTACACCGCGGTGCTGCTCAGTGACACGGCCACCCCCACCTGGCACGCCGCCCGGCGGGACCTGCCGCTAGTGTTCGTCGGCAGTGCGGCGGCCGCCGCCGGTGGGATGGCGCTGGTCCTGGCCCCGACCGAGGAGACCGGCCCCGCCCGCCGGTTGGCGATCGGCGGGGCGGCGCTGGACCTCGCAGCCAGCCGGACCATGGAGTCGAGCATGGGCGTGACGGCCGAACCGCTGCACTCCGGGCGCGCAGGGCGACTGCTGACGGCGGCCAAGGCGCTCACCGTCACCGGCGGCGTGCTGGCTGCCATCGGGCGGCGACGCCGCGACGTGTCCGCGCTGGCCGGGGTGTCCTTGTTGGCCGGCTCGGTGTGCACCCGGTTCGGCCTGTTCGAGGCCGGCCAGCAGTCGGCCCGCGACCCCCGCTACACCGTGGTGCCGCAGCGGGAGCGGCTGGAACGGCAGGCCTCAGCGCAGCCAACGGGGTGACCGTGCCCGAGTTCCCGCTCTTCGTGATCATCACCCATTGGCTCAACGTGCTCCTCCTGCTGCTCATGGCCCGGTCCGGCCTGGAGGTGCTGTCGGCCTTCCCCAAGCTCTACTGGCGGGCCGACTGCCCGCCGGGGCGGGAATGGGCCCGCTTCTCGACGAAGATGTTCGGTGCGGACTCCCGCCGGATGTGGTCCGGCGAGCAGGAGGAGGAGTCCTGGTCGTCGGTCGTCGCCCTGCCCGGCAAACAGAACCTGGGCTTGGGGCGGCATTGGCACTTCGCCACTGTGCCGTTCTGGGTGCTGACCGGCTGCGTGTACGTGGCCTTGCTGGCCACCTCGGGCTGGTGGCGGTACATGGTGCCCACCAGCTGGGACATCGTCCCCGACAGCATCAAGGCCGTCGGCACGTACCTGCACTTCCAGCTGCCTGAGCCGATCCCCGGCGAGCCCTACGAGCCGGCCCAGAAGCTCACCTACTTCCTGGTGGTCTTCCTGCTCGCTCCGCTCCAGATAGCGACTGGAGCGGCCATGTCGCCTGCTGTCCTGACGCGATTCCCGTGGTACGGGAAGCTGTTCGGCGGCAAGCAGGGGGCCCGCAGCCTGCACTTCCTCGGCCTCGTGGCCTTCGCCGGCTTCGTCGTCCTGCACACGGCGCTGGTCGTCATCCACGGGCTGCCGAAGGAGCTCACGCTGATCACGCTGGGCAGCGAACTGGCCGACCACCTCACTGGCCTGCTGATCGGTATCGGGATCGTCCTGCTGATCATCGCCGCGCAGGCGGTGGCGACGGTGTACTCCCTGCGGCACAAGAGGAGCACGCAGCAGCTGCTCGGCACGATCGTCGACCCGCTCGAGCACGTGCTGGCCCGCGGTGCCCGCTCCCGTCAGCACCACCGGCGCGGGAAGATCTCGGCGTACTTCCGGGTCAACGGCTACCCACCGCCCGATCCCGCCTACGACGCCTTGGCGGCGAGGGGTTTCGCCGACTACCGGCTGAGCGTCGGCGGGTTGGTCGAGCTTCCGCTGTCGCTGTCCCTGGACGAGCTCGTCGCGCTGGGCGTGCAGTCCCAGACCACCGAACACAACTGCATCCAGGGCTGGACGGGTGTGGCGGAGTGGAGCGGGGTGCCGCTGAGCCGGCTCATGGACGTGGTCAGGCCGTTACCGACAGCCAGGTTCATGGTCTTCTACGCGATGGACGACAAGGGGCTGACCGACGAGCACCCGGACCGGTATGGCCACTACTACGGCAGCCTGGCGATCGAGGTCGGCGCCGATCCGCAGACGATGCTGGCGGTGGGGATGAACGGCGTCCCGCTGCCGGTCGAGCACGGAGCGCCCGTGCGGCTCCGGGCAGAGACGCAACTCGGCTTCAAGATGGTCAAGTGGCTGCGGGGCATCGAGTTCGTCGAGGACCTCAGCGCCATCGGGCAGGGGCAGGGCGGGTGGCGCGAGGACTTCCAGCAGTACTCCATCTGAGCCGACTCGTCGGGTCAGCGCCGGTGACGCCTGCCCAGTGCCTGCACGAGCAGCCCGACCAGCTTGTCGGCCCGGCTCCCGGACCGGTCCGGCCCTGATCGGCGGGGTCCGACCACGGCCCGCAGGCTCGTGGCCAGCCGGGCACGGTCCTCGGCCACCTGCAGGGCCAGCACGTCGGCGTCCCGCCGTGCGGCCGCGGACTGGAACGCCACGCGTTGCCGCAGCTCGGGTACCGGCTCGCCACCCACCTCGGTCCGCGCTCGGGTGTGCTGGAGCACCTCGAGCTCACCGGCACCCGGGCCACGGCCGGCGAGCACGTCGAGTCGCATCGCGGCCAGTTCACGCTGGACAGAGTTGATGCTCATGACAGCGCCGCCCTTCTCATCACGTGTCATCGACATCCATGCCGGGGGTGCTGGGTGCAGGTCATGCGATGCGCCCGACGCTGTCGGCAGCGCGGTCCTGTGGCGCGGGTTCTGTGGCCACCAGGTCGCTGAGCGCCTTGAGCACCGCTGTGCGCCGCCGGGGCGAGAGCTGATCGAGTCGCCGGTGCATCGCCTCCAGGCGCAGACCGTCGTAGTGCGACAGGAGAGCTTGCCCTTGCGCAGTCAGAGTGAGCGTGATCTCGCGACGTGTCGCCTCCGACTGTCGGCGGTCGACCAGCCCGGCACCGACGAGTCGGTCGACGAGACGGCTGGCGGTGGAGACGGTGACGCCCATGCCGTCGCTCAGCTGCATCAAGTTGGCGTCGTCGGCCTCGTCGAGGACGCTGAGCGCTCGGAGCTGGACGAGTGACACCGAGCCGAGCTGGTCGGCGGCCCTGACCGAGATGCCGACGAAGGCGCGCGCCACCTGCACCAGGACGACGTCGTCAGACGGGGTCACGCCTGGATGTGACCTGGTCACTGCTCGTCTCCTGCCGAGGTCGCACAGTCAATAGTTGCCTCAGCCTAAGCGATGGCGGGCGGTGTCGTGGGTCATCGGGTGGACGCGGCCCGGCGTGCGCGGCAGGCCGCCCGCACGTGGGGCTGAGGTCCTCGCCCAGGCGCCCCGTTCGGCATCGTGGGCTGCGGAGGTGCCGGGAGTCGTCCTACTGTCGGGCCGTGTCCGGTCCGGGTCCGACGACGGCGACCGTGCCGGCGGACGCCCTCCGGCGGTACGGCTCGGCCGCTCCGTCGGCCCTGCAGGGCCACCTGGCGCGCGCGCTGGCCGGGTCCGAGGCGGCGGTGCAGGCGCTCGGTGCGGCAGCCCCACGTCGGCTGAGGCCGGCGGTGCTGCTGGCCGCGTTGCACGACCTGGCCCTGGCGGGTCGGGCCGGCGACCTGGCGGCGGCGTTGACGGCCGGGGACCACGAGGCGGCGGCCGCTGCGGCCCTGGACCTGCTCCGGGAGCGCGCCGCGGAGGTCGTCGTCAGCGCGTCGCGGTACCCGCTGCTGGCCGACGAGACCGGCCGACACACCGTCCTGCACCCCGCCGTGGCGGAGGTGGCCCGTCGGCTGGGTGCCGACCGGGTCGGGTTGGTGAGCCTCGGTCGGGCCGCGGGGTTCGACCTCGACGTCGACCGGGTCTACCTGGACCTCGGCGGCCGGACCGTGGGCGAGCCGTGCTCGCCGGTCCGGCTGACCGCGACCGTGGTCGGCGGGCGGCCGGTCCCCGCCACGCCGTTGCCCGCGGTCGTGGCCAGAGTGGTGCTGGCACCCCACGTCGTCGACGTCGGCGACCCGGACGTCACCCGGTGGCTACGGGCCTGCGTGCCCCCGGACCAGCCCGGACGGCAGGCGGAGCTGGACGCCGAGATCACCGTGGCCCGCGCAGCCCCGCGACTGCTCCTCCGGGACGACGCGGTAGGCGGGCTGGCCACCGCGATCAGGGCCGTCCCGGCCGACGCGCTGCCCGTCCTCACCACGACCTGGTCGTTGGCCCGGCTGGCGCCCGCGGCCCGGGCGCGGTTCCGGGACCGGCTGGTCGAGCTCGGGGCGGCCCGGCCGCTGGCCTGGGTGTCGGTGGAGGGCGTCGGCGTGGCCCCGGGCGTGCCGACGCTGGGCGACCGGCCCGCCTCGGGGCACAGCACGATCGGGCTGACCGTCTGCGACGGGTCCGGCGCACGCGCCGAGGCGGTCGGCCGGTGCTGGTCGCGCGGTCGCACGCTGTCCTGGCTGGCGGGCTGACGTCGTCGGCGGTCCGGCCACGCCGCTGACCTCCGTCGTCACCGCAGGAGCGGACCCGGCCGCACGGGGAACGCCCGCTGCACGACGTCGTGGTCCAGGCGATCCGACGCAGCTGGGCCCCCTCCGGACGGCTCAGAGCACCTCGCCGGACGGCGCCGCCCACGGCTCGATCGCGGCCAGCTCGTCGTCGGTCAGGTCCGGGCCGGCGAGGGCCTGCAGGTTGGCCTCCAACTGCGCGACCGAGCTCGCGCCGATGATCGCCGTCGTCACCCGGTCGTCCCGGAGCACCCAGCGCAGCGCCAGCTGAGCCAGTGTCTGGCCGCGTCCGGCGGCGACCTCGTTGAGCGCTCGGGCCCGGGTGACCAGGTCGTCGGTGACGTCGTCGGCGGACAGGTAGGCGCTGCGGGTCGCCCGGGAGCCCGCGGGGACGCCGTCCAGGTACCGGTCGGTCAGCCGGCCCTGGGCCAGCGGGGAGAACACCGCGACGCCGGCACCGGCGGTGGCCGCGGCGTCCAGGACGCCGGCCTCCACGTGTCGGTCGAAGACCGAGTACCGCGGCTGGTGCAGCGTCAGCGGGGTGCCGAGGTCGGCCAGCAGCCCGGCGGCGCGGGCGGTGTCTGTGGGGGAGTAGTTGGAGATGCCGACGTAGAGCGCCTTGCCGGCCCGGACGACGGCGTCCAGCGCGGCCATCGTCTCCTCGAGCGGAGTGTCGAGGTCCCGGCGGTGGCTGTAGAACACGTCGACGTAGTCCAGGCCGGTGCGGTGCAGGGACTGGTCCAGGCTGGCGAGGAGGTACTTGCGGGAGCCGCCGTCACCGTAGGGGCCGGGCCACATGTCGTAGCCGGCCTTGGTCGAGATCAGCAGCTCGTCGCGGTAGGGGCGCAGGTCGCTGGCGAACACCTGCCCGAAAGTGGTCTCGGCAGCGCCGTAGGGCGGGCCGTAGTTGTTGGCCAGGTCGATGTGCGTGACGCCGAGGTCGACCGCGCGGCGCAGGATCGCCCGCGGGGTGGCCAGCGGCCGGTCGGCGCCGAAGTTCTGCCACAGACCCAGCGAGATCGGCGGCAGCAACAGCCCGCTGCGCCCGGCCCGTCGGTAGTCCGTGCTGGCGTAGCGGTCGGCGGCGGGGGCCCAGGAGCCGTCGGTCCGGTCGTCGGTGATCACCCGCTCATCCTGACAGTGGCGCCCGCTTACCGTGTAGACCGTGGACCCCCAGCCCGTCGTGCGACCGTCGGCGCACCGCTGGTTCTGGTATGCCTGGGCGGCGGGCTCCCCGCCCGGCACCACACCTGGGTGCTGATGGACACCACGACGGACACCTGGGCGCTGCGGCACGTGACCCGCAGCCTGGTCCAGATGGCTGTGCCGTCGATCCTGATCCTGGCGCTGCTGCCCGCGGGCTGGGCGCTGCGGCTGGCCGTCGTCGGCGGCGGGGTCTTCCTCGGGCTGATCTTCTCGTTGGCCTACATGCCCGAGACCACCGAGCACCGGTTGGTCAAGGCCGGCTACCCCGGTGGCACCGCCGTCGGGATCCGGGACCGGGCCGGCATCGCGAGACAGGCGCGGGAGTCCGAGCGCAAGCGGGCCGCGTCCGCCCGCCGCGCCGAGCGGTACCGGCGACGGGCCGGTCGCTGACGGCGGGACCGGCTGGCACTCTCGGCCCCGTGACCGGGCGTGCGGGGGAGCTGACCAACGCGCTGCGGGCGGCCGGGCTGGCCGAGGTCGAGGACGGCACCCGGCGGCGGGCCGAGTACAGCTCGGACGCCTCCAACCACCGCGTCGTCCCCACCGCGGTCGCCTACCCCCGGGACGCCGACGAGGTGCTGGCCGCCCTCGCCGTCTGCCGCGACCTGGCGGTGCCGCTGACGATGCGCGGCGGCGGCACCTCGATCGCCGGCAACGCCATCGGCCCCGGCCTGGTGCTGGACACCTCCCGGCACCTGACCCGGATCGTCGAGCTGGACCCCGGGGCGCGCACCGCCGTCGTCGAGCCCGGGGTGGTGCTGGACCGGATCACCGACGCCGGCGCCCCGCACGGGCTGACTTACGGTCCCGACCCCTCCACCCACTCCCGGGCCACCATCGGCGGCACGATCGGCAACAACGCCTGCGGCGCGCACGCGATGAGTGCCGGGCGAGCCGCGGACACCGTGGTGTCGCTGCAGGTCGCCACCGCCGGCGGCGAGGTGTTCCGGGCCGGTCCCCGGGAGGCCGGGCCGGTCGACCTGTGGCCGGTCGTGGACGCCGCCCTGGCGCCGATCCGCACCGGGTCCGGGCGTTTCCGCCGGCAGGTCTCGGGCTACTCGCTGGAGCACCTGCTGCCCGAGAACGGCGCGCACGTCGGCCGGTTCCTGGCCGGCACCGAGGGCACCCTGGCCGTGCTGCTCGAGGCCACCGTGTCGCTCGCGCAGGTGCCGCCGGCGACCGCGCTCGTCGTGCTGGGCTACCCGGACATGCCGGCCGCCGCAGACGCCGTCCCCGGGCTGCTGCCGCACGCGCCCCGCGCGGTCGAGGGCATGGACGCCCGCCTGGTGGACGTCGTCCGACGGCGGCGCGGCGAGGCCGCCGTGCCGCACCTGCCCCGCGGCGAGGGCTGGCTGTTCGTCGAGGTCGCCGGGGAGTCCGCGGTTGCCGCGCAGGAGGCCGCCGGCCGGCTGGTCGGCGATGCCGGCGCGGTGGACCACCTCGTCGTGGGCGGTGCGGACGCGCTGCGGCTCTGGCGGATCCGGGAGGACGGCGCCGGGCTCGGCGGGCGCACCCCGGCCGGTGTCCCGGCCTGGCCCGGCTGGGAGGACGCCGCCGTCCCGCCCGAGCACCTGGGCGCCTACCTGCGCGGGTTCCGGTCGCTGCTGGACGCACACGGCCTGGACTCGCTGGTCTACGGCCACTTCGGCGACGGCTGCGTGCACGCCCGGATCGACTTCCCGCTCGCCGACCGACCGCAGGTGTACCGGGAGTTCGTCACCGCCGCGGCCGACCTGGTCGCCGGGTTCGGCGGCTCGGTGTCCGGCGAGCACGGCGACGGCCGGGCCCGCAGCGAGCTGCTGCCGAGGATGTATGGCCCCGAGCTGATCGCCGCCTTTGCCGCGGTCAAGCACGCCTTCGACCCCACCGGGCTGCTCAACCCCGGCGTGCTGGTGGACCCCGAACCGTTGGACGCGACGTTGCGGGTGCCGCACGCCCGGGCGCTGCCGGCCCGGGTGTTCGCGTTGCCGCACGACGACCGGGACCTGTCGGTCGCCGCGCACCGCTGCGTCGGCGTGGGCCGCTGCCGGGCCGACGCGACAGCCACCGGCGCGGTGATGTGCCCGTCGTTCCTGGCCACGGGCGATGAGAAGGATTCCACCCGCGGCCGGGCACGGGTGCTGCAGGAGGCCGCCAACGGCACCCTGGTCGGCGGCCTGGGCAGCCCCGAGGTGCTGGAGTCCCTGGACCTCTGCCTGTCCTGCAAGGGCTGCGCCGTCGACTGCCCGGCCGGTGTCGACATGGCGACCTACAAGGCCGAGGTGCTGCACGCCCGGTACCGCCGCTGGTGGCGGCCCCGCACGCACTGGTCGCTGGGCTGGCTGCCGGTCACCGCCCGGCTCGCCTCCCGCGTACCGCGGCTCACCAACGCCCTGCTGGGGACGACGGGCGGCGCCGCGCTGGTCCGGGTGGCCGGTGGCATCGACCGGGACCGGGACCTGCCGCGCTTCGCCGAGCAGACGTTCCGCGCCTGGTTCGCCGACCGGCCCGTCAGCACCGATGGCGACCCGGTGCTGCTCCTCGTGGACACCTTCACCGAAGCCTTCACCCCGGCCGTGGGGCGGGCCGCCATCGCCGTGCTGGAGGACGCCGGGTTCCGGGTGTTGCTGCCCGAGCCGACCTGCTGCGGGCTGACCTGGATCTCCACCGGCCAGCTGGACACCGCCCGGACCCAACTGGCCCGCACGGTGGCCGCCCTCGACGTCGGACTGCTGGTGGTCGGCCTCGAGCCGTCCTGCACAGCGGTGTTGCGCGGGGACGCCGTCGAACTGGTGCCCGGACCGGCCACGCAGCGGGTGGCCGCGGCCACGCACACCCTGGCCGAGCTGCTGGCCACCCGACCTGACTGGTCCCCGCCCGATCTCAGCGATGTGCACGGAGTGGCCCAGCCGCACTGCCACCAGCACGCCGTGCTGGGTTATGAGGCCGACCGCGCGCTGCTGGCCCGGGCCGGCGCCCGGATCGACGCCGTCGGGGGCTGTTGCGGGCTGGCCGGCAACTTCGGTGCCGAGGCCGGGCACCACGCGGTGTCCGTGGCGATCGCTGCGACCGCGCTGCTGCCCGCCGTCCGGGCGGCCGGGCCGGACGCCACGGTGCTCGCCGACGGGTTCTCCTGCCGCACCCAGCTCGACCAGGTCGGCCACGTGCGCGGCCTGCACCTGGCCGAGCTGCTGGCGCAGCGCCTGCCGCGCTGACTCAGCGCAGCCGGCGGGCCCGCAGCACGAGGTCGGCGGTGTGGTGCGCCCCGGCGCCGGTCGCCACGTGCCGGGTCCTGCGTTCGTGGACCTCTACGGTCCAGTCCTCGTCCAGCAGCCGGGCGACGGCGGCCAGCAGGGCGCGCTCGGCGGCGGCGTCGGGGGTGCTGCGCAGGGCGGGGTACTGGGCGGACACCAGGTCGAACCCGGCGGCGGGCAGGTCGGCGTCCAGCATCCCGGCGTGCAGCCAGGTGACCTTCGCACCGGCGTCCCGGGCGGGCCGGGGCACGTCACCGTGCCGGACCGGCAACACAGGGCTCACGGGAGGGTGCTGACCAGGCCCCACACGTGCTTGCCGTCGCCGTCGACGTACCAGCCGTGTGCGTCGCAGAGCTGGTCGATCATGACCAGACCCAGTCCGCCCAGCGCCGGGTCGCGCCCCACCGCGGGCAGCGGGACGACCTCGCTGGCCGTGTCGGTGACCGAGACCAGCCAGCCCACCGCCGAGCGGGTCACGGTCAGCCGGACCGGCGGCCGGCCGTGTCGCAGGCCGTTCGAGGCGAGCTCTTCCACGGCCGACAGCACCCGTAGCGTGGCCCCGGTCGGCTCCTCGGGCCCCTCGACCTCCTCCAGCCGGGCGCGCAGCGAGCGGCGCAGCAGGGTGAGCTCCCGGGGTTCGCGGAGGGCCCAGGACGTGGCCAGGCCCTCGGTGACGCTGGGGTCCGGCGCCGAGGTGCCCGACCAGCTGTCCCGCTCGATCACCAGGTCCGTCGCCGGGTCGGTGAACACGGCGCCACCCAGGACGCCGGCCCCGGGGGCGACGGACGATGCCCGGCCGGCCGGGTCCGGGGGGAGCCCGACGGGCTGCACGTTCGGGCCGGCGCTGGCCGGCCGGGGCTGGTCCTGCGGGTGCAGCCGGACGGCGACCAGCGCGATGTCGTCGTCGTTGCGGCCGTGTACGAGCTGGTCGATGAGCCCGTCACACAGCTCGTCCAGGGTGCCCGGCAGCAGCTCGCCGACGGCCTGCTGCAGTCGGGCCATGTCGGCGTCCAGGTCGCTGCGCCGGCGCTCGACCAGCCCGTCGGTGAACAGCAGCACCGTCGAGCCGCGCTCCAGGAGAGCGGTGTGCTCGGTGCGGCGGGTCTCCGGCGCGACACCCAGCAGCAGGTCGGCGCGCTCGGCGGCCAGCACGGTCAGCGACCCGTCGGCGGCGAGGACGACCGGCGGCATGTGGCCCGCGTTGGACCAGACCAGCCGGGTGGTGCCGGCGGCCAGCTCCGCGGGCGTCTGCTCCAGCCGGGCGACGGCGGCGGTGGCCAACGTCGGGATCTGCAGCAGCTGCATCGAGGCGTCCAGCCCGCGCAGCACCTCCGCGGGTCCGGCGTCGGAGTAGGTGGCCACCCCGCGCAGCAGCCCGCGCAGCTGGCCCATCGCGGCTGCCGCCTCGATGTCGTGCCCGACCACATCGCCGATGACCAGCATCGTGGCGCCACCGGACTGCAGGAAGGCGTCGTACCAGTCCCCGCCGACCCGGGCGGACACCGAGGCCGGGACGTAGCGCACCACGATCTCGGCGTGGTCGGGCTCGGGGGGCTGGGTGAGCAGGCTGCGCTGCAGGCCTTCGGCGACCTGAGACTGGGTGGTCAGCAGCCTCGCGTTGTCCAGCGCCAGGGCGGTCCGGTCGGCGATGTCGGCGGCGGTGGCCTCGTCGTCCAGGTCGCGGGGCCGGTCCGGCCCGCAGAACAGCGACAGCGCGCCCAGCACGCGGTCCCGGCCACGGATCGGCAGCACCACGCCGTGCGCGACGCCCAGCCGGGGCAGCAGGTCGCTGGCCGGGCCCTCGGTCAGCAGCGAGGACAGCTCGGTCCCGGAGGTGACCACCGGCTGGCCGGTCGCCAGCACCCGGGCCAGTGGGGCGGTGACCGGCATGTGCTGGATGCGGGTCGCCGAGTATTCCTGCAGCATCGGCCGGACGTCGGGGTCGACGTGCCAGCTCGCGACATCGCGGGGGCGGCCGTCGGCCTCCACCAGCGTGACGAGGCAGGCGTCGGTCAGCGTGGGCACCAGCAGCCTGGCCAGCCCCGCCGTGGCGGCCTCGACGTCGGTCGCCGTCGCCAGGTCGTTGTTGGCCTGGGCGAGCAGCGCCAGCCGGGCGCCGCTGCTCTCGGCCCGTCGGGCATCGAGGGTCCGCTGGGTGACGTCGGTGAAGAACAGCGACAGTCCGTCGACGGTGGGCCAGCAGAGCACCTCGAACCAGGCGCTCAACGGGGCCGGGTAGAACGCCGTCAGGGTCTGCGGCAGCCCGGTGTCCACGGCCCGGCGGAACGCGGCCTCGAACTCGGTGCCCACGGTCTCGGGGAACTCGGTGAAGACCGACCGACCCGCGAGGGTCTCGCGGGAGCGGCCCAGCAGCTTCTCGGCTGCGGCGTTGAGCACGGTGAAGCACCAGTCGACGTCCAGCGACAGGAAGCCTGACGGCATCGCCTCCAGCACCCGGGAGGTGCGGGCCTCGCCGTCGTGCACCGAGGTCGTGTCGTAGGCCGCCCCGGTCAGGTGCGCCGCCTGGCCCGCCGCGTCGGGGAGCACCCGCCCGCGAGCCTGCACCCAGCGGGTCTCGCCGTCGTTGCGACGGACCCGGAACTCGGCCTCGTACTGGCCGCAGGTCGCCACGGCGCGTTCGACGGCCGCCCGCACCCGGTCGGCATCCGCGGGGTGCACGGCGCGGCTGAAGGAGTCCATCGAGTGGTCGAATTCCTCGGCCGCGACCCCGAGCAGGTCGAACACCCGCTGGTCCCACGACAGCCGGCCGGTGCTCAGGTCCAAGTCGAAGCTGCCGATCCGGCCCGAGTCCAGCGCCAGCTCCCAGCGGGTCCGGTCCGCGTCGTGCTGGACGAGCAGCTCCCGGGCCTGCCGGGTGGCGACCTCGGCCTCGGCGGCTGCGCTCACCGCCCGGTGCCGGAGTGCGCGCAGCTGGAGCTCCGAGCTGCACGCGTCGGCCAGGTCCGCGAGCATCGCCAGGTCGTCCTCAGCCCAGGTGCGCGGCTGGGAGTCGATGGCACACAGCGAGCCGACGACCTGACCGTCGGCGTCGACGAGGGGCATGCCGGCGTAGGCGACCACGGACAGGTCGTGGATCGCCGGGTTGTCCTGCACCAGTGGTTCCAGCCGCGCGTCGGTGACGACCAGCGGCTGCCCCGAGCGGACGACGTGCTGGCAGAACGAGTGGCTCAGCGGGGTGCAGCGGGCCGACTGGTAGGGCTCGGGGAGGCCCAGTGCGCCGGGGAACACCTGCTGGTCGACCGACACCAGGGTGACCAGGGCGACCGGCACGCGGAGCTGATGACGGACCAGCCGGGCGAAGCGCTCGAACGCCGGATCCGAGGCCGCGGGCAGGGCAGTCGTGGCCGGGAGTGCGCGTGCCATCGTCGCCCTCCGACCCGTGGTGCGTCGACCCGGTCGTGGTCAGCCGCCTCCTGAGCCTACCGAGATGTGCTGTGCCTCGGGACTCATCCGGTCCCCTCCGGTGTTGCCCGCAACAGCGACATCCGGGGACGGCGGGGCCGCGGCGGGTCCCGATGGACCGCCAGGGCCTAAGCTCGTCCCCAGCTCCGCCGCTGGAGCACGCGCCGTCCACCTGGCCGTGCTCACCGCGGGGCAGCCCACACCGAGGGCGACCGCGAGACCGCGGGTCGCCCGAGTGCCCGGTCGGCCGGGCCGCACGCCGGAGGAGCCGGCGCGGCCCATCCGTCGGCGGTGCCCGGTGGTGGGGGAGCGGACGTCTGCATGCTGCCGCGGTGACCGTGCCGGGCAGGAGGATAAGGGGAGTACGTGGCTCGACCAGGCCAGCGCCAGCAGGGGACCCGTCGTGGTGCCCCGCGTGAGCAGCGCCGTGTGAAGGACGGGGACGTCCTCGCCGGGCTCGCCCGCTCCGTCCGCGAGATCGAGGCCGCCGTCCAGCGCGGTCGCGTCACCCCGGCGGTGCGGACCAAGTTCCAGGTCGTCGCGCTGCTGATGCGCGAGGAGCACAGCCGGGTCAAGGTCGCCACGACCGGTGAGGCCAGCCGTGCCGAGCAGCTCAAGCGGCTCGACGGCATCGCCACGATCCTGGCCAAGACCGCCGTCCGGGACCCAGGTCTGCTGGCCCTGCTGGCCGACGACGCACCCGTCTCGGCAGCCACCCGCACCCTCAAGCGGGAGATGCTGGAGTCGATCGGTGTCGAGCAGGAGGCCGAGCCGGAGGTGGCCGCCGCCCCCGCCGCCACCACCCCGGTCGTCGAACGCGCCGTCGTCCCGCAGTCGGTGGTGTCGCGGCAGCTGGCCAACCCGTTCCTGGCCCCGGACTTCTCCACCCCGCGCCCCGCGCAGGCCCGGCCGCGTCGGCTGGCCGGCTGGGAGCTGATCGGCCCGCTGCTGACCTCCTTCGAGCGCGCCGGCGGCGGAGCCCCGGCGTGCATGCAGCTGCCCTTCCCGACCTCGCTGCGGGCCCCGGGGGGCCTGGAGCTGATGGTCCACCAGGCCCAGCTGATCGCCGCCGCGAACGCCGGGCAGCGCACCTTCCTGCTCGCCGACGAGCCCGGGCTGGGCAAGACCGCGCAGGCCCTGCTCGCCGCGCAGGCCGCGGACGCCTACCCCCTGCTGGTCGTCGTCCCCAACGTGGTGAAGACCAACTGGGCCCGCGAGGCCGGCCGGTGGACGCCGAACCGCCGGGCCACCGTCATCCACGGCAACGGCGAGACCATCGACGGCTTCGCCGACATCGTGATCGTCAACTACGAGGTGCTGGACCGCCACGTGGGCTGGCTGGGCGACTTCGGGTTCGGCGGCATGGTCGTGGACGAGGCGCACTTCATCAAGAACAAGTCCTCGCAGCGGTCCCAGCACGTGCTGGAGCTGTCCCAGCGGATCCGCACCCGGCACGCCGACCCGCTGCTGATGGCGCTCACCGGCACGCCGCTGATCAACGACATCGAGGACTTCCGGGCCATCTGGCAGTTCCTCGGCTGGATCGACGACGCCCAGCCGCGCGCCCGACTGATGGACGCCCTGGAGGACATCGGGCTGACCCCGGCGGACCCCGGCTTCTCCCGGTCCGCCCGGCAGGCCGTGGTCGACCTGGGCATCGTGCGCCGCCGCAAGGTCGACGTCGCCGCCGACATCCCGGCCCGCCGGATCGCGGACCTGCCGGTCGAGCTGGACGGCCAGGCCGGCCGCTCGATCCGTAAGGCCGAGGAGGAGCTGGCCCGCCGGCTGGTGCACCGCTACGAGACAGCGCTGGCCAACCGGGACTCCCACGACGACGTCGTCGGCATCGACACCGCGCTCGTGCACCGGGTGGCCCGCTCGGAGCAGAAGGAGGCCAGCGGCACCAAGGCCGGCGAGAACGTCTTCACCATGATGCGCCGGATCGGGCAGGCCAAGGCCGGGCTGGCCGCGGACTACGCCGCCCAGCTGGCCCGCAGTGCCGGCAAGGTGGTCTTCTTCGCCAAGCACATCGACGTCATGGACGCCGCCGAGGAGACCTTCACCCGGCTCGGCGTCGCGTACTCCTCGATCCGCGGGGACCAGACGCCCTCGGTCCGGCAGCGGAACATCGACGCCTTCGTCGAGAACCCCGAGGTCGCCGTCGCGGTCTGCTCGCTGACCGCCGCCGGGGTCGGGCTGAACCTGCAGGTGGCCTCCAACATCGTGCTGGCCGAGCTGTCCTGGACCGACGCCGAGCAGACCCAGGCCATCGACCGCAGCCACCGGATCGGGCAGACCGAGCCGGTGACCGCCTGGCGGATCATCGCCGCGCAGACCATCGATGCCCGGATCGCCGAGCTGATCGACAGCAAAGCCGGTCTGGCCGCCCGCGCGCTGGACGGCTCCGACGAGGAGGCCGGATCGTCGGCGGACGTGCAATTCGGGGCCCTGGTCTCGTTGCTCACCGATGCGCTGCTGGCCAAGGCCCCGCCGTCGTGACCCACCCTGACCGAGGAGCCCCCATCGCCGCCGACCAGCTGCTGCCAACGGCCGCCCGCATCGCCGACGCCCTGCTCGAGGTGCAGCGCCGGGTGAACGGGCAGGTCGACGCCCTGCACGCCGAGCTGCTGCCCGACGTGCAGCAGGCGATGGGCGTCGACCCCGCCGACGCCGTCGAGCCCGGTGACCTGGTGGACGCCCGGATCACCGGCGCGAGCGTCGTCGTCACCCCGGCGGCGGTCGCCGCCGTCGTCCCGCTCACCGCGGCCTCGGTGGCGACCACCCGGGCCGGGCGGCGCGCGGTCGAGGCCGTCGTCCGGGGGGACGACGACCGGCTGGCCGTCATCGCCGGACCCTGCTCGATCCACGACCCGGTCGCGGCGCTGGAGTACGCGGGGTTCCTGGCCCGGATGCGGGAGCGGCACGGGGCGGACCTCGAGATCGTGATGCGGACCTACACGGAGAAGCCGCGGACCGAGGTCGACTGGAAGGGCTTCGCCTACGACCCGTTCCTGGACGGCTCCAGCCGGATCAGCGTCGGCCTGGTCGCCACCCGGATGCTGATGGGCGCGATCACCGCGCTGGGCGTCCCGGTCGCCGCCGAGCCGCTCAACGCGCTCACCCCGCAGTACGTCGACGGCCTGGTGACCTACAACGGCGTCGGCGCCCGCAACGTCACCGACCAGACCGCCCGCGAGCGGGTGTCGGGCTTCTCCTCCGTCGTCGGGTTCAAGAACTCCCCGGAGGGCAGCGTCGACGTCGCCGTGCAGGCCGTGATCAGCGCCCGGGCGGCGCACGAGTTCCTGGGCGTGGACCGGCACGGGGTCAGCGCCCAGCTGTCCACGACCGGCAACGACACCGGTCACGTGATCCTGCGTGGGGACGTGGACGGCCCGAACTACTCCGCCGCCCACGTCGCGGACACCAAGCGGCGGTTGGCCGCCCGTGGCCTGCCGGAGGTGCTGGTCGTGGACGCCTCGCACGGCAACAGCCAGAAGGACCACCTCCGACAGATCCAGGTCGTCCGCGACCTGGCCGGCCAGATCGCCGGTGGTGAGCAGGGCATCCGCGGCGTGATGGTGGAGAGCAACCTGGTCGCCGGCCGGCAGGACCTGGACCGGGACGACCCGAGCCGGCTGGTCCACGGCCAGAGCGTCACCGACGCCTGCGTGGACCTGCCCACGACCGAGCAGCTGCTCGCCGAGCTCGCCGCCGCCGTCCGGGCCCGCCGGGCCGGCTGAGGGAGCCCGCCGGGTCCGGCGTGCAGCTCGTCCTCGGGGTGCGGCGGCGTCAGCCCCCGGCGGGGGTCAGCAGCCCGCTCAGCACCCGGACGACGAGGGCGTGGTCGGCCAGCTGGGGCAGCCCGGAGACCGCGATCGTGCCGACGCAGCCGGTGCCGCGGACCAGCACCGGGAAGGCGCCGCCGTGCGCGGCGAACGTACGTGGGTCCAGCCGGGCGGACTCCTCGAAGCTGCTGCCCTCGGCCCGGAACAGCTCACCGACCAGCAACGAGGAGTGCCCGTACCGGTCGACGACGGCGCACTTGCGGTCCAGCCAGCCGTCGTTGTCCGCCGAGGCACCAGGCAGTGCGCAGTGGAAGAGGCGCTGGCCGTTGCGGCGCACCGAGACCGCCACCGGCAGCCCCTCGGCCAGCGCGGCGTCCCGCAGCGCGGTGCCCACCTGCCAGGCCACGGCCTCGTCGAAGGCGACGAAGACCAGTCGGTCCTCCTGGGCGCGCAGCTCGTCCAGTGACGGGCGGTCGGTGCTCACGCGGCCCAGTGTGGCCGACCTCCCCGGTTTCCCCGGGCCCGTGCGGGCAGGTGGGCCCGCAGCCCTCCGCCGCCGTCCGAACCACCTCGTCCGCCGGCTGGACGCGACCGGTACCTGCAGCTGCTGGTGCTCGGGTCTGGTGGCTCGATCGTCCTCACCCGGCTGTACCTGCAGGCCACCGGCTACCCGACGGTCGGCGGGGACACGCTGCACATCGCGCGCGCAGTCTGCGGCTGGGACCCACCTGATCGACGATCCCGATGACCTCGTGGCCGAACGGGTGGCCGATCCGGGTGTCGGGCCGCAGCCCGTGGTACCGGTGCAGGTCAAAGCCCTCCGATCGCGGCCGGACGGTCTCACCGGCTGCTCCGCGCCTGCCCTGATGACAGCGGGACGGCCACCCGACCGGTCAGTGGGCGCCGGCCACCAGTCGCTCGACGGCGGGGGAGCGGCGCACCGGCAGCTCGCGACCCCGCAGCGAGGCGGCGTCCAGGTGGTCCACCACCAGGTCCAGCCCGGCGGCCGACATCGACGTCACCGAGCCTGCGTCGATCGCGGCGACCGGCACCGGTTCGTGGCCGTGCCGGGCGTGGAAGTCCGCGACCACCTCGGCGGTGACCGCCCCGGCCAGGCAGAGCACGCCGCCGTCGCAGGTGTTGAGCAGCCGCACCAGCCCGGGCGCCTCTTGCAGGTCCATCCACCCAGTCTGGTGTGCGGGCGCCGGGCGAGCCAGGCTGTCCGGGTGGAGGTCCCCCGGGGGGCCGACCTGCGCGGCGCCGTGCTGACCGAGTGCGACCTGAGCGGTGCCCGGCTCGGGTCGACGGCGAGTGGTCGCTGACCGAGACGCTGCGACACCTGGTCGTCGCCGTCGACGTGTGGCTGGGTCAGCTGAGCGACCGGCCGCGAGCCTTCCACCCTCTCGGGCTGCCCCCCGGTCGTCGCCGTGCACACCGGCCGGCTGGACGACGTCGAGGCGGCGTTGGTCACGGTGACCGACGACCGGCTGACCGAGGTGCGCACCGGGGTGCGCCTGCCGGAGCGGGGCGAGGAGTCGCACACCGTGCACGCCAGCTTCCGGGTGATCGAGGCCGAACACGTGGAGCACCGGCGCTACGCGCTGCGTGACCTCGCCCGACTCGCGGTCCGGCCCCCGCACTAACCTCATGCCCGAGGCTGGTGCCCGAGTGGCACGCCGGTGGACACGGGCGACGAGCAGGGAGTGGTGGCGTGGGCAGGTCGGTGCTGGTGACCGGTGGCAACCGGGGGATCGGGCTGGCGATCGCCCGCTCGTTCGCCGAGCAGGGCGACTCGGTGGCGGTCACGCACCGCGGCAGCGGGGCGCCCGAGGGCCTCCTCGGGGTGCAGTGCGACGTCACCTCCAGCGCCGATGTGGACGCCGCGTTCACCGCCGTCGAGGAGCACCAGGGCCCGGTCGAGGTGCTGGTCAGCAATGCCGGCATCACCCGCGACGGGCTGCTGATGCGGATGGGTGAGGATGCCTTCACCGACGTGATCGACGCCAATTTGACGGCGGCCTACCGGGTCGCCAAGCGGGCCGCGGCCAAGATGGTCCGGGCCCGCGCCGGGCGGATGGTCTTCGTGTCCTCCGTCGTCGGGCTCACCGGCTCGGCCGGGCAGGTCAACTACGCGGCCAGCAAGTCCGGTCTGGTCGGGCTCGCGCGCTCGATCAGCCGTGAGCTGGGCGGCCGCAACATCACCGCGAACGTGGTGGCGCCGGGCTTCGTGCGCACCGACATGACCGCGGAGCTGCCCGAGAAGCGGCAGCAGGAGATCCTGGGACAGGTGCCGCTGGGCCGGTACGCCGAGGCGGACGAGATCGCGAGCGTCGTCCGGTTCCTGGCCAGCGAGCAGGCTGGGTACATCACCGGGGCAGTCGTCCCGGTGGACGGTGGACTGGGGATGGGGCACTGATGGGCATTCTCGAGGGCAAGACGATCCTCGTGGCGGGCGTGTTGACGGAGGCGTCGATCGCCTTCTCGGTCGCGCGGCTCGCGCAGGAGCAGGGCGCCACGGTCGTGCTGTCGAACTTCGGCCGGGCATTGTCGCTGTGCCAGCGGATCGCCAAGCGGCTGCCGCAGGAGGCTGCGGTCGTCGAGTTGGACGTGACGAACACCGAGCACCTGGCCACGCTGGCCGACCGGCTGCGCGAGGTGCTGCCGGCCGACGCGAAGCTCGACGGGGTCGTGCACTCCATCGGCTTCGCGCCGCAGCAGGCGATGGGCGACGGGTTCACCGAGGTCGCGTGGGAGCACGCCGCCACCGCCTTCCAGGTCTCCAGCTGGTCGCTGGCCTCGCTCACCCAGGCCTGCCGGCCGCTGTTCGGCGAGACCGCCTCGGTGGTCGGGCTGACCTTCGACGCGACGGTCGCCTGGCCGGTCTACGGCTGGATGGGCGCGGCCAAGGCCGCGCTGGAGTCCACCTCCCGCTACCTGGCCCGTGAGCTCGGCCCCGAGGGCGTCCGGGTCAACCTGATCGCCGCCGGACCGCTGCGCACCATGGCGATGAAGTCGATCCCGGGCAGCAACCAGTTCGAGGAGGCCTGGGAGGGTCGTGCGCCGCTGGGCTGGTCGGTCACCGACACCGAGCCCGCCGGCAAGTCCGTCGTCGCACTGCTGTCGGACTGGTTCCCGGCCACGACCGGCGAGATCATCCACGTCGACGGCGGCTTCCACGCGGTGGGGGTCTGATGCCTCAGGCGCTCGACGTCGCCATCACCCCGGCCGGCCAGGCGCCGGACGAGGACCCCTCGCTCGCCGTCCGCAACAACGGCGGCGTCGAGCCATCGGCGCAGCCGGCGCCTACCGGTCGGCGGGAGGCGGTGCTGCTGCTGTCCTTCGGTGGTCCGGAGGGCCCCGAGGACGTGATGCCGTTCCTGGAGAACGTCACCCGGGGCCGCGGCATCCCGCCCGAGCGGCTGCTCGACGTGCAGGAGCACTACCTGCACTTCGGCGGGGTCAGCCCGATCAACGAGCAGAACCGCGCGCTGATCGCCGCCATCGAGGCGGACTTCGCAGCCGCGGGCCTGGACCTGCCGGTGTACTGGGGCAACCGCAACTGGGGCCCCTACGTCGAGGACGCCTGGGCGCAGATGGCCGCCGACGGCATCGAGCACGTCTACGTCTTCCCGACGTCGGCGTTCGCCAGTGCCTCGGGCTGTCGGCAGTACCACGAGGACGTCGCCCGAGCCCGGGCCGTGCACGCCAACGCCGCCCCCAACGCGGAGAAGATGCCGCACTACGGCGATCACCCGGGCTTCGTCCAGGCCAATGCCGACGCGCTGCGGGCCGCCGTGGAGTCACTGCCCGCCGACGTCCGGGACACCGCGCGGCTGGTCGCGACCGCGCACTCCATCCCGGACGTGATGGCCGCGGTCGCCGGTCCTGAGGGTGGTCAGTACCAGCGCGAGCTCCTGGCCTCGGCCCGGCTGGTCGTGGACGCCGTCGTCCCCGGGCGGGAGTTCGACCTGGTCTGGCAGTCCCGCAGCGGACCGCCGTCCGTGCCGTGGCTGGAGCCCGACGTCAACGACCACCTGGAGGCTCTCGCCGCCGGTGGGACGACGGCGGTCGTGCTCTTCCCGGTCGGCTTCGTGTCCGACCACATCGAGGTCATCTGGGACCTGGACGCCGAGGCGAAGGAGACCGCGGCGCGCCTCGGTCTGGGCTTCGCCCGCGCCGGTACCGCCGGCACGCACCCCGGCTACGTCTCGATGGTCCGCGAACTCGTCACCGAACGGCAGGCCGGGGGGGCGCCGCGGCTGGGCACGAACTGCCCGGCCAGCTGCTGCTACGTCGCCCGGTCGGCCCGCCGCCCGAGCTGACCTGCCCGCCGGGTCAGCCGCGCCGGGCGACCAGCGCGGCGTGCGGGCGGTGGCCGTCGTCGTGGCGGTGGTGGCGCTCCACCACCTCGAGCCCGGCGGCGGCCAGCGCCGGGGTGAGCGCTTCGGCCGTCCAGTGGAACGCCGTCGTGACGGCGTGCGCGAAGGGCTGTCCCGGGTCCCCGTCGAAGAACCCGAGCAGCAGGCTGCCGCGCGGGGCGAGGACCCGGCCGAGCTCGCCGAGCAGGCCGGGTAGCGCCTCCGGCACGGTGTGGACCACCGAGTACCAGGCCAGCACGCCGCCGACGGAGCCGGTGCGCAGCGGCAGCGCACCCAGCGACGCCCGGAGGAATGGCACGGTCGGTCGGGTCTGCCGGGCGACGCCGAGGAACCGCCGGGAGACGTCGACCCCGACCACCTGGCGTCCGCCGGCGGCCAGGGTGCCCACCCAGGCACCCGGTCCGCACCCGGCGTCCAGGACGGGGCCCGTCGTCGAGTCACGCCACCGGGAGACCAACGCCCGGTCCGCCGCGGCCAGGTCCTCGACGTGGCCGACGAGCTGCACGTACTCCTCGCACCGGGCGTCGTAGGCGGCACCCGTGGACGCTGCGGTCATGCCCCGATCCTGCCCCGCGGGTGCAGGATGCCGGTGTGCGGTGGTGGCGGAGACGGTCAGGTCGGGGCTGCCGCCCACGCGAGGTCCTGCACCGCGCGCCACTGGTCGGGGCTCAGCCAGGACGGGTTGCTCCCTGCCGGCATCCGGAGCACCTCCGCGGTGCGCGCGACCGGGTCGGCCAGCAGGGCCTCCCGGGGCACCGGTGCAACCAGCCGACGCCAGCGGACGGGGAGCTCGGGGCCCGGCGACACCGGCCCGGTGACGACGCCGACCGCGTGCACACCCGGGTCGTCCCGACCGCTGACCCACAGCACGCAGGGCTGGCCCGGGGCCACCAGGTCCAGCCGGTAGGAGGGGCGGACGCACCGGACGAGGTCGACCTCGGTGTCCGGGACCCAGCCGGGGGAGACGACGTCGGGCGGGCGGGCGGACTTCAGCAGCCAGGCCCCGACGTCCGCCGCGGTCAGCCGGCCGGTCACCCCGCGAGCCCGAGGGCACCCAACCGGTCGCGGTACTTGCGCACCGCCCGGGCCGCCACCTCGGGGCGCTCGGCGTAGAGCGCGAGCTGGGCCTCGGCGATCTCGGCCCACGGCACGTCTCGCCCCGCCAACGACCAGCCGGACCGCGGCGTCCCGGGCAGCTCCAGGGCCGCTAGCACCGCGGCCTGCAGCGGCGACCGGCTGCCGCCAAGCATCTCGTGCTCCGGGACGGCGGGCTCCCCGGCCCAGTCGAGCGTGCCCAGCACCCCGGCGCCGACCGTCAGCAGCGTCGTGTTCGCCGGGTGGTTGACGGTCCACATCGCTTCCGCGCCCCCGGCGACGACCGCGTCGGCGGTGTCCACGTCCAGCGCGCCGTTGCGCCGCCGGAGCTCGGCCTGCGACGCGGCCGCCAGGTCCCGGACGCCGTCCGCGGCAGGCACCGACCCCTCCACCAGCTCGACCGCCGCGGCCACGTCCAGCCCGCGGACGCCGGCCACCAGCAGCCGCAGGTCGTGGTAGTCGGTGAGCGGGGCGTCCACCCGCGCCCCGGCGTCGTCGTGGGCGTGCACCTGCCAGGGGAACAGGCCCTCGTAGTACGTCGTCGGCACCCGGACGACACGGGCATCGGGGCCCAGCAGCGCGATCAGCTGCTCGCTGCCGCAGCCGGGGACCCGGTACTCGTCGCGCACCGGCTGGGTGACCAACACCCCGGCGGTGGGCAGCAGCGCGTGCAGCCGGGCGACCTCGGTCTCGTCCATCTCGAACACCGGGGGCAGCCGGACGAACTCCACACCCTGGTCGGCGCCGGCCGGGGCGACCATCCGGCGGATCGACTCGGCCTGGCAGTTGCCCCAGACGAAGCCGACGCTGCCGGGCTCGACGGTCGCCGGGTCCATCTCGTTCCACCGGCGCAGGTGCGCAGGTGTCGGGGGCACCTCGACGGTTGCTGTGGTCACCGTCCCATCGTGCGCGCACCGACGTGAGATCGGCGACCCCGGGTGGCCTCCGGGCCGCTCGCTGTCGCAGGGTGGGGTACGTGTCCGGGACCCCGCAGCTGCCCGAGGGGCACCGGGCGGGGGAGCAGGGGCTGCGCCGGGCATCGCTGTCGGTCTTCCTGGCCGGCATCGCCACCTTCGCGATGCTCTACGAGCCGCAGGCGCTGCTGCCCGAGCTCGCCCGGGCCTTCGACGTCACCCCGGCCGGGTCCACGCTGTCGATCTCGGTGGCCACGGTGGCGTTGGCGGTCGGCCTGCTGGTGCTCGGCCCGTTGTCCGACCGCCGCGGCCGGACGACGATCCTGCAGGTCAGCCTGGGGTCGGCCGCGGTGCTCGCGGTGCTGATCGCGGCGGCGCCCAGCTGGGAGCTGCTGCTGGTGCTGCGCGGGCTGCAGGGCTTCGCGCTGGCCGGGCTGTCCGCGGTCGGGGTGGCCTACCTGCGGGAGGAGCTGCACCCCACCGTCAGCTCGCGGGCCATCGGGCTCTTCATCGCGGGCAACGCGATCGGCGGGCTGACCGGTCGGCTGCTCGGCGGTTTCCTCACCGACCTGGGCGGCTGGCGGCTGGCGCTGGCCGGGGTCGCCGTGCTGGGCGTGGGGTGCGCTGTCGCCGTCCGGCTGTTGCTGCCGGCCCCGCGCCGGTTCGTGCCCGTCGACCGGCACGGGTCGCTGCTGCGCTCGCTGGGCAGCGCGTTCACCGACCCGGCGCTGTTGATGCTCTACGGCATGGGCACGTTCCTGATGGCTGCGTTCGTGGCCGTCTACAACGCCGGGACCTTCCGGCTGGAGTCCGCGCCCTACCTGCTGTCGCCCTCGATTGCGTCGCTGGTCTTCCTGGCCTACCTGCTGGGTTCGGTGAGCTCCCCGATTGCTGGCTGGCTGGCCGACCGGGCCAGCCGGCGCCTCGTCGTCCCGGTCTCGGTGCTGGTGATGGGCGGCGGGGTGGCGCTCACCCTGCTGGAGCCGCTGTGGTGCTTCGTGCTGGGGCTGTGCGTGCTGACCGTCGGCTTCTTCTCCGCGCATGCCGTGGGCAGCGGCTGGGTCGCCGCCCGCGCGTCGCTGGGTGGCCGACCGGTCGGTCAGGCCGCCTCGCTGTACTCGTTCTGGTATTACGTCGGCTCGTCCTTCGGCGGCACGCTGGCCGGCAGGGCCTGGCAGGGCGCCGGGTGGTCCGCGGTGGCACTGCTGGCCGGCGGGCTCACCCTGGCGACCCTGCTGCTCACCCTCGCGCTGGGCCGGACGAAGTCGCTGGACCCGCACTCACGGTGAGGTCTCAGGCGGTCGCGTCGTGCTCGTCGGCCCCCCCGGGTGCTGCGTCGTCGGAACCCACCGCCTGACGCTCCTGCTCCGTGCGGTGCTCCAGGACCTCCTCGGGCATGTGCGGGTCCTTGGCGTGCTGGGTGTGGTCCTCGGGGGCGCTCTCGGTCGGGACAATCACGTCGTCGAGGGTCGGGGTGTTCTCCGGAGTGGTCATGACAGCGGTGTGTCCGGGACCCCATCGGTGCCAAACACCCCCAGGTCAGCCCTGCTTGAGCTGCTCGGCAGGCAGCCAGGCCTCGACCAGCACCGGCCCGTGCTCGCCGACGACGGCGTAGGCGACCCGGCCGTGCCAGCCGTCCTCCCGCTGTCGCCACTCGATCAGCAGCCCGGGCCAGATGCCCGGTGCGTCGGGCGGGTCGCGCACCCAGCAGTGCCGGCCGTGCCCGGACCTGGCCGACCGGCCGGGGGCACTGCCGAGACCGCCGTGCAGCGAGGAGGGCCCCGCGGGCGGCGGCACCCCCGAACTCGCCGCCCGGTCGGCGAGCGAGGGGCCGTGCCGCCCGTGGTTCATCCCTCCGGCCATGCCCGACAGCATGACACGTCGTCGAACAGGTGTTCGAACTACAGCGCTGTGATCCCCTCGCCGAGCACCCGGGCGACGGTGCGGACCCCGCGGTGCGCGGCCAGGTCCTCCACCGCCACCGGCAGCGGGATCCGCCAGTTCGGCCGCTCCATCGCCCCGGGCACGTTCGGTCGCCGCTCGGCGCCCAGCGCGTCGTCCAGGGTGGCCGACAGCAGCGTGCTGGGCGCGGTGGCCAGCAGCCGGTGCGCGGCCTCCACGGCTCGGCCCGGGGTGGCCCGCTTCGCCGGACCCTCGGGGGCGGTGGTGAGGTGGGCCAGCAGCTGCTTGCGATCGTCCGCCAGCTGCCGCTTCTCGCCAGTGCCCAGCTCGAGCTGCTCCCGGACGTCGGACCCGGTCCACAGCCCGGCCACCGTGGGCAGGTCGTGCGTGGTGATCGCGGCCATCGCCTCGGCCGGCCACGCCGAGGGGGCGTCGTCCTCGAACCACAGCAGCCGGTAGGACAGCACGCCGTGCTCGGCCATGGCCTCCCGGACGCCGTCCTCGACGGTGCCCAGGTCCTCTCCGACGACGATCGCCTGCGCCCGGTGGCTCTCCAGCGCGACGATGCCCAGCATGTCCTCCGACGGGTAGCGGACATAGGCGCCGTCCGCGGCGGTCCGGTCCACCCCGGCCGGCACCCACCAGAGCCGGAAGAGCCCCATCACGTGGTCGATCCGCAGGCCACCGGCGCCGGCCATGGTGGCCCGGATGGAGGAGATGAACGGCTCGTAGTCCGCGGCGCGCAGCCGCCAGGGGACCAGCGGCGGGGAGCCCCAGTCCTGCCCGGCACTGTTGAACGCGTCCGGGGGAGCCCCCACGCTGACCCCGCTGGCCAGCACGTCCTGCCAGGCCCAGGCGTCCGCGCCGCCGCCGGAGACGCCGATGGGCAGGTCCTGGATGACCGTCAGGTCCCCGGTCGCCGCCCTCAGCTGGCCGTCCAGCAGCCACTGCAGCCAGGCGTGGAAGGCGACCTGCGACTCGTGCCCCTGCACCCAGTCCCGGACGGCGTCCGAGCGCGGGTCCTGGAGCTCGGCCGGCCAGTCGGGCCAGTGCGCGCCGTGGGAGTCGGCGACGGCGGCCCAGGTGGCCCAGTCCTGCAGGGGCTGGCCCTGGTGCCACCACCAGTCCCGGAAGCCCGCCGCCTCGGGGTCGAAGGTGCGCTCCAGCACCGAGCGCTTGAGTGCCCAGACGGCGTCCCGGTCGATCAGCTCGGCGCCGTTGAGCTCGGCGGCGGTGGCCCGGTCGGCCTCGGTGAGCTCGACCCCCGGGACGTCGTCCAGGCGCAGGTAGAGCGGGTTGCGGAAGCGGCGGGTGGCCGGCAGGTAGGGGCTGTCCTCCTGCTCCGGCCCGGGGCCGACGGCGTGCAGCGGGTTGACCAGCACGAACCCCGCGCCCTGGGCCTCGGCGAGCTCCCGGATCGTGCGCAGGTCGGCCAGGTCGCCGAGGCCGGCCGAGCCGTGGCCGCGGGCGGCGTACAGCTGGACGGCCCAGCCCCAGGCCCGCCAGCCCTCGGGCAGCCAGCAGCGGCCCGGGGTGACCACGAGCAGCCGGTCCCGGCCGTCGGGGGTGCGGATCCGGTGATAGCCCAGCGGGAAGTCCTCGGGCAGCTCGCCGTCCACGTGCCGGGTCTCGCCGTCCTCGCAGACGACCTCGGCCTCGTCGACCTCCAGGGCGTCCCCGGGCCGGACGACGATCGGGGCGGTGTCCTCCAGGTCGGCCGGCGGCTCGCCGACGACGTCGCGGATCAGCTCGATGGTGGCCGGGTCGACGGAGTGTTCCTCGTCGAGGGCGTCGAGCCAGGAGGAGTCGATCCCCCAGCTGTCGGTGGTCACGCGGTGCACACCAGGGGACTCAGTCACCGGTCGATCCTCGCCGACCGGTGACGACTCCGCAGCCGGGTCAGGCGGGCTGGATGCCCAGCGCCGTCGCCAACGTGGTGATCTTGCGCGCCCGACCCAGCCGGGGCAGGTCGCTGCCGTCCCGGATGACCTGGCCGCGGGCCTCGAAGTCGGCCAGGAAGTCCGTGGCCCAGGCGACGTCGGAGGGGGTGGGGCTGATCACCTCGTTGATGACCGGCAGCTGCTCGACGTCCAGGCAGAGCTTCCCGGTGAGGCCCAGGGACACGGTGACCCCGGTGGCCTCGCGCAGCACGCCGTGGCTGGAGCCCACGGTCGGACCGTCGATCGGGCCGGGCAGGCCGCCGATCCGGCTGGCCACGACCAGCCGGGAGCGCGGGTAGGCCATTGCCAGGTCGTCGGCGGCTGTGCCGGTGTCGCGGCGGTAGTCCCCGGAGCCGAACGCCAGCCGGAAGGCCCCGCGTGCAGAGGCGATCCGGACGGACTCCTCGATGCCCAGCGCGGACTCCACCAGGGCCAACACCCGGGTGGAACCACCGAGCCGGTCGAAGGTCTCGGTGACGTGCTCGGCGGCCTCGGTCTTGGCCAGCATCACCCCGGCCAGGCCGGGCAGGCCGGCCAGGGCGTTGACGTCGTCGGCCCAGAACGGGGTGGAGTGGTCGTTGATCCGGACCCAGGCCGGGCGGTCCCGCTCCGTGGCGAGGTAGTCCACCACCGACGCGCGGGCCTGCGGCTTGGCCTTGGGGTCGACGGCGTCCTCGATGTCCAGGATCACCTGGTCGGCCCGGGAGGCCAGGCCCGCATCGAACTCGGCCTGCTCGCGGGCGCCGTTGACCAGGAGCCAGGAGCGGGAGATGTCGGCTTCCACGTGTCGTCTCTGCACGCTGCGATCATCCCCATAGGACGGGTGTCACTCAGGGGCGGGGTTTGGCCCGCCGGGTGGGGGCGGCGCGCGCCGGGTCCTCAGGCCAGGGGTGCTTGGGGTAGCGGCCCTTCAGCTCGCTGCGCACGGTCGGGTAGCCGGTCGTCCAGAACCCGGCCAGGTCCCCGGTGGTGGCCACGACCCGGCGGGCGGGGGACAGCAGCTCCAGCCGCAGCGGTCGGCCGGCGACCACCGGGGTCTCCGACCAGCCGAACGCCTCCTGGACCCGCATGGACGCCGTCGGGCTCTCCGGATTGGAGTAGTCGACCCGGTGCCCGGTGCCGCCGGGCACCACCACCTTCTCCGGGACGGCGTCCTCCAGCGTTCTCAGCGCCTGCCACGGCACCAGCGCCCGCAGCGCGGCGACGACGTCGAGCCGGCGCAGGTCGGCCCGGCTGCGGGCGGCCTGCACCTGGGGGGTGGCGCCGAGCGCGGTCCGCAGGGCGTCGTCGTCGACGGCGGGCCACGGCTCGCCGAGCCCGGCGTGCGCGGCGGCCAACCGCTCCCGCAGCGACGTCGCCGCCGGGCTCCAGCGCAGCAGCGCGAGCCCGTCGGTGCGCAGGCCCTCGGCCACCGCGGCGGCGACCGAGGACGGGTCGGGGGCCGGCAGCGGGCGTTCGGTGAGCACGATCGCACCCAGCCGCTCGACCCGCGCCGCCCGCACGTCGCCGTCCCGCCAGACGACCTCGGGACCGTCGGTGTGCGTGCCCACCTCGAGCGCGGTGGCCTGGTCCACCGCCACGGCCAGCCGCACCCGGGCGTCACGTCGTCCGGGCGCCCGGTCGGCGGCGGCGACCGCGATCCACTCGGCGCCGCCCAGGGCGGTGCCCTGCGGCAGCTCGGCGCCGGTGCCCGCGGCGAGCAGGTAGGTGCGCTCGGTCCGCGGCCGCTTGCGGGCCAGCCACTCCGGGTGCGCCAGCGCGGTCACCAGGCCGGCGGCCTGGTCGTCGGGCACGTCGGTCCGACGCACGTCGGGCACGCCGCGCTCCAGCCGGCCGGCCTCCTCCTTCCAGCGCGCCGTGGCGCCGCGGTCGGTGCCGTCCCGCAGTGCCCGCCAGGCGGCGACCAGGTCGTCCGAGCGCGGGCTGATGTCGGCCGAGAGCAGCGCGACCACCTCGGCGGCCCGACGCCGACCGACCAGCGGGGCACCGTCCACCAGCGCGCGGGCCAGCCGGGGGTGCGCCCCGACCCCGGCCAGCGCCCGGCCGCGGGCGGTCACCCGGCCCTCGTCGTCGACGGCGCCCAGCGTGCGCAGCGTCTGCTCGGCGACGGTCAGCGCGGCGGCCGGCGGCCGGTCCAGCAAGGCCAGCCCAATCCCGCCGGGTGCACCCCAGGACGCCAGCTCCAGCGCGACGTCGGTCAGGTCCGCGGTGGCCATCTCCGGCTCCGGGGCGGCCGGACGGCGGTCGTGCTCGGCCGCCGACCACAGCCGGTAGACCCGTCCGGGCCCCTCCCGCCCGGCCCGGCCGGCGCGCTGGGTGGCCGCCGCCCGGGACGCCGGCACGGTGACCAGTGCACCCAGCCCACGGGACAGGTCCACGCGCGGCGTGCGGGCCAGGCCGGCGTCCACCACGACCCGGACGCCGGGCACCGTCAGGCTGGACTCGGCGACATCGGTGGCCAGCACGACCCGGCGGCGCGGGCCGGGGGTGAGCGCGGCGTCCTGCTCGGCGGCGGGCAGCCGACCGTGCAGCGGCCGGACGTCGACGCCTGCACCATCGTGGGCCAGCCCGCCCAGCCGGCGCTGCACCCCACCGATCTCGGCCGCCCCGGGCAGGAACACCAGCACGTCGTGCTCCGTCTCGGTCAGCGCCCGGCGGACGGTGTCCGCGACGACGTCCAGCAGTCGGGGGTCGACCCGGGTGCCCAGCGGCGGCTGGACCGGCGGGCTGGGCGGGCACCACACGGTCTCCACGTCGAACAGCGCGCCGGTGGCCTCGACGACGGGGGCGCCGCCCAGCAGTGCGGCCAGCCGGTCGGCCTGCGCGGTGGCCGACATCGCCAGCAGCTGCAGCTCCGGGCGCAGGGTGGCGCGCACGTCCAGGGCGAAGGCCAGTGCCAGGTCGGTGTCGGTCTGCCGCTCGTGCACCTCGTCGAGCACCACGACGTCGACGCCGGCCAGCTCCGGGTCGGCCTGCAGTCGGCGCAGCAGCAGCCCGGTGGTGACCACCTCGACCCGGGTGGCCGCAGACCGTCGGCTCTCCCCGCGGACGCTGAACCCCACCCGGTCACCGACCCGCTCACCCAGCAGCGACGCCATCCGCCGGGCAGCGGCCCGGGCGGCGACCCGGCGGGGCTCGGCCACGACGACGGTGCCGCGCACCGACCCGGCCAGCGCCAGCGGGACCAGCGAGGTCTTGCCGGTGCCGGGCGGGGCGACCAGCACCGCCGTGCCGTGCCGGGCCAGTGCGGTGCCGACCTCGTCGAGGACGGCGCGCACCGGCAGGTCGGTGCCGGGGGTCCCGGCTGGTGGCAGCACGGGGCCAGTGTCCCGCGTCGTCCTCCACCACCAACGTGCGTCCTCAGCCGTCGACGCCGGTGGAGGAGGACGCACGCTCCTCGTCGGAGCTGATCCACGCCGAGGTCGCCGGGCGCTGCACGGCCCGGGCTCCTGCCCGACCGGCGGGTGGTTGTCCCCCGCAACCCGGGATGCCCGGACCCGGGGGAGCCGATAGACACGGGGCATGACCGTGATCGGCTTCCACGCCAGCCACGAGCAGATCCCACCCCGGGAGCTGCTCGCCGTCGTCCAGCACGCCGAGCAGGTCGGCTTCACCGCCGCCATGTGCTCGGACCACCTCGAGCCGTGGTCGGTCCGCCAGGGCCAGTCCGGCTTCGCCTGGTCCTGGCTCGGCGCCGCCCTGGCGACGACGTCGCTGCCCTTCGGGGCGGTCAACGCACCCGGCCAGCGATACCACCCGGTGGTCATCGCCCAGGCGATCGGCACCCTCGCGCAGATGAACCCCGGGCGCTTCTGGGTGGCCCTGGGCAGCGGCGAGCTGATGAACGAGCACGTCACCGGGGACAAGTGGCCGCGCAAAGAACTGCGCGACGCCCGGCTGCGGGAGTGCGTCGACGTCATCCGCGCGCTGCTGAACGGCGAGGAGGTCACCCACGACGGGCTGGTCACCGTCG
>JBBSVA010000024.1:0-38703 GCA_038233915.1 Mycobacteriales bacterium | reverse complement strand
TCGGGGTGTGGCGCAGCTTGGTAGCGCGCGTCGTTCGGGACGACGAGGCCGCAGGTTCAAATCCTGTCACCCCGACCACCACCACAAGGCCCGCTCACACGAGCGGGCCTTCTGGCGTTCCGGTCCCCAGGCCGTGCAGACGCGCCAGCCCTAGGGTGACCGGCATGGCACGACTGGACCGCCTCGACCTCGCCCGCACCCGGGGCGGCACCGCCGTCGAACGACTGCGGGACGCCGTCGCGCGGGCGCACGCCATCGAGGACCTGGGCGCCTTCATCGCGATCGCCGACCCCGAGGCCCTGGCTCCCCACGACGCCGCCGACGGCGCCCTGGCCGGCATCCCGGTCGCGGTCAAGGACAACATCGACACAGTCGACCTGCCGACCAGCGCAGGCACTCCCGCGCTGCACGCGAGGCGCGCCGGCCGGGACCACCCCGCCGTGGCCCGGCTGCGCGAGGCGGGCGCGACAGTCGTCGGCAAGACGAACCTGCACGAGCTGGCCTTCGGGATCACCAGCAACAACGCCGCGTACGGCCCGGTGCGGCACCCCCTGGACCCGACCCTGTCCCCCGGCGGCTCCTCCGGCGGGTCCGCGGTCGCCGTCGCCACCGGGGTCGTGCCGGTCGCGCTGGGCACCGACACCGGCGGCTCGGTCCGGATCCCGGCCGCGCACTGCGGCATCGTCGGGTTCCGACCCACCGTCGGGCGCTGGGGCTCCGGTCACACGGTGCCGTTGTCCTCGACCCGCGACACCGTCGGTGCGCTGGCCACCACGGTCGCCGACGTCGTGCTGCTGGACCGCACCCTGGCCGACCAGCAGCCCGCACGGGTGCCCTCGGCCCGCCAGCTGCGCCTGGGGGTGCCGCTGCCCGGGTTCTTCGACGGCCTGCACCCCGAGGTCGCCGACCGTGTCGGCGAGGCCCTGGACCGGCTGGCCGACGCCGGCGTGCAGCTGGTGGAGACCGACCTCGTCGCCGGGCACGAGCTGGACGCCCGGTGCGGGCTCCCGATCGTCTTCGCCGAGGTCGTCCGGGAGCTCCCCCGCTACCTGGCCGAACTGCCCTCGGGTCCCTCGTTCGAGGAACTGCTGGCCGGGGTGGCCTCCCCGGACGTCCGCGGCGCCCTGGAGCACGCGGTCGGCGAGCCGGTGCCCGAGGAGGTGCTGCGGGAGTGCCTCGCGCTCCGCGAGGAGCTCCGGGCCGCCTACACCCGCGTCCTCCGCCCGGACGACGGGCCGCTGGACGCGCTGGTCTACCCCACCGTCCCGCTGCCGGCCCCGCCGCTGGGCGACGACGTCACGACCGAGCTGGCCGGCCGGCAGGTGCCGACGTTCGCCACCACCGTGCAGAACACCGGCCCCGGGTCCACGGCCGGCATGCCCGCGGTGTCCCTGCCGTGCGGGCTCACCGGCGCCGGGCTGCCGGTGGGCCTGTCGCTCGAGTCGCTGCCCGACGGCGATGCCGCCCTGCTCGCGGTCGCCCGCCGGGTGGAGCAGCTGCTCTCCTGAGGGGTCAGGGCAGCAGGGCCGCCACCAGGGTGGCACCCAACCACCGTCCGTAGCGCGGCCAGCCCCACCCGCGCTGGACGGCGAGCCGGACGGCGACCTCCGGGGCGGTCACCGACCAGAGGACGTCGGCCGCCTCGTCGACGTCGACCCCCGGGCGCAGCCAGCCGGCCGCGGCCAGGTGCTCGGCGATCTGCTCGCCCAGATCGGCGTAGGCGGCCAGCAGCGCCCGCGGGTCCTCCATCGCGCGCATCGCCGCGACCTGCTCCCGCTCCGCGATGGCGACCGGTTCGTCGTCCCCGGCGACCGCCCGGTCGTACACGGCCTTGAGCAACGCGGCCTTGCCCCCGACGGAGTTGTAGACGGTCTGCGGGCTGACCCCGGCCCCGGCGGCCACGCCCTCGACCGTGGTCCCGGTCCAGCCCTTCGCCGAGCTCCGGTGGCTGGTCGAGGACGTCGCCGTCTCCCCCGGCACCGTCGCGGTCTGCGCCCGGATGCAGGGCCGCCAGCACGGTGTCTTGACCGCGCACCGGGCCGACGGCTCGGTCGAGCAGGCGTTCCCCTCCCGAGGCCGGGAGTTCTCGGTGGCCCAGACGCACTGGTTCCGGGTCGCCGACGGGCTCGTCGCCGAGCACTGGGCGGTGCGCGACGACCTGGGACTGGCCCAGCAGCTGGGCTGGGTGCCGCCGAGCCCGGCCTACCTGCTGCGCGCGACCCTGGCCCGACGGGCCGCGAACCGGGCCGCGGCCACCGTGTGATCTGACCGGGCCACCGTGCGGTTGCCGGACCCAACCCGCATCCTGAGGAGTCATGTCACCAGCCCCCCACCCCCTCCTGTGACCGAGTGGCTCCTCCTGCTGGCCGCGGTGGTCCTGACCGCGCTCACCGGGTTCTTCGTGGCGGCGGAGTTCGCCCTCACCACCGTCGACCGCGGCCAGGCCCGGGAGGCCGCCGATCAGGGACGACGCGGCGCCGCCGGGGTCGTGACGGCGCTCCAGGGCCTGTCCACCCAGCTCTCGGCCGCCCAGCTGGGCATCACGGTGACCACCCTGCTCGTCGGGTACCTCGCCGAGCCCGCGATCGGCGGGCTGCTGGAGGGGCCGCTGGAGTCCGTCGGGCTCTCCGGTGGCTCTGCGACAGCGGTCTCCGTCCTGCTGGGCATCGCGCTGGCCACCACGCTGCAGATGCTCATCGGCGAGCTCGGCCCGAAGAACCTGGCCATCGCCAGCCCCTTGGCCGTCGCGGCCTTCGTCGCCCCGGGCATGCGGGCCTTCAGCACCGTCTTCGGCTTCCTCGTCCGGGCTCTGCAGCGCCTGGCGAACGCGATCGTGCGCGCGCTGGGCTTCGAGCCCCGCGAGGAGCTGGACGACGCCCGCGGCGCCGGTGAGCTGGCTGCCGTCGCCCGGCGCAGCGCCGAGGAGGGTGACCTCTCCCCCACCGCCGCCCGGCTGATGGACCGCTCGCTGGGCCTGCGCGACAAGCTCGCCACCGACGTGATGACCCCGCGGACCCGGCTGGTCACCCTGCCCGCGACCGCCACCGCCGCCGAGATCGTGGCGGCGGCAGTGTCCTCGGGCAACAGCCGGTTCCCGGTCTGGGGCCGCGACCTGGACGACGTCACCGGGCTGGTGCACGTCAAGCAGGCCGTCGCCGTCCCCGAGGACGAGCGGGACAGCCGGACCGCCGGCGACCTCGCCCGACCGGTGCTCGCCGTCCCCAGCTCGCTGCACCTGGACCCGCTGCTGGACCTGCTCCGCGAGGAGGGCCTGCAGCTGGCCCTCGTCGTCGACGAGTGGGGTGCCACGCACGGCATCGTCACCCTGGAGGACATCGTCGAGGAGCTGGTCGGGGAGATCGCCGACGAGACCGACCGGCCGCTGCGCCAGCTCCGCCGGCGCGCTGCGGACGGTTGGGCGGTGTCCGGTTTGCTGCGGCCCGACGAGGTCCGCGAGCGGACCGGGATCGCCGTCCCCGAGGGCCGGTACGAGACGATCGCCGGGTTCGTGACCCAGCGGCTGGGCCGGCTGCCCGCCGAGGGCGACACGGTGGACGTCGAGAGCCACCGGCTCACCGTCACCGGCCTGGAGGGCCGCCGGGTCGCCGTGCTGCACGCCGACCCGCTGCGCCCGGACGAGGACCCCGGCGGGGACGACCTGCCGGCCCGCCAGCACGAGGCGGCCCAGGCATGAGCGACGTCCTGTCCCTGGCCCTGCTGGTGGCCCTGCTGCTCGGCAACGCGTTCTTCGTGGCCGCCGAGTTCGCCTTGGTCTCCGCGCGGGTGGACCAGATCGAGCCCCGCGCCACCGCCGGGTCGGCCCGCGCGCAGCAGACGCTGGACGCGATGCGCAACGTGTCGCAGATGATGGCCGGCGCCCAGCTGGGCATCACGCTGTGCTCGCTGGGCCTGGGTGCCGTCGGCGAGCCCGCGGTGGCGCACGTGATCGAGGTGCCGCTGGAGGCCCTCGGCGCGCCCGAGCAGCTGCTGCACCCGGTCGCGCTGGTGATCGCGCTGTCGATCGTGACGGTGCTGCACATGGTGCTCGGTGAGATGGTGCCCAAGAACATCACCATCGCGGGGCCCGACCGGGCCGCCATCGCCCTCGGCCCGCCGATGGCCAAGGTCGTCACGGTGCTCAAGCCGCTGATCTGGTTCTTCAACACCACCGCCAACGGGTTCGTCCGGCTGTTCGGGGTCACCCCCACCGACGAGATCTCGGCCAGCTTCGACAGCTCCGAGATCCGCTCGATGATCACCCAGTCCCGCAACCAGGGTCTGCTGGGCGACGAGGTCAGCGAGCTGGCAGCCGGCGCGCTGGCCTTCGAGACGCACGACGCCCGCTCGGTGCTGCTGCCCGCGGCCGACCTGGTCACCGTCCCGCGCGAGGTGACCCCCCGTCAGCTCGAGCAGGCCGTCGCCGAGCACGGCTTCAGCCGCTACCCGGTGACCGGGCCGGACGGGCACTGGCTCGGCTACGTGCACGTCAAGGACGCGCTGGGCAGCACCGAGCGGGACCAGCCGCTCCCCGACGACGCGCTGCAGCAGTTCGTCGAGCTGTCCGCCGACGAACCGCTGCCCGAGGTGCTGCAGGCCATGCGGGACGCCGGCGTGCACCTGGGCCGGGTCGTCGACGAGGGGCAGGTGCTCGGCGTGGTGGCCCTGGAGGACGTGCTCGAGCAGCTGATCGGCGACGTCCGGGACGCCTCGGTCGAGCCGTCGCCCGAGCCCGCGGGGACCGGCACCGGAGGCCGCTGAGCGCTCCGGGCAGGATGGTGGGGTGGACTCCCCTGAGCTCTCCCCCGAGGTGACCGCCCGCTGGCAGGCCCGCTTCCGCGCCCCGCGGGTCAGCCTGCCCGACTGGGCCGAGGACGCCCCGCAGCGGTCGCTGTACGCCTCCGACGTCAGCGGTGTCGTCGAGCAGTACACCTGGGACCGGGACAGCGGCGAACAGCGCCAGGTCACCGACCGCCCGAACGGCACGCTGATGGCCACCCTCAGCCCGGACGGCGAGCGGGTCTGGTGGTTCGCCGACACCGACGGCGACGAGTTCGGCATCTGGCGGACCCAGCCCTTCGCCGGCGGCGAGGACGTCGTCGCCGTGCCCGGGGTGGACGCCGCCTACCCCGCCGGCCTGGAGATCGGCCGGACGCTGACCGCGATCGGCCGCTCCACCGACGACGGCAGCCAGCTGTGGCTGGCCCCGCACGGCCGCACCCCGGTCGTCGTCTACGCCACCCCGGACACCGCCTCGGTCGACGCGCTGTCCCGGGACGAGGACCGGTTGGTGCTCTCGCACTCCGAGCACGGCGACCCCCGCTACCCGGCGCTGCGCGTGCTCGACGTCGCCGCGGTACCCGCCGAGGGCGGCCAGACCGAGGCGGACAGCCCCTGGGTGGTGGCCGAGAAGTGGGACGGCGAAGGCCTGGGCCTGCACGCGCTGGGCTTCTCCCCGGTGCCCGGCGACCTGCGCCTGCTGGTCGGGCACGAGCGCCGCGGCCGTGAGGAGCTGCTGCTCTGGGACCTGGCGACCGACAGCGAGACCGAGGTCGTGCTGGACCTGCCCGGTGACGTGACCGCCGGCTGGTACCCCGACGGGTCGGCGCTGCTGGTGGGCCACGACCACGCCGCCCGCAGCGAGCTCTACCGCTACGACCTCACCACCGGCGTGCTGGGCCAGCTGGACACCCCGAAGGGCGTCGTCCGGGGCGCGACGGCACGGCCCGACGGCTCGGTGGAGCTGGCGTGGTCCAGCTCGGAGCGCCCGCCGGTGATCCGCCGGGCCGACGGCCCGGTCGTGCTGGCCGCCCCCGGCGACGAGCCTCCGGCCGCCTACCCGGTCGAGGACCGCTGGGTGCCCGGCCCCGGCGGTGACGTGCACGCCCTGCTGGTCCGCCCCGCGGGCTCTGCTGCGGGTGGCGGGGGCCCCTTCGCCACCGCGTTCCTGGTGCACGGCGGCCCCGAGTCCGCCGACGACGACTCCTACCGGGCCCGCCGCGCCGCCTACGTGGACGCCGGGTACGCCGTCGTCCACGTCAACTACCGCGGGTCCTCGGGCTACGGCAGCACCTGGCGCGACGCGCTGACCGGCCGGCCCGGGCTCACCGAGCTCGAGGACGTGGCCGCCGTGTACGACGCGCTGGTCGACGAGGGCGTCGTGGACCCGGCCCGGACGCTGCTGTCCGGCGGCTCGTGGGGCGGCTTCCTCACCCTGCTCGGCCTGGGCACCCAGCCCGACCGGTGGACCGCCGGCATCGCCGAGGTCCCGGTGGCGGACTACCTGGCCGCCTACGAGGACGAGATGGAGGGGCTGCGGGCCTACGACCGGGCGCTGTTCGGCGGCTCCCCGGACGAGGTTCACGACGTCTACGTCCGATCCTCACCGCTGACCTACGTGGACGCCGTCACCGCGCCGGTGCTGGTCGTGGCCGGCGCGAACGACCCGCGCTGCCCGATCCGGCAGATCGACAACTACCTGGCCGCCCTCGACGAGCGGGACAAGGCCCACGAGGTCTACCGGTTCGACGCCGGACACGGTTCGCTGGTCGTCGAGGAGACCATTCGGCAGGTCGAGGTCGCGCTGTCCTTCGCCCTGCGCCACGTCAAGCCCTGACCCCCAGGAGGAACCCGTGCCCGAGCCCACCGACATCCGCCCGCCCTTCACCGCTGAGACCGCCGCGGCGAAGGTGCAGGCCGGCGAGGACGCCTGGAACTCGCGCGACCCGCAGCGGGTGGCGCTCAGCTACACCGAGGACTCGGTCTGGCGGAACCGGGACGAGTCCTTCTCCGGGCGCGCGGCGATCGCGGACTTCCTGACCCGCAAGTGGGCCCGGGAGACCGACTACGTGCTCCGCAAGTCCCTCTGGGCGTTCACCGACGACCGGATCGCCGTCCGGTTCGAGTACGAGAGCCGGGACGTCGACGGACAGTGGTGGCGCTCGCACGGCAACGAGATGTGGCAGTTCGCCCCGGACGGGTTGATGGCCGAGCGGTACGCATCGATCAACGACGAGCCGATCGCGGAGTCCGACCGCCGGCTGTCCTGAGCGGACGCGCCGTCACCCCTGGGCGGCGATGAGCTCAGCGATCTGCACGGTGTTGAGCGCGGCACCCTTGCGCAGGTTGTCGTTGGAGACGAACAGGGTGAGCCCGGTCGGACCGTCCTGCCGGATCCGGCCCACGTAGGAGGGGTCCTTGCCGGCGGCCTGCAACGGCGTGGGGACGTCGACCAGCTCGACCCCGGGGGCGAGCGTGAGCAGCTCCCGGGCCCGCCCGACGCTGATCGGACTGTCGAACTCGAGGTTGAGCGACAGCGAGTGCCCGGTGAAGACCGGGACCCGCACGCAGGTGCCGGAAACGCGCAGCTCCGGGATGCCCAGGATCTTACGGCTCTCGTTGCGGAGCTTCTGCTCCTCGTCGGTCTCGAACGACCCGTCGTCAACGACGGAGCCCGCCATCGGCAGCACGTTGAACGCGATCGGCGCCACGTAGACGGCCGGCGCGGGGAACGGCACGGCCGAGCCGTCGTAGGCCAGCTCGTCTGCTCGTCCCACCACGGCCAGGGCCTGCCCGTGCAGCTCACGGACGCCGGCGACGCCGGAGCCGGAGACCGCCTGGTAGGTGCTGGCGATGATCCGGGTCAGCCCGGCCTCGTCGTGCAACGGCTTGAGCACCGGCATCGCGGCCATGGTGGTGCAGTTCGGGTTGGCGATGATGCGACGCTCACCGGCCAGCGCGATGTCGCCGGGGTTGACCTCGCTGCAGACCAGCGGGATCGAGGGGTCCTTGCGGAACGCCGAGCTGTTGTCGATCACGGTGACCCCGGCCGCGGCGAACCGCGGGCCCTGGGCCCGTGAGGTGGTGGCCCCGGCGGAGAACAGCGCGACGTCCAGCCCGGTCGGGTCGGCGGTGGAGGCGTCCTCGACGGTGATCTCGCCGTCGCCCCAGGGCAGCGTGCTGCCGGCGGAGCGGGCGGAGGCGAAGAACCGGATCGAGGCCAGCGGGAAGTCCCGCTGGGCCAGGATCGAGCGCATCGCGACACCGACCTGCCCGGTGGCCCCCACGATGCCCAGGTGCAGCGGGCGGGCGGTCATCGGCCGGTCCCCCCGTACACGACGGCCTCGACGTCGGACCCGAGCTCGAAGGCGTCGTGCACCGCGCGGACCGCGACGTCGACGTCGACGTCCCGGCACACGACGGAGATTCGGATCTCCGACGTGCTGATCAGCTCCAGGTTGATCCCGGCGTCGGCCAGCGCACCGAAGAACTTGGCCGAGACGCCGGGGTGCGAGCGCATCCCGGCGCCGACCAGCGAGACCTTGCCGATGTGCTCGTCGAACTCGACCCCGCTGAAGCCGACGCCGTCCTTGACCGCCTCCAGCGCGGCGAGCGCCGTCGGCCCGTCGCTGGTGGGCAGGGTGAAGGAGATGTCGGCACGCTTCGCCGAGCCCGACACGTTCTGCACGATCATGTCGATGTTGATCTCGGCGTCGGCCAGCACGCGGAACAGCTGGGCCGCCTCACCGGGCCGGTCCGGGACGCCGTAGACCGTGATCTTGCCTTCGCTCCGGTCGTGCGCGACGCCGGAGATGATGGCCTGTTCCACCGTGAGGTCCTCCATCGAGCCGGTCACCGTGGTGCCGGGGAGCTGGGAGTAGGAGCTTCGGACGTGCACCGGGATGTCGTAGCGGCGGGCGTACTCGACGCAGCGCAGCATGAGGACCTTCGCCCCGCAGGCCGCGAGCTCGAGCATCTCCTCGTAGGTGACGGTGTCCAGCCGCCGGGCGTTGGGGACGATCCGCGGGTCGGCGGTGAAGACGCCGTCGACGTCGGTGTAGATCTCGCAGACGTCGGCGTGCAGCGCTGCCGCGACCGCGACGGCCGTGGTGTCCGACCCGCCGCGACCCAGCGTGGTGATGTCCTTGGTGTCCTGACTGACGCCCTGGAACCCGGCGACGATCACGATCGAGCCCTCGTCCAGCGCCGACCGCAGCCGGCCCGGGGTGACGTCGATGATCCGCGCCTTGCCGTGGCTGGACGTGGTGATCACCCCGGCCTGGGAGCCGGTGAAGGACCGGGCCTGGTAGCCGTGCACGGAGATGGCGATCGCGAGCAGCGCCATCGAGATGCGCTCGCCCGCGGTCAGCAGCATGTCCAGCTCACGACCGGGCGGGTCCGCGGTGATCTGGGACGCCTGGTCCAGCAGGTCGTCGGTCGTGTCGCCCATCGCGGACACCACGACGACGACATCGTGCCCGTTGCGCTTGGCAGCCACGACCCGCTCGGCCACGCGCTTGACACGCTCCGCGTTGGCGACGGACGAACCGCCGTACTTCTGCACGACCAGGGCCACGGGACGTGAGACTACCGCCGGGGCGCGGCTGACCAGCGCAGCCGGGCGAGCAGTGATCTGATCACCGGGTGCCCCAGCCCCGGTCCCAGCCCCAGGACGCCCCCACCCACTGGTTTCTGACCGAGCGGGAGCGGGACAACCCGGCAACCGAGATCCCGGCCTGGTCGGAGGGCAACCTGGCCGAGCCGCTGGTGCACGGGGCCAGCTACTTCGCCCGGCTGATCACCGCCGTCGAGGACCTGGCCGAGGGCGACCACCTGCTGTTCACCGACTGGCGCGGCGACCCCGACGAGAAGCTGGCCCCCGAAGGCCCGTCGGTGGACGAGTTGTTCTCCCGGGCTGCGCGGCGCGGCGTCGTCGTCCGCGGGCTGGTGTGGCGCTCGCACTGGGACGGGCTGTCGTTCTCCAAGGAGCAGAACGCCTCGTTGGACCGCGAGCTGGAGGAGGACGGCGCCGTCGTCGTCCGGGACCAGCGGGTGCGCCGGCTGGGCAGCCACCACCAGAAGCTGGTGGTCTGCCGGCACCCCGGGGACCCCTCCCGGGATGTCGCCTTCGCCGGTGGGATCGACCTCGGGCACACCCGCCGGGACGACGGGGAGCACGGTGGTGACCCCCAGCCGCAGGACATGTCCTCGGCCTACGGCGACACCCCGCCCTGGCACGACGTCCAGCTGCAGCTGCGCGGCCCGGTGGTCGGCGTGCTGGACGCCTGCTTCCGGGAGCGCTGGGACGACCCGACCAGTCCAGCGTCGGAGAACCCGGTGGCCTGGGTGCACGACAAGACCCAGCAGTGGCTGGGCCGCAACCAGATGGACGCCACCCCCCTGCCGCCGAAGCCGGCCGACCCGCCGCCGTGCGGGCCGCACCTGGTGCAGACGCTGCGCACCTACCCGGCAGTGTGGCCGGCCTTCGACTTCGCCCCGAAGGGCGAGCGGTCGATCGCCCGGGGGTACACCAAGGCGCTGACCCGGGCGCGCCGGCTGGTCTACCTGGAGGACCAGTACCTGTGGTCCTCCGACGTCGCCGGCCATCTCGCGCAGACCCTGCGCGAGCACCGGGACCTGCAGCTGGTGGTGATGGTCCCGCGGGTGCCCGACCAGCAGGGCGCGTTCTCCGAGCGGCCCCAGCAGCTGGGCCAGGCCGAGGCCATGAAGCTGCTGCACGAGGCCGCTCCGGGCCAGGTCCACGTGTTCGACCTGGAGAACCACGCGGGCACCCCGGTCTACGTGCACGCCAAGGTCTGCGTCGTGGACGACGTCTGGGCCGAGGTGGGCAGCGACAACATGAACCGGCGGTCCTGGACGCACGACAGCGAGCTGTCCAACGCCGTCCTGGACCCGACCCTCGACCCCCGCGAGCCGACCGACCCGGCCGGACTGGGCGACGGCGCCCGGGTCTTCGCCCGTGACCTGCGGCTGGAGCTGGCCCGCGAGCACCTGGACCGGGCCGCCGACGGCTCGCAGGACCAGGACCTGGTCGACCCGGACGCGTTCGTCGCGGCGTGTGTGGCCTCGGCCGACGCGCTGGAGGCCTGGCACGCAGGCGGGCAGCGCGGGCCCCGTCCTCCCGGGCGCATCCGGCCGCACCGCCGTCCCGAGATCACCCGGGTCACCCGGCTGTGGGCGACGCCGTTGTACCGCTTGGTGCACGACCCCGACGGCCGTCCCCTGCGGTTGCGGCTGCGGCGCAGCTACTGAGCCGGTGCTGCCGGTGCGCGGGCGCTGCTACGGTGGCTGCGTGCGCGGCAGCCTCCTCCTTACGTGCCGCGGCGAGGCCCTCTCTCTCCTAGGTCGGCTCCCTCGCCGCGGTGTCTGCGCGTTCCCGCGCTGCTGACCGAACACCTCGGCACCCCCGGAGAGCCCCATGAGCACGCACCCGCACGCCCGCAACACCCAGCTGCCCTCGCCGATGCCGATCGGCAAGTACCCGCCCTTCACCGCCGTACCGCTGCCCGACCGCACCTGGCCCGCAGTGACGACGACGGTGGCCCCCCGCTGGTGCGCCGTCGACCTGCGCGACGGCAACCAGGCGCTGATCGACCCGATGACCCCCGACCGCAAGCGCCGGATGTTCGAGCTGCTGGTCGGCATGGGCTACAAGGAGATCGAGGTCGGCTTCCCTGCGGCCAGCCAGACCGACTACGACTTCGTCCGGCAGCTGATCGAGGACGAGCTGATCCCCGACGACGTCACGATCCAGGTGCTGACCCAGGCCCGGGACGAGCTGATCGAGCGGACCTTCGAGTCCCTGGTCGGGGCCAAGCAGGCAATCGTGCACCTCTACAACTCGACGTCCACGCTGCAGCGTCGGGTGGTCTTCAACTCCGACCGGGCCGGCATCGTCGACATCGCCGTCCACGGCGCCCGGCTGGTGCGCAAGCTGGCCGAGAACATGCCGGAGACCGAGATCCGCTACGAGTACTCCCCGGAGTCCTTCACCGGGACCGAGCTGGAGTTCGCCGTCGAGATCTGCGACGCCGTGACCGATGTCTGGGAGCCCACCCCGGACAACCCGACGATCCTGAACCTGCCGGCGACCGTGGAGATGGCCGAGCCGACCGTCTACGCCGACCAGATCGAGTGGATGCACCGGAACCTGGGCCGCCGCGACTCCGTCGTCCTCTCCCTGCACCCGCACAACGACCGCGGCACCGCCGTCGCCGCCGCCGAGCTGGGCCATCGGGCCGGTGCCGACCGCATCGAGGGCTGCCTGTTCGGTAACGGCGAGCGGACCGGCAACGTCGACCTGGTGACCCTGGGCCTGAATCTCTTCAGCCAGGGCATCGACCCGGAGATCGACTTCTCCGACATCGACGAGATCCGGCGCACCGTCGAGTACTGCAACCAGATCGGCGTGCACGAGCGGCACCCCTACGGCGGCGACCTGGTCTACACCGCGTTCTCCGGCTCCCACCAGGACGCGATCAACAAGGGCTTCGCCGTCATGCGGGCCGACGCCGAGGCCGCCGGCGTGACGGTCGACGACATCCCCTGGGCGGTGCCGTACCTGCCGATCGACCCCAAGGACGTCGGCCGCAGCTACGAGGCCGTGATCCGGGTGAACAGCCAGTCCGGCAAGGGCGGCGTCGCCTACATCATGAAGACCGAGAACCAACTGGACCTGCCCCGCCGGCTGCAGATCGAGTTCTCCGCCGTCGTCCAGCGGCACACCGAGGACGAGGGCGGTGAGGTGACCGCCGCGCAGATGTGGGCGGCGTTCTCCTCGGAGTACCTGCCCGACCCGCACGCCCCCTGGGGTCGGCTGTCGCTGGCCGGGCACCGGCACACCGCGAACGGCTCGGGCCAGGACGAGATGACCGTCGAGATCATCGACGACGGCGTCCCGGTGACCCTGACCGGTCGCGGCAACGGCCCGATCGCGGCCTTCGTGGACGCGCTGTCGGGCATCGACGTCGACGTCCGGGTGCTGGACTACGCGGAGCACGCGCTGTCCTCCGGCGGCGACGCCCGCGCCGCGGCCTACGTCGAGTGCGCCGTCGGCGAGCGGGTGCTGTGGGGCGTCGGGATCGACCCGAACATCGTCTCCGCGTCGCTGCGCGCCGTCGTCAGCGCCGTCAACCGCGCCCTGCGCTGACCCCTCGGCGGGGATGGTCCGCTCAGCTGGGGGATGGTCCGCGGTAGACCGTGGACCATCCCCCCAGACGGCGGACCATCCTGCTGTCCACAGCCGGGGTGCCCGTCCACAGATCGCCGGATAGGCCCCCGCCGGGTGCGGGCGACGCGATCCTGCCCGAGTGACAGCCCAGCAGCTCCCGTGGACCTCCCAGGTCGTCAGCCGGAGGGCAGCGCTGGCCCACGGCCGGTCTCCCGACGAGGTGCGCGCGCTGCTGACCAGCGGCGCCTGGACGACGCTCCGCCGTGGTCAGTACTGCCCCAACGCAACGCTCGCCGCTGCGAGCCCGGGCCGTCGACTCCACCTCGAGCTGCTCGCCCTGGTGCGACACCTCGGCCGCCCCGCTGCCGTGCTGAGCCGGGACACGGCAGGCCGGCTGCACGGACTCCTCGTGCCCGAGCCGCGCGGCGTTCGCATCCACCAGCTCACCGACCCCGACCGCACCCGCAGCGGGCGGGGGTTCCGGATGACGCGGGCCGCCCTGCCTGCCGGAGACGTCACGACGCTGGGCCCCTTCCCGGTCACGGCGGCAGCTCGCACCGCCATCGACTGCTGCCGGTCCCTGCTGGGCGCGACCGCAACGTCGGTGGACACCGCGGGGGCTCTCGTCCCGGCCGTCGCGCTCCTGGACGACGCACTGCTGCGGCGGATGGTGACCCCTGCGGAACTGGGGGCGGTCCTGGACAGCTCCCCCTCCCACAAGGGGAACCCAGGAGTGCGTCGCGCCCTCGCCCTGGCCGACGGCCGGGCCGAGTCGTGGTTGGAGTCCGCGTGGCGGGTGCGGCACGTGACCTCCGGGCTCCCGACGCCGCTGCTGCAGGTGGAGATCTGGATCGACGGCGTCCTGGTCAAGGTGGTCGACGGGTGGCTCAAGGGTCACGCCATCGCCATCGAGACCGACGGGAAGATCAAGTACACCGATGCCTACGCCGGTCGTGCCCCCGCCGAGGTGGCCTGGCGGGAGAAGCGGAGCGAGGACGCGCTGCGGGCTGTCGGCATCCGGGTCGTCCGGCCGATCGTCTCCGACGTCGGGGCGGGCTGGCCGGCGATGCAGGCCCGTCTGGCGCGGCTCGTCGCCCAGCCGACGCCCAGGCTCGAGGCGTTCACGGCGGTCCCCCGGGCCGCGGGCCGGGTGCGACCGTCGTCTCCCCGCTGGGCCGCCGAGCTGGGGGATGGTCCGCGGTAGACCGTGGACCATCCCCCCAGACGGCGAACCGTCCCTCGGCGACAAGCGCTCAGAGGCGGGCCTCGGGGCCGTCGGCGGGCTCGTCGACGTCAGGGTCGCCCTCGGGGTGCTCGGGGTGCGGGCGGGTCGGCAGCGGGTCACCGGGGCGGCCGAGCTCGTCGACCAGCAGCAGGTCCCGGCGCACGTGCCGACGGCGGTAGGCGATCCGGCTGACCATGTGCGCGCTGACCGGCGCAGTGATCAGTTGGAACGCACCGACCAGCACCAGCATCCAGACGATGGGCTCACCGGCGAGCCGGATGACGGCGCCGGTCATCACCAGCAGGACGCCGAGCACCTGGGGCTTGGTCGCCGCGTGCATCCGGTTGAGGACGTCGGGGAACCGGACGAGGCCCAGGCCCGCGGTCAGGCAGAGGAACGAACCGCCGATCAGGCAGACCGACGCGATGACGTCGCCGACGCTCACCGGGTCTCCTCCGGGCGCACGGACAGGTCGGGGTCGGCGTCGCCGGTGCGCACCAGCATGCCGCCGATGTAGCGGGCCACCGACACCGAGCCGACGAAGGCCAACAGCGCCACGACCAGCAGCACCGGTTCCAGCGAGGTGTCCCGGTAGACCGCGCAGTAGACGGCGATGCCGCAGGCGATGGTCACCAGCAGCGCGTCGGTGGACACCACCCGGTCCAGCAGCGAGGGACCCAGCGCGAGCCGGGCCAGGATCAGCACCGCGCCCACGCCCAGCAGCGCGAAGCAGACGATCGCCACGACAATCATCGCCGGCTCACCCTCTCGGTGCCCTCGGTCTCGGGGGTGTCGGTGCCCGGGGCGCCCAGCCGGGCGACGTCCTCGGCCGACCCGAAGGCCCGCACCACGCGGTCCTCCATGCCCAGCACGTTGGCCCGCCGGCGCTCGAGGTGCTCGGCGTCCCGGACCTCGACCAGGTGTACGGCCAGCACCTGGTGCTCGCGGTCCAGGTCGAGCACCAGCGAACCGGGCACCAGCGAGAGCGCCTCGGCGATCACGGTGAGCAGCAGGTCGGAGTCGGTGCGCAGCGCGACGGTGATGATCGCCGACTGGTGCTGCCCGGGCCGGAATGCCAGCCGGGACACCTCGACGCTGGACACCACCAGGTCCAGCACGAACCGGCCGACGAAGCGCAGGAACGCCATCGGCCGGAACCGCCCGGCGGTCTCCACCGTGGGCAGCGGCAACAACGTGGTGACGACGACGGCGATGAGCGCCCCGCTGAGCAGGTTCGCCCAGGAGAACGTGCCCCACAGCAGAACCCACACCAGCACCAGCCAGACCAATAACGGCAGCTGGTGCCGCAGCCGGCTCACCCGAGCGGTCACTGGACCACCCGGTCGCCGAAGACCGAGTCCAGGTAGGGCGAGCGGTCGAGCAGGTCGGTAGCTGCCCGGTCGGCGACGCCGTAGAGCACCCCCCCGAAGACGGTGATCGCCAGCGTGACGACGACGAAACCCGCGGTCGCCAGCACCATGGTCGCGGGCAGCTTCTGCTGCTGGAGCTCGGCGGTGGTCGTCGACGTGCCGCGCGCGGGGGCGAGCGCCTCGACGTCCTCCTCGGCGGTGTCCACGGCCCGCGGCCGCCAGAACGCGCGGCTCCAGACCCGGGCGATGGCCACCAGGGTCAGCAGGCTGGTCAGCACCGCACCCCCGACCAGCACGTACGGCCCGACGCCGCCCAGCGCGACCCCGGCCTCGATCAGGCCCAGCTTGCCGATGAAGCCCGACAGTGGCGGGATGCCGGCCAGGTTCATCGCCGGGACGAAGAACAGGACCGCCAACAGCGGGGAGGCCTTCGCCAGCCCGCCCAGCTTCTCGGTGTTCGTCGTCCCGCCGCGGCGCTCGACCAGGCCGGTCGCCAGGAAGAGCGTGGTCTGGATGGCGATGTGGTGCACGACGTAGAAGACCGCGCCCGCCAGCCCCGCCGCCGTCCCCAGCGAGATGCCGAAGACCATGTAGCCGATGTGGCTGACCAGCGTGAAGGACAGCATCCGTTTGACGTCGGTCTGCGCGATGGCGCCCAGGATCCCGACGACCATGGTGGCCAGCGCGGCCCACATCAGGACGTCGTCCAGCGCCCCGGACGGGAACAGCAGCGTGTTGGTCCGGATGATCGCGTAGACACCGACCTTGGTGAGCAGCCCGGCGAACACCGCGGTGACCGGCGAGGGCGCGGTCGGGTAGCTGTCCGGCAGCCACGCGGACAGCGGGAAGACCGCGGCCTTGATCCCGAACGCGACCAGCAGCATCGACTGCAGCAGCAGCTGGGTGCCTGCGGGCAGCTCCCCCAGCCGGACGGCGAGCTGGGCCATATTCACCGTGCCAGTGGCCGCGTAGACCAGCCCGATCGCGGCCAGGAAGACCAGCGAGCTCATCAGGCTGACCACCACGTAGGTGATGCCCGCCCGGATCCGTCCGGCCGTGCCGCCGAGTGTCAGCAGCACGTAGCTGGCCGCCAGCAGGACCTCGAACGCGACGTAGAGGTTGAACAGGTCACCGGCCAGGAACGCGTTGCTCACGCCGGCGACGAGGATCAGGTAGGTCGGGTGGAAGATCGACAGCGGGGTGTCGGTGTCCTCGCCGTCCGCGACGCCCTGTCCGACGGCGAACACCAGGACGCCGAGGGTGACCGTGTTGGCGACCACCAGCATGAGCGCGGACAGCCGGTCGACGACGAGCACGATCCCCAGCGGCACCGGCCAGCCGCCCACCGAGACCGAGGTCGCGCCCTGGGAGTCCGCGAGCACCAGCAGCGCCACGGAGACCGCGAGCACCGCGCTGAGCACCACGATCGACAGCACCCGCTGCAGCGTGTGGTGCCGGCCGACCAGCAGCGCACCGGCTGCACCCAGCAGCGGCAGCAGGACCGGCAGCGGGGTGAGCACCCGGATGAGGTCCTCCATCAGTGCCCCTCCCTCCGTCGTTCCTGCTCGAGCACCCGGTCGAGCAGCTGGTCCACGTCGTCCGAGGGCGGCGGGGCGTCGTTGCTGATCAGCGGGTCACGCTCGACCGTCAGACCGTCGCCCGGGCCACGATCGGCCAGGTCCAGCAGCTCGGGGTCGCGCTCGTCGGCGTCGATCTCCTCGCGGGTGGCCACCCGGAGGTCCTCGGCGTCGTCCTGCACGACCTCGTCGCGGACCAACCGCCAGGACCGGTAGATCAGCGCCAGGATGAACGCCGAGATGCCGAAGGTGATCACGATCGCGGTGAGCACCAGCGCCTGGGGTAGCGGGTCGTTGATCTGCGTCTCGTCGTCGACCGGGAGGATCGGGGCCAGCCCGGCCGCCCCGCCGGCGGACAGCAGCAGCACGTTGGTCGCATTGCCCAGCAGCAGGAAGCCCAGCAGCACCCGGGTCAGCGAGCGGTCCAGCAGCAGGTACACGCCGGCCGCGTAGAGCCCGGCGATGATCACCGGCAGCACCACGGTGGGGGTCACGGGGCGCCCCCTCCACGCGCGGCGGAGGTGGACGAGGCGTCGCGGCCGACCGGGCCGGCTCCGACAGCGCCGCGGCCGGAGCCGTCGCCGTCCTCCTGCAGGCCGCCGTCGGTGTCCTCCTCCTCGTCGGTGTCGATCTGCGCGCCGAGGCTGCGCAGCACGTCGAGGACCAGGCCGACGACGATCAGGTAGACGCCGATGTCGAAGACGAGCGAGGTGACCAGCTTGACGTCGCCGAGGACCGGGACCGTCTGCTGCAGGATCGTCGTCTGCAACGCGTCGGCGCCGAGCACCAGGCCGGCGATGCCGGTGGCGCCGGACAACAGCAGGCCACCGCCCAGCAGCTTGCCCGGGTCGACAGGCGCGGCCTCGCCCAGCTCGTAACGCCCGCCGGCCAGGTAGCGGAGCACCAGCGCGAGGCCGGCGACCAGGCCGCCGGCGAACCCACCGCCGGGCGCGTTGTGCCCACTGAAGAGCAGGTAGACCGAGAGCACCACGATCGTGTGGAACAGCACCCGGGTGACGACCTCGAGGATGACCGTGCGACGCTGCGGGGAGAGCGTGTCGGTGGCAGCGAGCCAGCGGTCCCGCGGCGCCCGGCGGGCGGTCTCACCGGTCTGCTCGGCACCCGAGGAACGGGCGACGGACCCGGTGCGCTCGCGCAGGAAGACCAGGCTGGCGACGCCGGTGGCGACCACGACGAGCAGCGAGATCTCCAGCATCGTGTCCCAGGCCCGGATATCGACCAGGATCACGTTGACGATGTTCTCCCCACCGCCGAACTCATAGGCCTGCTGCGGGTAGTCCACCGACACCGGGGTCGCCGTCCGCGAGCCGAGCGCGACGACGCCGACACCGCCCATCAGCAGCCCGACGGCGACGGCGATGAGGCTGCGCGCGGTGCGCTCCTTGGCCCGGTGCCGGTCGGAGATGTCCTTGGGCAGCTTGCGCAGCACGAGCACGAAGGTGACCAGGGTCAGCGTCTCGACCAGGAACTGGGTGAGCGCGAGGTCGGGGGCGCCCTGCAGGGCGAACAGGACGCCGATGCCGTACCCGGTGACGCCGACGACGATGACGGCGGACAGCCGCTGCCGGATCCGCACGGCGAGGGCCGCGGCACCCAGCACGACCACGCCGACCAGCGCCTGGACCGGGGAGTCCCACAGCCGGACGTCGTCGGGCCACGGGGCGGCGAAGACCAGCACGCCACCGGGCAGCAGCACCAGCACGGTGAGGATGACACCCAGGTAGGTGGGCAGCGAGCCGCGCTGGGTCGTCCGGGTGGCCCGCTGCGCGACGACGTCCAGGCCGCGCATGGTGTGCCAGTAGCCCTCGTCGGCCGAGGCATCCATCGCCAGCCTGCGCTGCAGCCGGGCGATCACGTCGCGGGCGGTGAACAACGCGAGCCCCCCGCCCAGGGTGACCACCGAGAGCAGCAGCGCGGGCTGCAGGCCGTGCCAGAGCGCGAGCTCCTCGGCTTCCTGGGCGACCAGCGGCAGCGTGTCGGCGTAGGGCGCGACCAGCGGCTCCAGCAGCGAGCTGAACGGGCCGGCCAGCAGGCACAGCGCAGCGAGCACCACCGGTGCGGCCAGGAACGCGGGGCCGGGCAGGTGCAGCCGCTCGGGCGCGGGCCTGTCGCTCGCGCAGCGGCGGACCGAGCCGCCGGTGCCGAAGGCGCCCCAGAGGAAGCGCGCGGTGTAGGCCACGGTCAGCACCGAGCCCAGCAGCAGGCCGGCCAGGGTGAGCAGCGCCCAGACCCGGTCCTCCAGGCCGCCGGCCAGGAACGCGGTGAAGGCCGCCTCCTTGCCGACGAAGCCCAGCAGCGGGGGCAGCCCGGCCATCGAGGCGCCGGCCAGCCCGGCGGCCACGGCCAGCACCGGCACCCGTCGTCCCAGGCCGGAGATCTCACGCAGGTCCCGGGTGCCGCAGGTGTGGTCGATGACGCCGACGGAGAGGAAGAGCGTGGACTTGAAGAGGCCGTGCGCCAGCAGCATCGCGATGCCGGCCGCGGCGGCCTCCCGGCTGCCGGTGCCGACCAGGACCATCAGGAAGCCCAGCTGGCTGACCGTGCCGAAGGCCAGCAACAGCTTGAGGTCGTACTGGCGCAGCGCGCGGTAGCCGCCGATCAGCATGGTGGCCAGGCCCAGGCCGATGACCAGCGGCTTCCAGCCTGGGCTGTCGGCGAAGCCGGGGGCCAGCCGGGCGACCAGGTAGATACCGGCCTTCACCATCGCCGCGGCGTGCAGGTACGCGCTGACCGGGGTGGGTGCCTCCATGGCCGCGGGCAGCCAGAAGTGGAAGGGCACCATGGCCGACTTGGTGATCGCGCCGGCCAGCACCAGCAGCACACCGACGGTGACGACGGGCCCGGTACCCGGGTTCGCGACGACCTCGGACAGCAGGTAGCTGCCCGAGGCCTGGCCGACCATGACCAGCCCGACCAGCATCGCCAGGCCGCCGGCGGTGGTCACGATCAGTGCCTGCTGGGCCGCGCGACGCCCGGCGACCTTCGCCCCGCTGCCGCCGATCAGCAGGTAGGAGAAGACGGTGGTGAGCTCCCAGAACACGTAGAGCAGCAGCATGTCGTCGGCGACGACGAGGCCCAGCATCGAGCCCGCGAACGCGGTGAGGACGCAGGCGTTGCGGCCGAGCCCCTCGTCGTCGGGCTCGAAGTAGCGGGCGCAGTAGACGAAGACCAGCGCGCCGACCCCGGTGACCAGCGCGGCGACGGCCAGCGCGAGGGCGTCCAGTCGCAGCGTGACGTCGAGTTCCAACGCCGGGATCCAGGTGGTCCGCTCGTCGACCGTGCCCCCGTCCAGGACGGTGGACAGCTGGGTCAGCAGGTACCCGAAGCCCGCGGCCGGGACGAGCGCCAGGGCGTAGAACGCCGAGCGTCCCCACCAGCGCACCAGGACCGGCGCCAGGACGGCGGCAACCAGGTGCGCCAGGAGCAGCAGGCCCACAGGACTCCAGACGGGGATGCGGTTCGGACGCGCGCGTTCGATTCGTTCGATTTACAGTCTGCACCGTGGACGGGCACCTGCGCGAGTCGACGGTCCAGCCGCCCCGCCGTGCGCAGGCCGCTGAGCTGCCCGGACAGGGCCCGTGGGTGGTGCACGGCACGGACGGCGTGGCGCACCCGCTGCCCGACGAGCTGGCCGAGGTGCTGCGGTTCGCCGCCGAGGCCTTCGCCGACGGCTGCGCGCTCACCCTCACCCGGCACGAGCAGCTGCTCACCACCCAGGAGGCGGCCGACCTGCTGGGGGTCAGCCGCCCGACCGTCGTCCGACTGCTGGACCACGGGGCGATCCCCTACGACCAGCCCGGCAGCCACCGCCGGCTGCGGCTGAGCGACGTGCTAGCCCACCAGGCGCGCTGCCACCACGAGGAACACGACCCACCCGTCGCCCCCCGCCACCCCCCGGCATAGGAACCTATGCACCCCCGAACGGGACCGAGGGGGGGTGTATAGGTTCCTTTGCCGGGGGGCTCGGGGTGGTTCAGGCCTCGGCGAGCTCCGCAGCGGCCAGCCAGTCCGTCTCGACCTGGGCCTTCTCGGCCTGCACCGCCTGCAGCTGGGCGTTCAGCTCGGCCACCTTCGCGTGCTCGGTGGCCGCGGCGGCGAGCTGGTCGTGCAGCTTCTTCTCATCGCCGTCCAGCTTGAGCATCCGGCGCTCCAGCTTGGAGGCCTCCTTGCGGGCGGCCCGGGCGTCAGCGGCCGAGACGGCCGGGGCCACGGTCCCCAGACTCGCGGCCCCGCCCCCGGCCGCCGTCGTCAGCGGGGCACCTCCGGCGGCGCGACGCCGCAGGTACTCCTCGACACCGCCCGGCAGCTGCGCCAGCGAGCCGTCACCGAGGAGTGCGACCACCGTGTCGCAGACCCGGTCCACGAAGTACCGGTCGTGGCTGACCACCAGCACCGTGCCCGGGAAGGAGTCCAACAGGTCCTCCAGCGCGGTCAGCGTGTCGATGTCCAGGTCGTTGGTGGGCTCGTCGAGGATCAACACGTTGGGCTCGGCCATCAGCAGCCGGAGCAGCTGCAGCCGACGGCGCTCGCCACCGGAGAGGTCCCCGACCGGGGTCCACTGCCGGCTGGCGGCGAAGCCGAACCGCTCGGCCAGCGTCGACGCGGAGATCTCCTGGTTACCCAGCCGGGCCACCCGGGCGACGTCCTGCACGGCCTCGAGCACGCGCGCCTTGGGCGGCAGCTCGGTGACGTGCTGGGACAGGTAGGCCTGCGACACGGTCTGGCCGACCTTGATGGTCCCCGAGTCGGGACGGTTCTCCCCCACCAGCAGCTTGAGCAGCGAGGTCTTGCCGGCGCCGTTGACCCCGACGATGCCGATCCGGTCGCCGGGGCCGACGTTCCAGTCGAGGTCGGCGAACAGCGTGCGCGGACCGTCCTCGGTGGGGACGGCGTAGTCGACGCCCTCGAGCTCGTAGACGGTCTTGCCCAGCCGCCGGGCAGCGAAGTTGGCCAGCGCCATCGTGTCGCGGGCCGGCGGCTCGTCGGCGATGAGCGCCTGGGCGGCGTCGATCCGGAACTTGGGCTTGCTGGTCCGGGCCGGCGGGCCACGGCGCAGCCAGGCCAGCTCCTTGCGGACCAGGTTGAGCCGGCGCTCCTCGGTGACGTTGGAGATCCGCGCGCGCTCGGCCCGGGCCAGCGTGTAGGCGGAGTAGCCGCCGTCGTAGGCGAAGACGGACCCGTCGGAGACCTCCCACGTGGTCGTGCAGACCTCGTCGAGGAACCACCGGTCGTGGGTGACGACCACCATGCCGCCGGTGCGCTGCTTGACGTACTCGGCCAGCCACGCGACGCCCTCGACGTCCAGGTGGTTGGTGGGCTCGTCGAGGACCAGCAGGTCCAGCGGACGCACCAGCTGGGCCGCGAGCGCCACGCGGCGGCGCTCGCCACCGGACATCGGGGCGACGGGGGCGTCGAGGCCGAGCCGGTCCAGCTCCAGGCCGGTCAGCACCGAGCGGACGGCGGGGTCGGCGGCCCACTCGTGCTCGGCGTCGAAGCCGGCCAGGACGACGTCGTGCACGGTCGTGCCCGCGGGCAGCGTGCCAGCCTGGTCGAGCACGCCCAGCGCGATGTCGTTGCGCATGGTGACCCGACCCGAGTCGGGCGGCTCCACGCCGGTGAGCACCGACAGCAGGGTCGACTTGCCCCCGCCGTTGCGGCCGACGACGCCGATCCGCTCTCCGGCGGAGATGCCGAGGGAGACGTCGTCGAGCAGGGAGGTCGTGCCGTGGGCCTTGGAGACGCGTTCGAGCGAGACCAGGTTGAGCGGAGTCGTCATGAGGACCCCAGTCTCCCAGGTCCCCGCCCCCGCCCGGACACCCCCGGTCCCCACCGCCCCCACCCCTCCGGCGTGGATCAGCTCCGACGACCAGCGTGCGTCCTCCTCCACCGGCGCCGGTGGCTGAGGACGCACAATGATCAGCTCAGCTGATCATTGTGCGTACGGAAGAGCGACGAGAGTCCAGGCCACGTTCAGGTCGGACGGCCGGTCACCGCATCAGGCGAGGCGGGTGACCTCCACGACGACCGAGTGCCCCTCGCTGCGTGGGCCGGAGAAGATCCCCTTCAGCGGGGGCACGTCCTTGTAGTCCCGGCCGCGACCGAGCGTGACGTGCCGGGTGCCGATCTCCACGACGTTGGTGGGGTCGTAGCCGATCCAACTGCCGTCCCACCACTCGACCCAGGCGTGGCTCTCGCCCGTGACCGGCTCGCCGATCGGGGCATCGGGGCGCGGGTGCAGGTAGCCCGAGACGTAGCGCGCCGGGATACCGAGCGCGCGCAGCAGGCCGACCGACACGTGCGCCATGTCCTGGCAGACGCCTTTGCCCGACGTCCAGGCCTGCATGGCGTGGGTCTTCACGTTGGTCGAGCCGGACAGGTACTGCATGTGGTCGTGCACGAACCGGCAGACCCGCAGCCCCGCCTCACGAGGGTCGGCGTCCCCGACGACGTCGCGCACGGCCCGCACGACCGGGGCGTCCATCGCGGTCAGCGGCGTCGGGCGCAGCATCTCCCCGAACCTGTCGACGACGTCGGGGGTGGCCAGCTCGGCCCAGTCGACCACCGGGGCGGGGTCGGGCTCCAGACCGGCCTCGACCACCGACGTGGCGATGACCGCCAGCTCGGTGTGTGGCCCGTGCAGGTCGAACGCGGTGACCGTGGAACCCCAGTAGTCCCGGTAGGCGTGCATCGTCGCGGCCGGCTCGACCTCGACCCGGGACCGCAGCGTTGTCTGCCGGGTGGTGTTCTCCGGGGTCATCCGGGCCTCGTTGTAGGAGGTCCGGACCGGGCCGCCGTAGCGGAACCGGGTGCGGTGCACGACCTGCAGCCGCCAGCGGTCCGGGGTCGGCGCGAGTTGGGTCTGCGACTGGGCGGCCTGCTGCCCGACCTGCACCGAGGACGGCCGGAGCTGAGGCCCCTGCGACTGGTGCTGCCGCACCGGGATCACCCCACGCCTTCCGGCACCCACACCTGGGGCGCCTGTTCGGTGAAGAACCTGCTGGTCACGGCCTCGCTGGCCGCCGAGCACGTGCGCTGCAGCTCGTCGAGCCGGGTGGGCAGCTCGGCCAGGATCTCGTCGGTGCCCATGAACTCGAGCATCGTCCGGGCGCGGCCGACGATCCGGTGTGCCTCCCCGGAGACGCCGATCCGATGACCGTCCCGGACGTTGGAGCGCTCCAGCTCGGCCAGGCAGCCCTCGGCCTGCTCCAGTGCGGCGAACACCGAGCGCGGGAAGAGCCGGTCCAGCAGCAGGAACTCCGCCGCCCGGCTGGAGTTCACCGCGCCCCGGTAGGTCCGCAGGTAGGGCTCGTAGGCCCCGGTCGAGCGCAGCACCAGCGTCCAGGACGGCGCCGCGTCCCCGGCCAGCACCCGGGTGGACAGCATCCGGCTGGTCATGTCGACCCGCTCCAGCGAGCGGCCCAGGATGAGGAACAGCCAGCTCTCGTCCCGGCTCATCGTGGCGTCGGCCAGACCGAACACCATCGCCGAGCGCTCCCGGACGAACCGGTAGAGCGAGTGTGGACCGTACCGGCGGGCCATGGTGCGCTGCTGCGGCAGCGCGTTGTGCGTGACGTTGAGGGACTCCCAGATCTCCGCCGAGAGCACCTCGCGGGCACCCCGGGCGTTCTCCCGGGCCGCGGACAGCGCGCCGACGATCGAGCTGGGTGCCACCCGGTCGAAGGCCAACGTGCTGAGCACCCGCTCGGTGTCGGCCTCCTCCAGCGAACACGGCACGCCCATCAACGCGAGCAGGTTGTGGCAGGCCCGCTGCTCGTCGATCCACGGGTCCTCGACCAGCCGCTGGGTGTGCACGTCGAGGATGCGGGCAGTGTCGTCGGCCCGCTCCACGTAGCGGCCGATCCAGAACAGCGACTCGGCGATCCGGCTCAGCACGGAAGGACCTCCCCGACCCCGGAAAGCGTCCTTTCTGGGGATCCTGGCACCCCAGAAAGGACGCTTTCTGGGGTGCCTGACTGCTGCTGCTGTTGCTGCTGTTGCTGTTGGCCCTGCGCGATCGCGTTGTCGTTGGCCGGGCCCGGGTCCTGGGCCGGCGGCTCGGCGGGCAGGTCGGCGGTGGTGAACTCGATCTGGGTCCGGTCGACCGGGGGGTCCTCGGTGAGCGGGCGCGGCCCGGAGATCACCCAGGTGTCCTTGGAGCCACCCCCCTGGCTGGAGTTCACGACCAGCTCGCCCTCGGGCAGCGCCACCCGGGTCAGCCCGCCGGGCAGCACCCACACGTCGGTGCCGTCGTTCACCGCGAAGGGCCGCAGGTCCACGTGCCGGGGCGCGATCTTGCCGTTGATCAACGTCGGGGACGTTGAGAGCCCGATCGGCTTCTGCGCGATCCAGTCGCGCGGGGAGGCCCGGACCTTGACGGCCAGCTCGGCGAGGGTCTTCTCGTCCGCTCGCGGGCCGATGACGATGCCCCTGCCGCCCGAGCCGTCGACCGGCTTGAGCACGAGGGAGTCCAGGCTGGACAGCACCCACTCGGTGGCGTCGGCGTCGTCGAGCCGGTAGGTGTCGGCGTTGGCGAGCACCGGCTCCTCGTTGAGGTAGTACCGGATCAGGTCGGGCACCCAGGTGTAGATCAGCTTGTCGTCGGCGACGCCGTTGCCCACCGCGTTGGCGATGGTCACCCGGCCGGCCCGGGCGGCGTTGAGCACGCCGGCGCAGCCGATCACCGAGTCCGAACGGAAGTGCACCGGGTCCAGGAACTCGTCGTCGATCCGCCGGTAGATGACGTCGACGCGCTGCTGGCCGTCCGTCGTGCGCATGCTGACATGACCGCCGGAGCAGACCAGGTCGCGGCCCTCGACCAGCTCGACGCCCATCTGCCGCGCCAGCAGGGCGTGCTCGAAGTAGGCCGAGTTGTAGACGCCCGGGGTGAGGACGACGACCGTCGGGTCGCCCACCGTGGACGGGGCGGAGGCCTTGAGCGCGGCGAGCAGCTTGGTCGGGTAGTCCGCGACCGGCTGGATCCGGTGGTCCCCGAACAGCTCGGGCAGCACCTGGCTCATCGCCGCCCGGTTGGTGATCACGTAGCTGACCCCCGACGGGCTGCGGAGGTTGTCCTCCAGCACCACGAAGTCCCCGACCTCGTCCCGGACCAGATCGATGCCGCTGACGTGCACCCGGACGCCGTTGGGCGGCACCAGGCCGTGCGCGGCCCGGTGGAAGTGCGCGCTGGTGGTGGTCACGCTGCGCGGCACGATCCGGTCGGCGAAGACCTGGCCGGCGCCGTAGACGTCGGCCAGGAAGGCCTCGAGCGCGTGCACCCGTTGGGCGACCCCGCGCTCGACGTGCGCCCACTCGTGGGCCCCGATCACCCGCGGGACGATGTCCAGCGGGAAGGGCTGCTCCTCCCCCGCGTGCGCGAAGGTGACCCCGGCGTCGCGGTAGGTCTGGCTGAGCACGTCCGCGCGCGCGGCCAGCTCCTCCCCCGACATGGGTTGCAGCGAGCTGAACAGCCCGGCGTACGGCGGCCTGGGTTGGGCCGGCGCGCCGAACATCTCGTCCCACTGCTCCCCGAGGGGGTAGCCGTCGAAGAGGTCCGCCATGGGGCGAACCTAGTTCCTCCTGCTGCTCGGGCACGGCCTGGCCACCCGGGTGCTGCGTGATCGAGGCGGCTGCGTGACCGAGGCGCGGACTCGCTCGGCCTGACGCTGAACTCCACCCCGATGACGCCGGACCGGACGGCCCACCTGCTCAGCCACCTGACCGCCGTCACCGAGGCGGCCGACCGGGATTCCGTGAGCAGTGGGAGGCCGGCGAGCGCTTCGGGCACGTGGAGGGCTTCGAGGACGGCGAGCGCACCGGCGCCCCGCCGATGCCCCCGGTGCCGCTCAAGGCCCACGGCCGGGAGTGCTGACCCACCCCCCCTCAGCCCCTCAGGCAAAGGAACCTCCGCACCCCCTCATCGGCTCACAAGGGGGTGTAGAGGTTCCTTTGCCTGAGGGGGCCGGAGTGAGTTAGAAGCTGCCGCCGCCACCGAAGTCGCCACCACCGAAGTCCCCGCCACCACCGAAACCGCCGCCGCCGCCGAAGCCGCCGCCGTTCCCGCCGCCGAGGCCGCCGATCAGCAACCCACCGAGGAGGCCGCCGGCCAGGCCGCCGCCGAAGCCGCTGCCGCCGTACCCACGCCGCCCGTAGCCGCCGCCGTACCCACCGCCGTAGCCGCCGTCCTGGTAGTCCTGGACGTCCTGCTGGGCGGCCTGCAGCGCCTGCTGTGCCAGCGCGTCGGCGCGCTGGGCCGAGCGGAGCGCGGCGATCGGGTCGGTGGACCCGGACCGGGAGGCGTCGTCGAGGTACCTCTCTGCCTCGGCAAGCCGGGTCCGCGCCGAGCTGCCGACCGCCCCCCGGCGCGTGGTGATGAAGTCCCCGGCCGAGGCGACCGAGGCGTCCGCGGCGCGGATGGCCTGGCGCAGGTGCGCGGTGGCGCGCTCCTGCTGCTGGCGGAGGTCCCGGGCCGGCTCCAGCGCCGCCTCCAGGGCCAGGTCGGCCTCGTCGAGGCGGCGGGTGACCGCGACCGGGTCGGGAAGTGAGCCGTCGGCGGGCTGCAGCTGACCGACCGAGCCGGCCAGCGCGGCCTCGGCCCGGGCCAGCTGCTCGCGCAGACCCGGGGTGTCCACGCTGCGGGCCAGCATGGCCTTGGCCTCGGCAATGTCTCGCTCGGTCTCGGCCCGCACGGCCTCGAAGTGCCCGGGGGCGTCCCGGAGGTCGGCCACGGTGCGGTCGACGGCGTCCAGCAGCTTCCCGGCCTCGGCCAGCGAGTCCTCCCCCGCACGGACGGCGGGCACCGCACCGTTGGGTCGGCCGGCCTCGATCTCGGCCCGGCCCGCGACGACGAGCTGCTCGGCCCGCTCGATCCGGGCCTGTGCTTCGGTGACGTTGTCCGCGATCGGCGCCCAGGCCGACCGGGCGTACCGCTCCGAGAGCCAGACCAGCGTCCGTTCACCGTCAGGCAACCGGCCGCGCAGCCGGGTGGCGACCGGGGTCAGCGCTTCGAGGGCCTCGGGCGCGGATTCGGCCAGGTGCCGGAGCTCGGCGTACGCCTCCCGCTGGCCCTCCAGCCGACCCTGCGCCGACCCGGTGAGCTGCAGCAGCTCGGTGAGCATCCGGCGCTGGGTGGGCTCGTCCTCGGGGATGTCGTCGTCGAGCTCCTGGCGGATGGTGAAGGCCCGGGACAGCTCGGTCTTGGACTCCGCGAGCGCGTCGCCGAAGCCGGCCACCGGGCCCTCGCCGTACTGCGAGCGGGCGTAGGCCAGGTCCAGCTCGGAGGTCTTGACCGCCTCGTCCAGGCCGAGCAGCTCCTCACTGGCCCGGAAGGTCAGCTGCTGGGTCGGGGTGCCGTGGTGCGGGTCGCGCGCGGCGGCCTCGGCGGCCTCGCGCTCCTGGCGGGCCTGCGCCGAAGCCGCGGCGGCCTTCTTCTTCCGGCGGCTGCGCAGCAGCGCGTACCCGCCGCCACCGACGACGGCGATGCCGGCCAGTGCGCCGAGCGCGATGGTGCCGCCGTCACCGGGCTGCAGGTCCTCGGCCAGCGTGGTCGCGGCACCTGTGTAGTCACCGCTGGACAGCAGCGGCTCGACGTCGGAGCTGATCACGTTCTGGAGCTCGGACTGCGTCACCCCGGCGTCCCCACCGCTGTGGAAGCTGTAGTTGCCGTCCTGGACCGCCACCGCGAACAGCACGTCGTTACCGCCCATGCCCCGCAGGTCGTAGGCCTCGTTGGCCCAGGTGTCCGCCGTTGCACCGTCGAAGGTGTCCACGTAGACGACGTACAGCTGCGTCCCGTCGTCGCTCTGCAGTTGCTCGAGCGCGTCGGTGACCGTGGCCTCCTCGCTGCCCGACAGCACGTCGGCGTTGTCGACGAGCTGCTCGGTCGGGGCGAAGGGCGCCTCGGCGAAGGCCACGCCGGCACCGGAGAGCAGCACGGCGGCACCGACGGCGGTCCCGGCTAGGAGTCGGGAGAGAGGTCGCATGCCCCCATGATCCCCCACCCCGCTGTGCGCGGGCAGCTCAGAAGCGACCGCCGCTGCTCCGGCGCCCACCGGAGCGCGCACCCGAGCTGCGCCGTCCCGACGACGAGGACCGCCGAGAGGACGACCGGGACGACGAGCGCGAGGACGCCCGCCCCGACGACCGGTAGGACGAGCCACTGGACCAACCGCCCCCGCTGCCCCCGAAGAACCCGCCGGAGGAGCTGGTCCGGCGACGCTCGCTGTCCCGCCGGGCGTCGCTGATGAACCGCTGAGCGGCCGAGGCCATCGAGCTCGCCTCGGTGGCCTCGTGCAGGGCGGTCGCGGGGTCGGCGGCCAGGGCGGCCTCGGCCGCGGCCAGGTGCCGCCCGGCCTCGCTGAGCCGGGTGCGCGGCAGAATGCTGGAGACGTCGCGACCGGAGGAGACAGCCAAGGCCGCGTTCGTCACGGCGCTGCGCGCGGTGGTGACGGCGCGCTCGGCCCGGGCTGCGGCGTCCCGCCGGGCGGTGGCCGCCTGCTGGGCACCGGACAGCGCGGTGTCCAGGGCGTCGTCGGCGGCGTCGAGCCGGGCGAGCGCTGCCAGCGGGTCGGGCGTCGGCCGGCCGGCCAGCTGGTCGGCAACGGCCAGCGCCTCCTGGGCCTGCGCGACCGGACCGGCGACGGCGGCAGCGTCAGCCGGGTCCACCGACTGCACTGCGGTGAGGCCGGCCTGGACCTCGGCCCGGGCTGCGGGCACGGTGGTGGCGGCGGTCTCCAGCTCCTGGGCACGGGCTCCCACCGCGTCCAGGGTGGCCTGGGCGCCGGTGACGGCGGCCTCGGCGGCGCGGATGTGGGGCACGGCCCCACCGGACCGCCCGGCGGCCAACTCGGCCCGGGCGGCGCCGATCGCGTGCTCGGCGAAGGCAATCTGCTCCCGGGCTCGCGGCAGCGCCTGGTCGACGGGCTCAACCGCGCTGGGCGCCCACCGGCGGCGGAGCTGCTCGACCCGCTGCTCCTCGGCGGGCAGCCGGCCGCGCAACGCGGTGGCCCGCGGGGCCAGGCCCTCGATCACCTGCGGCGCGTTGGCCTCCAGGTCCCGCAGCTGCGCGAACTCCGCCGCCTGGGCGTCCAGCCGGTCGTCGGCGGACTGCACCAGCTCCAGCAACCGGGCCAGCATCTGCCGCTGGGTCGGCTCGTCCTCGGGCACCTCGTCGTCCAGCTGCTGGCGCAGCGTGAAGGCCTGTTGCATCTCCTGGCGCGCCGTCGCCACGGTGCCGGCGAACGGGGCGACCCCGGCCTCGCCGTACTGCAGCCGGGCGTAGTCCAGGTCCAGCTGGGAGGTGCGCACCGCCTCGTCGACGGCCAACAGGCCCTCGCTGGCCCGGCCGGTCAGCTGCTCGGTGCTCTCGTCCGGGTACGGGCCGGCCTCGCGCACCCGCTCGGCCTCGGCCGCGGCGTCCTTGCGCTTCTTCACCATGACGTACCCGCCACCGCCGACGGCGAGCACCCCGACGCCGATGCCGATCGCCGCCCACGGCGGGGAGCCCGGGGTCATCCCCTCGACCAGGGCCACTGCGGCCGGACCCCACTCCCCGTCGTCGAGCAGCGGCTCGACGTCCTCGGCGGTCAGGTCGGCGATCTCGCCCTGGTCCAACCGGAAGTCCTGGGCCATGTCCACGCCGTACGCCCGGTCCTGCACCGCGACGGCGAGGAGCGCGTCGGAGGTGCCCAGCTGGGAGAGCTCGGCCGCCTGGCTGGCCCACTCCAGGCCGGAGAGCCCGTCGAAGCTGTCCAGGTAGACGACGAAGAGCTGGGCGCCCCCGTCGGCGTCCTGCAGCTCCTGCAGCGCGGTCTCGAGCTCAGCGCGGTCGGCGTCGTCCAGCACGCCGGCGCCGTCGGTGACCTGGTCGGCCAGCCGGGACGGTGCGTCCGCGGTCGCCGGGCCGGCCAGCAGCAGCGGCCCGGCGACCAGTCCGAGCCCGGCGAGCGTCCGGGTGAGCAGGGTCAGCGGGCGCGACATGCCGCACATCGTGTCCCACGCCACCGACATTCCCGGGAGCCCGTGGCCCGGCGGCCCGGGAGACGCAGACAGTCATCCCCCTCATCGTGACCCGCTCGCCGTCGCTGAGGATCGAGCACCGTCTGTCCGGGTCGACGGTCACGGTGAGCCCGGACAGCGCGAGCTCCACCTCGAAGGGCCCGTCCCACACCGGGGCGCCGAACTCGACGCTCGAACCGCTCCGCGTGCACGGTCAACCAGAGCGCGCCCCCGACGTGGATCAGCTGGGACGACCAGCGTGCGTCCTCAGCCACCGGCGCCGGTGGCTGAGGACGGACAGTGATCAGCTGAGCTGATCACTGTCCCAGGCGTCAGTGGTAGCTGATCGGCTCGTCGACACCGCCGACGAAGCCGTCCTCAACGACGTCGGCGCCGGTCGCCGCGATCGAGACGCCCTGCGTGGCGGCGACCTCGTCGGAGCCCTTGGGCAGCAGCTTGCCGTCCCGCACGTCCTCGGCCCAGTGGCAGCTGACCAGGTGGCCCGGGGCCAGCTCGCGCAGCAGCGGCACCTCGGTGTCGCAGCGGGTCTCCTGCCGCCAGGGGCAGCGGGTGTGGAATCGGCAGCCCGGGGGCGGGTTCGCCGGGGAGGGCAGGTCGCCGGACAGCAGGATCCGCTCCCGGCTGTCCTCCACGACCGGGTCCGGCACCGGGACGGCGCTCATCAGCGACCGGGTGTAGGGGTGCAGTGGCTGCTCGTAGAGCGAGTCCGCCGGGGCCTGCTCGACCAGCGAGCCCAGGTACATGACGCCGACGACGTCGCTGATGTGCCGGACGACGGCGAGGTCGTGCGCGATCACCAGGTAGGTGAGGCCGAGCCGCTGCTGCAGCTCCTCCAGCAGGTTCAGCACCTGCGCCTGGACGGAGACGTCCAGCGCCGAGACCGGCTCGTCGGCGATCAGCAGGTCCGGCTCGACGGTGATGGCGCGGGCGATCCCGATCCGCTGGCGCTGGCCGCCGGAGAACTCGTGCGGGTAGCGGCGCAGCGCGGCCGAGGGCAGCCCGACGGCATCCAGCAGCTCGCGCAACCGCTTCGAGATCGCGCCCTTGTCCCCGCCCAGGCCGTGCGCCTTGAGCGGCTCGGCGAGCAGCGACTCGACGTCCTGGCGCGGGTCGAGGGACCCCAGCGGGTCCTGGAAGACCATCTGCATCCGCCGGCGCATGTGCCGCATCGGCTCGGGCTTGAGCGAAGCGACGTCCACACCGTCGAACCAGACCTGCCCGGCGGTGGGCTCCTCCAGGCGCAGGATCGCCCGGCCCAGCGTGGACTTCCCGCAGCCGGACTCCCCGACCAGGCCGTACGTGCTGCCGCGGGCGATGGACAGGTCGACGCCGTCCACGGCCTTGACGTGCCCGATCGTGCGGTCGACGAAGACCCCGCGCTTGATCGGGAAGTGCACCTTCAGGCCCTCGACCCGCAGCAGGGGCTCGGCGGCGGCGGTCACGAGGAGGCTCCTGCGGGCTGGACGGCGGGGGTCAGCGGGTGCCGGCAGCGCAGTTCGCGTCCTGACCCGTCGGGCTCGAGCGGCACCTCGCTGCCCGACACCTCGACCAGACAGTCGTCCTCGGCGGAGTCGCAGCGCGGGGCGAACGCGCAGCCCTGCGCCCACGGGATGGTGTCCCGGGCCGAGCCGCGGATCGGGGTCAACGGGGTGCCACGACCGCTGTCCAGCCGGGGCACCGAGGCCAGCAGGCCGCCGGTGTAGGGGTGCCGGGGGCGGGCGAAGAGCTCCCGCCGCTCGGCGGTCTCGATGATCCGGCCGGCGTACATGACGTGCACCCGGTCGCACAGCCCGGCGACGACGCCCAGGTCGTGGGTGATCATCACCAGCGCGGTGCCCGAGCCCTGGACCAGGTCCTTGAGCAGCTCGAGGATCTGCGCCTGGATGGTGACGTCGAGGGCGGTGGTCGGCTCGTCGGCGATCAGCAGCCGGGGCGAACAGGCCAACGACATGGCGATCAGCGCGCGCTGGCGCATGCCCCCGGACAGCTGGTGCGGGTACTCCCCCAGCCGGCGCCGGGGGTCGGGGATGCCGACCCGGTCCAGCAGGTCGACGGCCTCGGTCTTGGCGGCGTCGCCCTTCATGCCGCGGTGCTGGGCGAGCACCTCGGTCACCTGCACGCCGACACTGACAGTCGGGTTCAGCGAGGACAGCGGGTCCTGGAAGACCATCGCCATATCCTTGCCGCGCAGCTTGCGCAGCTTCCGGTCGCTGGCGCCGAGCAGCTCCTCGCCGTCCAACCGCACCGAGCCGGTGACCTGCACGCCGCGGGTGGGCAGCAGGCCCATGGTCGCCAGCGACGTCACCGACTTCCCGCAGCCGGACTCACCGACCAGACCGACGGTCTCCCCCGGGGCGACGGCGAAGCTCACGCCGTCGACGGCCAGGGTCGGGGCCTCGCCGCGTCGCTGGAAGCGGACCCGCAGGTCCTCCACCTCGAGCACGGGTGTCTGGGGCACCTGCACGCCGCTCACCGCCGGAACTTCGGGTCGAGGGCCTCGCGGAGGGACTCCCCGAGCAGGGTGAACCCCAGCGCGACCACGATGATGCACAGCGCCGGGTAGATGGCCAGCTCCGGCCGGATGGACAGCACGGACTGGGCGTTGGCCAGCATCGCGCCCCACTCGGGCCGGCTGATGTCGGGGTCGCCGAGGCCCAGGAACGACAGCGCAGCGGCCTCGATGATCGCCGTCGCCAGGGACAGCGTGCCCTGCACGATCACCGGCGACAGTGAGTTGGGCAGCACGTGCCCGAAGACGATCCGGGACCGCTTCACACCCAGCGCCTTGGCCGCCACGGCGTAGTCGCTGTCTCGCTGGGCCAGCATCGACCCGCGCAGCAGCCGGGCGAAGACCGGCACCTGGGTGACGGCGATGGCGATCAGCAGCGCGTACTGGTTGCGGCCCAGCAGCACCGAGACGCTGATCGCCATCAACAGGCCGGGGATGGACAGCAGGATGTCCACGAACCGCATGACCACGGTGTCCACCCAGCCGCCGAACGCCCCGGCCAGGGTGCCCAGCGCCATGCCGACGATCGAGCCGAGCACCGTGGACACGACGCCGATCACCAGCGACTGACGCGAGCCGTAGATCAACCGGGACAGCACGTCCCGGCCCAGCTGGTCGACCCCCAGTGGGAAGCCATCCTGCGCTCCGGGGATGAAACCCTGCCGGACCTGGCCCAGCAGGGTCTGGGCCAGCGGGTCGCGCGGGGCCAGGAGGGGCGCGAACGCGGCCACCACCAGGAACACCACGACGATGACGGCGCCGATGATCGCCACCGGGTCGCGGCGCAGCCGGCGGATCGCGCTCCTGGTGAGCGAGACCCCACCCTCGCCCTCGGGGACCTGCCCGGCGCGCTCGGCCAGGGCGTCGATGCGCTCCCGCCGACGATCGCCCGTCGCGACGCTCATCAGCTCTGCACCCGTCCGTCTGGAACGCTCATCGGACTCTCACCCTCGGGTCGAGCAGGCCGTAGGAGACGTCGACCAGCAGGTTCACCAACACGTAGACGACCGCCAGGATGAGGATGAAGCCCTGCAGGATCGCGTAGTCCCGCAGGTCGATGGCGTCCTTGAGCGCGGACCCCACCCCGCCGAAGGCGAAGACGGTCTCGGTGAGGACGGCGCCGGACAGCAGCAGCCCGGTCTGCAGGCCGATCGTGGTGGACACCGGAAGCAGGGCGTTGCGGACGATGTGCCGGCTGCGGACCGTCGACGTCGACAGGCCCTTGGCGTTCGCCGTCCGGACGTAGTCCTCGTTGACGACGTCCAGGACGGCGGCCCGGGTGATCCGCACGATGATCGCGAGCGGGATGGTGCCCAGCGCGATACCGGGGAGGACAAGGTGGGTGAGCGCGTCCAGGGCGGCGTCCCACTCCCGGGTCAGCACCCCGTCCAGGACGTAGAAGCCGGTGATGTGGGTAGCGTCGATGCGGACCGACTGCCGCCCCGAACCAGGCAACCAGCCCAGGTTCACCGCGAACACCACACGCAGCATGTAGGCCAGGAAGAACACCGGGACCGCGACTCCGAGCAGCGAGGCGATCACCGACGACGAGTCGATCCAGCTGCCGTGCCTGCGGGCCGCCAGGTACCCCAGGGGGATGCCGAGCCCGATCGCGAAGACCATCGCGAAGACGGTCAGCTCGATCGTGCCGGGGAAGCGCTCGAGGAACTCGGTGGTGACCGGGCGGCCGGTGCGGGAGGAGTTGCCGAAGTCCAGCTGGAGGGCGCGACCGAGGAACTTGAGGTACTGCACGTACACGGGCTGGTCGAGACCGAACACCTGGTTGTAGCGCTCGATGTCCTCCGGGGTGGCGCGCTCGCCGAGGGCCGCCTGCGCCGGGCCGCCGGGCAGCAGCCGCAGCCAGCTGAAGAGCAGGAACGACAAGCCCAGCAAGATCGGGATCAGCTGCAGGAGCCTGCGGACGATGAAGCGGAGCACGAGCTCGGGTCAGCCCCTCGGAGGTCGGTAGGACACACGACCGGCCCCCTCGCGAGGGAGGGGGCCGGTCGTGTCGGGGGTCAGCCGCTGACGGTGACCGTCGAGAAGTCCTCGGCGGACAGCGGGCTCGGGACCAGTCCGCTGACGTTCTCCGCCACGACCAGGGCGTTCGGCGAGTGCGAGATCGGGACCGCCGGCAGGTAGTCCATGATCACCCGGTTCGCCTCCTGGTAGTCCTCCGTGCGGGTGGCGGGGTCGGGCTCGCTGTCCGCGGTGGCCAGGGCGGAGAAGACGTCCGGCGAGCTGAACGCGCCGAACTCGGCCTTGGCCTGCCCGTTCTCCTTCTCGGCGAAGAACGTGCCGATGAAGTTGTAGGCGTCGTTGTAGTCACCGGTCCACCCCAGGAGGTGGATGTCGGCCTGGCCGGCCTGGACCGCGTTCAGGTAGTCCGGGCTCCAGGTCAGCGCCGTGGGCTCGATGGTGAAGCCGGCGTCGGTGAGGTTCTGGCTGATGACCTCGTACATGGCGCCCGGGTCCGGCAGGTAGGGCCGGCTGACGTCGGTCGGGTAGTAGAACCGCAGCGTCGTGTTGAGCGCACCGGCCTCGGTCAGCAGCTGACGGGCGAGGGCGGGGTCGTAGTCGTAGGTCGTGACGTCGTCGGTCCAGCCGTCGACGGCCGGCGGCACGAACTCGATGGCCTCCTCGGCGCCCTCGGGGAGCAGCGAGTTCACGATCGTCTCGCGGTCGATCGCGTGCGCCAACGCCTGCCGGACCCGGATGTCCTGCAGCGCCGGGTTGGCCGTGGTGCCCTCGACGTTCCCGGCGTTGATGCCCAGGTACAGGATGTTGAACGGGTCGCGCGGGAGCACCTGGAAGCCGTCGCCGGTCAGGGTGTCGTAGTCCGCCGGGGATACCAGGTCGTAACCGTCGATCGAGCCGGCCTGCAGCTCCTGGCGGCGGGTGTTGCCGTCGGGGATCGAGCGGAACACGATCTCGTCGACCCCGGCCGCGTCACCCCAGTAGTCGGGGTTGCGGGACAACGTGACCACGCCGTTCCCGCGATCCCAGCTGTCCAGCACGAACGGGCCGGTGCCCGTGGGGTGCTCAAGGCCGTAGGAGGGGTAGCTCAGCGCGTCGCCGTTGCCGCCCAGGTTGTTTGCGTCGTACTTCTCCAGGGCCGTGGGGCTCTGGATGGAGAAGCTGGGCAGCGACAGGACGGCGGGGAACTTGCTGGTCACCTGGGTGAGCGTGATGACCGCGGTGGAGGCATCCGTGGCCTCGCAGCCGGAGTACAGGCTCGGGGTGTCGGGGGTGTCGGCGAACCCGCCGAAGTTGTCCTGCCAGTAGACCGAGGCGGCGGGGCTGGCGGCCAGGCCGGTGAAGTTGAACCAGCGGTCGAAGTTGGCGCAGACGGCGTCGGCGTCGAAGTCGGTGCCGTCGCTGAAGGTCACACCCTTACGCAGGTCGAAGGTGTAGGTCAGGCCGTCGTCGGAGGCCGTGTAGTCCTCGGCCAGGGCGGGTGCCAGCTCCGCGCTGCCCGGCTCGGTGGTGAGCAGGCCGTCGAAGATCTGCCGGGTCACCCGGAAGCTCTCCCCGTCCTGGGCGAACGCGGGGTCCAGGACGGTGGGCTCGCCGGCGGTCCCGAAGACGAAGGTGCCTCCGGACTCGGCGGAGCTGGTGGAACCGGAGTCGTCCCGGTCGCTGGAGGCACAGGCCGCCATGGTGAGGGCGGTGAGGGCGGCGGCCGAGGCTGCCAACACACGGGTGGGGCGACGTCGCATCGCGGAAGACCTGCCTTCTCGGCCCACGGGGGCCGGATGAGCTGGAGCCTGACTGGCCGGTGACGAGAAGACATTCCGGCGCGGATGAGGACGTTAAGCCCCCCCTGTGACACCCGTGTGGCCCAGCCGGGTGATCGTCACCGGATCGAGACCTGCGCCACCTTCCCCGCGATGATCACGGACCTGGGTGAGCAACACGCCGGGCCCCTGTGACCGGGGGTCCGTGATCATCGGGGGCCTGGGCAGGATGGGCGGCATGAGCGCTGTGCTGGGACTCGGTCTGGCCGCCGTCGGCCGCCCCGCCTACATCACCCTCGGCCGGGCCGCGGACCTGCCCGGGGACCGCTCCCCGGCGCTGCTCCGGGCCCGGGCGCACGAGCTGCTGGACGCCGCCGTCGACCTCGGCATCTCCTACCTGGACACCGCGCGCTCCTACGGCCGGGCCGAGGAGTTCCTGGGCAGCTGGCTGACCGGCCGGACGGACGACCTCATCGTGGCGAGCAAGTGGGGCTACACGTACACCGCCGAGGACCCGACAGTGGACGCCGACGAGGTCAAGACGCACGACCTGCCCACCCTGGAGCGGCAGTGGGCCGAGACCCGGGCGCTGCTGGGCGACCGGCTCCGGCTCTACCAGGTGCACTCCCTCACGGTGGACAGCCCGCTGTGGGACGACGACGCCTTGCTGCACCGGCTGGCCGGGCTGCGCGACGCCGGCACCGAGCTGGGGTTCTCCACCTCCGGCCCGCGCCAGGCCGACGCCGTCCGCCGGGGGACGGCGCTGGAGGTCGACGGCGCCCCGCTGTTCCGCACCGTGCAGAGCACCTGGAACCTGCTGGAGACCTCCGCCGGCAGCGCGCTGACCGAGGCGCACGACGCGGGCCTGCGGGTGGTGGTCAAGGAGGGCGTGGCCAACGGCCGGCTCACCGACCGCGGGCTGCCCGCCGACTCGCCCGTCCGGGCCGCAGCGGCCTCGGCCGGGTTGGCCCCGGACGCCGTCGCGCTGGCCGCCGTCCTCGCCCGGCCGTGGGTGGACGTCGTCCTCAGCGGGGCGGTGACGGTGGACCAGCTGCGGTCCAACGCCGACGCCCGGGGACTCGCCGTCGAGTTGCCCGAGCTGGCCGAGGCCCCGGCGGACTACTGGGCCACCCGCTCCTCCCTCGCCTGGGCTTGAGCCCACCGCCCCCGGCGTGGATCAGGTCCGACGCCCCCCCGGGGGGGGGCCGCCCCCCCCGGGGGGGGGGGGGGGGCGCCCCGGGGGGGGCCCCCAGAAGAACCCCGGGGGGGGGGCCGGGCGCCAGC
>JBBSVA010000023.1:0-39653 GCA_038233915.1 Mycobacteriales bacterium | reverse complement strand
GTGCGGGTGTCGGTGCGCTCGTGCCGTTCGGCGCCGATCTGGGCGGTCGCTTGGGCGTCGATCAACGCCAGCAGCCTGGTGTGCAACAGCCGGCGCATCAGCTCACCGGAGTCGGCGCTGCGGAGGGCCTCGCTCAACTCGAGCAGGGCAGACTGGTTCAGGGCCATCGTGTGTGTTCCTCTGTTCTGCGAGTTCCTTGGCGGGTTCTCACAGAGCTTCACGCGGTGGCCCCTCCACGTCGGTGACCGACACGGCCACCAAGATCAAGGACCCGAGCTACACCACTCCAGGGGACTCGCCCCCAAGATCGCGCACCCCCCATCAGCCTCTTGGGAGACACGCCCTGGTCGTTAGGCAAGGAAGGGTGGTGACGCTATGCAACCCCAGACCTAGCGAGAAGCCTCGATCTAGTTATTTACCCCCACCCACATCGTGGGGAAGTGTGCACATCACCACCCCCGGCCGGGAGTGCAGTCAACCGCTAACCTCACAAAAGGCGGAATCACTGTGCTTTCAATTCGCTCTCATGCCCAAACTCAGAACGGTGGTCGGACGGCAAGCCTATTGAGCGTTGCAGTGCTCACAGCTGCCGTTCTACTGTCTCAGACTCAGAACGCCGTGGCTGATGAACCAGGGCAGATATCTACATTAACCGTGGATGGAGAAGGGTTCAACCAGTCGAATGCCGACCTGGTGCTGAACTTCGACACCTCGATTAGTGCGGTCCAAGTGGAGGACGTGCTCCAGTCGATCGGCGTGGACCCGTTGTCCCTCCACGTGGACGGCAGCCAAGCCACGGCTACCTCGATGGCGCAGCAGTCCACGTCAGTCATGCCGACGAGCGCTCCTAGCGCTCGCCTGTCAGTAACCGCTACACCCATGGCCGGCCCAACCGGCGGCGCTAGCCTTCGATGCAATCAGTACTACAGCTGGGCTGATGGCAACGGCACTTATACGCTGCAACATGCATGCGGTGGAACTACGGCGCCTTGGAGTTATCGCATCGCAGCCCCGCTGCAGTCAGTGATCGTGGGGAACGTCAGCGAGTCCGGGATGAGTTGGACTCGAAACGGCACGGCCATGCCCCGCCAGGCCCCACACACTGTCGGAGCTAGCTACCTGTTTCACGGAACCTACAACCCTGCTCCAGATGGTTCTCATATCCTCTACCAGGATACGATCAGTTTCCGCCACAATATCAGCGGCGGCGGCAGTGGCATCATCTCGTTCAATGGGGATTTCAACCTCAGCTCAGTCCCTCCCTGCGGCAGCGGGGGGCCGTGTTAGCCTAAGCCTGTGAAGCGACTGGAGCGACAAAAGAAGGGAAACGTGAGTCGATGAACATTTTGACTCTGGTACCCGAGGTCGTCGCTCCAGTCGCGGCAGAGCTGCTATTCGAACCGTTACAGTCACTTACAATTACGCAGTCGTCAAATGCCGACGAGGCGAAGCTAAGTCTCGCGGTCAAAGGGGAAACTTTTCACTTTTGGGTCTTGACGCCCGGTCAAGCGCCTGAATCAGTTGCGGAATTGCGTGTACGATTCGCGAGTCAGCTGCAGGATTGGATCGCCGAAAGCGGATTTGGCTGGGGCGAGTTGCGCCCCCACACGTCAGCCTGACCGGTTCACTGCTCCTTTCGACAGCACTGCTGGTTGACTACATGGCGGCAATGGCGGGCCCCAAGGCCCCCACGGATCACCCAATCCGGCTCATCGCAGATGGGGGTGTTAGCCGCGCAGGGTTACCGACGGCGACTCGGCGAACCGCCGTCGGTACTCCCCGGCGAACCGACCCAGGTGGGTGAACCCCCACCGGTAGGCGACGTCGGTGACGGTCAGCGCGCTCGGGTCCCCGGCCTGCAAGGTGCTGCGCACTCGATCGAGCCGGATGTCGCGCAGGTACTCCGTCGGTGTGCTGCCGACGTGCTGACGGAACCCCTGCTGCAGGGCCCGCACGCTGATGCCGACGGCCAGGGCGACGTCGTCGACGGTCAGCGCCTCCGCGGCGTGGTCCTGGATCAGGTCCACCGCCCGCTTCAGCAGCTTCGGCACAGGGGCGCCCCCGCTCGGGCGCAGCGCCTCGCTGTAGTTGCTCGGCTGGCCGACCAGCAGCTGGGTCAGCAGCAGGCTGCGGAACTGCGCCAGGGCGGCAGCCGCGTGCACCAGTGGCCCGTCCTCCTCGGCCTCGACCCGCAGCAGGTCGACCAGCCGTCGCCACGAGCGTCCCTCGGCGGAGGTGAGGTCCAACGCCGGCGCGAACCGCAGCGGGCTCCGGACCGGCGAGCCGGTCAGGAGGCGCACCTGCTCCTCCAGGGCCGTGCGCTCGATGCGGACGATGAGCTGGGGGCTGCCCGCAGCCCGGGTGGTGGTGACGGGCTCACCGAGGGACAACACGGCGCCGGTGGACCGGTCGGCGACCACGGTCTCCCGGCCGTGGGTGACCGTCGAGCTGCCACCGAGCGGGATCTCGACCAGGAAGCAGTCATCGGTGCCCCGGGTGCTGATCCGCACCGGCGCGCCGTAGTCGAGCACCGCCACGCCGATATCGCCGACCTGCACCGCGCAGTAGCGGGTGGCCAGCGGAGCGGACCGGTCGGGCAGCTCCAGGCTGTGCGGGCAGAAGGCCCGGGCCACGACGTCGCGGGTCTCGTCCAGGTCGGCGCTGCGCAGCACGGTGCGGGCCAGTGCGGGGGTCGCCGCCGTCGAGCCGTCCATGACGTCCGCTCCCCTCCGCACCGGGAAGCGGCGCGAAGGGGAGCGTATGACGGAACTCAGTCCATCGTCAACGAACTGTCATGCCGAGTACTCGGTGTCGTGCTGCCGGGTCACGGTGGGCTTGAGCACCGTCGTCCGCAGCGCCGGGTAGGCGACGAGCACCACGACCAGTGCGACGACGAAGCCCAGCGACGTCACCCCGGTCTCCAGCAGGACCCCACCGAGCAGGGCGGCCCCGACGACCGAGATGACGCCTGCCCAGTTCACCACCTCGACCTCGGTCGGGTCGACGACCCGCCGCCGGCGGACAATGAAGAAGTCACCGATGATCACGCCGGCGAGCGCGGTGGTGGTGACCCCGAGGATGCCCAGGTAGCTGCCGATCAGGCCGAGGATGTCCCCGGCCACCATCAGCAGCGCGATCACGTTGCCGACCACGACCATCACCACCCGGCCGGGGCTTCGCCCGAAGACGCCGTCGGCCAGGTTCGACAGCGACAGCGAGCCGCTGTACGTGTTCAGCACCTGGGCCTTGACCTGGGCCACGTACATGAGCACGAAGCCGAGCACCCCGGCGAGGACGACGAAGAAGGCGCCGGAGTTGTTGGCGATCATCCAGGCGACCTTGTCCGCGACGGACTCGCCGACCTGCGTGGCGGCGACGTCGGGGTTGGCGGTCAGGTAGTCACTGACGGCGCCGGAGCCCGCGTGGATGAGCACCGTGCCCAGCACGACCACGACGATGTCGATCATGACCGCCCCGCCCACGGCCAAGATGCCGACGTCCTTGGTGGACCGGGCGTAGCGGGCGAAGTCGGCGTCGACGAGCGCGAGTGCGCCCGCCGAACCGGCCAGGATCGACAGCACCGCGGTGAACCGGGCGGCGCCGCTCTCGAACCCGGGCACGACCGGACCGGCCGCAAACAGCTCGCCGAGCGACACCGAGGAGTCGTTGAGGGCCACGAACGCCAGGACGACGGTGAGCACGACGAACGCGATCAGCAGCACCGTCGAGGTCTTCTGCACCAGCGGCAGGCCGAACACGGTCAGCGCGATCCAGGCCAGGGTGAGCAGGCCGTAGATGACGATCGCGTTGAGCAGGGTCGGGGCCCAGCCGAACATGAAGAGGGTCCCGTAGTACAGCAGTGCGTTCTCCAGGGCCAGGAAGCCCAGGATCATGAAGGCGAAGATCAGCGAGGCCAGCGCCGAGCCCTTCGTGCCCAGCCCGTAGAAGCGGGCGGTCACCGTGCTCGAGGTGCCCGACTTGTAGGCCACGTGGCCGACCAGCCAGCCCAGCGTGCCGCCGAACACCGCGACGACGACGCCGGCCAGCAGGCCCCACCAGACGCCGGCGATGAGCGTGACGCTGCCGCCGATGGCCAGCTGGATGAGCGTGGAGGCGATGCCCGCGGTGTTGGTCATCAGGCCCCACCCCGAGCGCCGTTCGGACTCGGGCACCGCGGTCAGGGCGTGGTCCTCCATGCGTGCCCGGAGGGCCGGCTCCACGGGTGTGCTGTCTGCCATCGGGCGTCCTTCGGGAGTGGGGGGGAGCTCAGGTGCTGTGGGACGGTATTGACGCCGCGGGGGTGCCACCATCCGCTCGACGCGCCTGCTGTCCGCATTCCGTGAGCCCCGTCCGGAGCGCTTGACACGCCCTTCCCCGCGCCCGTTCGATGCGCCGCACGACGGTGTTCGCCGTCGCCCAGCCGACCCGTTCACCAGGAGCCGAGCCATGCCATCGAGCGCGTTCTCGCACGTCGGCGTCACCGTCCCCGACCTGGACGCCGCCGTGCGCTGGTACCAGGACACGCTGGGCATGTACCTGCTCGCCGGCCCGCTGGAGGTGCTCGAGGACGGGTCACCGCTGGGTGACGCCGCGGCTGCGATCTACGGCCGGGGCTTCGCCCGCTTCCGCTTCGCGCACCTGGCGTTCGCCGACGCCGTCGGCCTGGAGTTGTTCCACTTCGACAACCCGGCCACGTCCGCGCGGGAGGACAACTTCGAGTTCTGGAAGACCGGGATCAACCACTTCTCGGTGACGTCGGCCCAGCCGCACCTGCTCGCCGAGGAGATCGTCGCCGCGGGTGGCCGACGCCGTGCCGAGCCGGTCACCCTGGACGAGGAGAAGGGGTACGTCATCGTCTACTGCGAGGACCCCTGGGGCACCGTCGTGGAGATCTGCTCACACCCCTACGCCCAGATGTGGGGCTGAGCCGAGGACCGCGCCGCGCCGGACGGCGTACTGCACCGAGACGAAGCCCCCGGCGTACCGGCGGATGTCCCGCAGTTCGAGGTCCAGCCGGACGTCGTCCGGGATCGCCTGGAGGCCGCGGCCGACGACGGCCGGCGCCAGCAGCAGGTGCACCTCGTCCACGATCCCGGCCCGGAACGCGTGGGCGGCCAGGGTCGGGCCGTCCACTGTCACGTCCTGCTCGGCCGCGCGGACCAGGGCGAGTACCGCCTCGGGGTCAAAGGTCCGCTCCAGCCGGGTGCGCCGGGTGACGATCTCGGCGGGGTCCAAGGTCGTGGAGTAGACGACCTTGTCCACCCGCTGCCAGTGCGCGGCGAAGTCGGCCTCCCCGGACGTGCCCTCGGCCCAGGACGGGTCGGTCTCCCAGCCGCGCATCAGCTCGTACATCCGCCGGCCGTGCATGAAGGTGCCGATCTGCGCCGTCTGCTCGTTGACGGCGGCCATCACCTCCTCGTCGGGGAAGGCGAAGCCGAAGTCGCCTTCGGGGTCGGCGACGAAGCCGTCGAGGGAGCAGATTGCGGAGTAGCGCAGTCGGGCCATCAGGAGTCCTCCATGCAGCTGGGACCGGACACCCGGCGCGGACTCATCGGCCGCCGCGATCGTGCTCGAAGATCAGGCTGGTGTTGGTCGCGGCCACCATCGGCTGGGTGGAGATCCGGTCGGTGACGAAGTCCCGCAGGTCCTGCGTCGTCCGCGCCCGCACGTGGACCACGAAGTCCTCCGCCCCGGCCAGGTAGAAGAACTGGGTCACCTCCGGCAGCCCACGCAGCCCATCGGCGAACGCCGTCAGCTGGTGACGGGCCCCGGGGCGGATCCGCACAGACACCAGCGCCTGCAGCGACTGGCCCGTCGCGTCCGGGTCGACGTCCACGGTGAACCGGGTGATCACCCCGTCGGCGACCAGCGAACGCACCCGCTGCAGACAGGTCGACGGCGACACCCCCACGGCGGCCGCCAGCTGGTTGTTGGGACGTCGTCCGTCCGCGCGGAGCAGCTCGAGCAACCGCCGGTCGACGTCGTCGAGGACCCGGGGGCGTCGTGGGTCCGGACGGTCGGTCACCCCGCCACGCGCCGGACGCCGCAGATCCTGCGGTCGGAGATCCTGAGCTTGCGCACTTGTTCGACTCCTCTGGCCCGGGACCGCAGCAGCTGGCTGGATGGTGTCACGCACCACCCATCCCCGAGGAGACCCCCGTGCTGATCGGCATCCCCAGCGAGATCAAGGACAACGAGAAGCGGGTCTCCCTGCAGCCCGACGGCGCCGCGGAGCTCGTGCACCACGGCCACGAGGTGCTGGTGCAGTCCGGGGCCGGCGCGGGGTCGCGGTTCAGCGACGAGGAGTTCGTCGCCGCCGGCGCCCGGGTCGTGGCGACCGCCGACGAGGTGTTCGCCGCCGCCGAGCTGATCGTCAAGGTGAAGGAGCCGGTCCCTGCCGAGTACCACCGCTTCCGCGACGGGCAGCAGCTCTTCACCTACCTGCACGCCGCCGCCGACCGGTCGCTCACCGACTTCCTCCTCGACCGGGGCATCGACTCGATCGCCTACGAGACGGTGCAGACCCCCGACGGGCGGCTGCCGCTGCTGACGCCGATGAGCGAGGTCGCCGGCCGGATGGCCGTGCAGGCCGCGGCCCACCACCTGGAGAGCCCGGCCGGTGGCGCCGGCCTGCTGCTCGGCGGGGTGCCCGGCACCCCGGCCGCGAAGGTCACCATCATCGGCGGCGGGGTCTCCGGCACCGAGGCCGCCAAGATCGCCGTCGGTATGCGGGCGATCGTCCGGGTCTTCGACACCAACCCGTCGCGGCTGGCCTACCTGTCCGACGTCTTCGAGGGCCGACTGGACCTGGTGCAGCCCAACCGCGCCCGGCTGGCCGCCTACGTCGCCGACTCCGACGTCCTCATCGGCGCCGTGCTGGTGCCCGGCACGAAGGCCCCGAAACTGGTCAGCCGGGAGATGATCGCCTCGATGCGGCCGGGCAGCGTCGCCGTCGACATCGCCATCGACCAGGGCGGCTGCTTCGAGACCAGCCGGGCCACCACGCACTCCGACCCGACCTACGTCGAGGAGGGGGTCGTGCACTACTGCGTCGCCAACATCCCCGGCGCGGTGGCCCGCACCTCCACCCTGGCCCTGACCTCGGCGACCCTGCCCTACCTGCTGACCGTGGCCGACCACGGGGTGCGCGGCGCGGCCCGCACGTCCGCCGTGCTGGCCCGGGGCCTCACCAGCCTGGGCGGCCGGCTGGCCAGCGAGCCGGTCGCGGACGCGCACGGCCTGTCGTGGACCTCGGCCGAGGAGCTGCTGGCAGCGGGCTGAGTCGGCTGAACCGTGGGCGCAGCACGTCCCGCCGGGCCAGCGCCTCGATCATCGTGCCGTCGGCACCGGCAGGCGACGGCAGGGCCTCGGCGACCTCCACGGGGACCGACCCCTGGAGACTCAGCTGGGGTCGCGCGGCGGCCCGTCCGGGGTGCGGCCCAGCGCGATGAGAAACCGGCGCAGCAGGTCGGCCAGCTGACGCTGCTCGGCGGCGGACAGGCCCTCGAGCATGCCGCGCTCTGTCTCCAGGTGGTCGGGCAGCGCGGTGTCCAACGCCGTCCGGCCGGCCTCGGTGAGCGTGACGACGACGGCCCGGCCATCGGCCTCGCTACGCCCGCGGGTGATCAGGCCCCTCTCCTCCAGCCGGTCCAACCGCTGGGTGATGGCGCCGCTGGTGACCAGCGCCGTGCGCATCAGCGCGGTCGGGGTCAGCTGGAAGGGCTCCCCCGCCCGGCGCAGCGCGGCCAGCACGTCGAAGGAGGGCGCGTCCAGCCCGTGCCGGGCGAACGTGGCGCGCTGGGCCAGGAAGACCTCGCGCTGCAGCTGGCTGATCCGGCCGATCACGCCCATCGGCGCGCAGTCCAGGTCCGGCCGCTCCTGGCCCCACTGGGCCAGGATCACGTCCAGGGCGTCCTCCACGCCGGTCACCGTAGTGGGGTCTCGGCGCTGCTCAGACCGGCGAGGTGGTCGGCGAACGTGCGTGGCGGGTGGCCCAGCAGCGCGGTGAGCACCCGCGGGCTGCCGACGAACCCGTGCCGGCGGTACCAGTCGAACATCGCCCGCAGACAACGGTCGGCGTAACCCTCGCCGGTGGCCGGGCGGCTGTCCACGGCGGTCACCTGCCGACCGAGGTGGGTGCCCATCGCGGCGGCCAGGTCGCCCGCGGTCTGCGGGTGCGGGCCGACCGCCTCGAACGTGCCGCCGTCCAGGCCGTCCTCGGTGAGCAGCACGGCGGCGGCCTCGGCGACGTCGCGCAGGTCGACCAGCGACTGGGCGCTGTGCAGCCCCCAGGCGCTCCGCAGCTCACCGGTCTCAGCGATCGTGCGCAGCTGGGCGTCGACGTTGTCCGCGTAGGAGCACGGCTGCAGCACCCGCCACGGGACGCCGACGCGGTCCAGTGCCTCCTCGGCCCGGTCCTTGGCCGCGTGGTGCGGCATTGAACGCAGCTGCGGGCGGAGCACCGAGTGGTAGACCACCCGGCCCACGCCGGCGTCAGCGGCGGCCCGGAAGGCCAGCGGCGCTCCGGCGGCCTCGGTCGGCTCCATGTTGGGCCAGATCAGGTACAGCGCGTCCGCGCCGTCCAGCGGCAGGGAGGACGGCGCCCCCACCAGGTCGGCGACGACGACCTCGGCGCCGCTGGCGTCCAGGGTGGGCCGCGGCCGGGCCGACCCGACCACCGCCCGGACGTCCTCGCCGCGGGCCCGCAGCGCGCGGACCACCGCTGTCCCGGTCTTGCCGCCTGCCGCCGTCACCACGATCACACCGATAGCTCAACGGTGAGAGACTCCGGAGTCAAGCCCGGTCCGCCGTCCTCCTCCACGAGAGTGCGTCCACAGCCATCGGCGCCGGTGGCGGAGGATGCACGCTGGTCGTCGCAGCTGATCACCGCCGGGGAGCGCGGCCAGGGGGAGGGGGCAGGGCCTCAGCGTCGGACGGCGCTGGTCAGCCGGACGGTGAACCCGGCTGCGGTGGTCTGCAGGTCCACGTGGTCGCAGAGCTTGCGGGCCAGCCACATGCCCATGCCACCGCGGGACAGGTCGTCCCCGTGCGCCGGCCGGTAGCCCGACAGCACCCCGGAGTAGCTGGTCCCGCCGTCGTAGATGGCGCACACCAGCCGGTCCGGGGAGGCCCACAGGCGCGCGGACACCGGGCGGCCGCCGTGCCGGAAGGCGTTGGCGGCGATCTCGCTGGCCGCGAGGTGGAAGTCCTGCTCGGCGTCCCGGTCGCCGGCCCGGCCGCGCAGCGCGGCGGCCAGCTGGTGCCGCAGCTCGGGCAGCGAGGGGGCGTCGTCGACGGCGAAGACCGGCGGGTAGGCCTGCAGCGGCTCGACCGGCCAGGGCAGCGAGGCCACCAGCTGGGCGGGCGGCACGTACGCGGCGTTCACCCGGGGCCGGCTGTCGATCAGCACCTCCGGGTGCGCCAGTCGCACGATGGCCAGCACAGGGGGCGGGGTGACCCGCCGGTCGTACACGCACAGCGAGGAGACCAGCTGGTCTGCGAACGCGTGCTGGTGGGCGGCCTCGCCGCGGACCCGCTCGTCCCAGGCGCGCGGCGCGCGCTCGACCACGTGACCCAGGATCCGGAGCCGGCGGCCCTCGACGGCGGCCCGGGCCAGCAACGTCAGCTGCCCGGCGAGCGCGTCCGGCTCGCGGGGCGAGGCGCGGGTGGTCTCGCTGACCTCGACGCCGGGCAGCTGGCCCCGCACGTGCTCGGCCACCGCCGGGACGACGCACGCCACGGTGAGGTCGCCGGCGACCAGGCCCTCGCGCAGCCAGGCGAGGGAGACCGCGATCAGCTCGTCGTCGGTGTCGATGACGGCGAGGCGGTGCACCCGGCCGGGCCCCGCGGGGCACTCTGACCCGGCCGCCGGCGGGGACACCACCGCGACCGGGACGGTCGGGGAGTCACCCGCCGAGGTCCGCCGCACCGACAACGCAGCGACCCCGGCAGCTCGCTCGGTGTGCACGTGACCTCCCCTGCGCCCTCGGCCCGCACGCACCTGCGACCCCGTCGTGCGGGACCCGCGTGGTGTCCGGCCCGCTCGACCCCGCCCTGTCGTGACGACTGTCCGGACAGCATGCACCCGACCCGGCCCCCGTGGGGAGGATCAGGATGTGAGCGCGCACATCCGGCGTGTCGTGGTCACGTCCCGGCGCGGCCGGCCAGCCCGTCCAGAGCCGGCCGACGCAGCCCGGTGGCCGCCTCGGCCTCGGCCGCGTCGAGTGCGCCGCAGTCCAGGCCGCGCAGCACCACGGTGGCCAGCGCCCGGGCGGTCGCCGGCTCGTCGAGCACCCCGCCGTCGACCCGGCTGACGTAGGCCGCCAACCGGGCGCCGGCGGCGGGCAGCGCGGCCCGGAAGAAGGCGTAGGTGGCCACGTAGCGGGTGACCAGCTGGGCCGGGTGCAGGTCCCAGCCCTGGTAGAAGCCCCGCTCCAGGGCTCGGCGGACCAGCCCGGCGTGCAACTGCCAGCCCGCGTGCACCGCCTCCCGGCAGCCGACCGGCAGCACGTTCGTGGACCCGTCGACAGCCCGCGCCCCGGTACCGGCGACCGCGACCTGCATGGTGGCCTTGGCGTGGTCGGCGGCCGGGTGGTCGCTGGCCTGGTGCGCTGCGGCGATGCCGAGGGACGCCGAGTAGTCGTAGGTGCCGTAGTGCAGCCCGGTGACCCGACCGGCCCCGGCATGCAGCATCGCGGCCAGGGTGGCGACGCCGTCGGCACCCAGCACCGCCTGCGGGGTCTCCACCTGCAGCTCGAGGTCCAGACCCAGGCCGTGCGCCTGCTCCAGCGCGTCGAGCACCGGCAGGAACGCGGCGATCTGCTCCACCGAGGTGACCTTCGGCAGCGTCACGATCGCGCGCCCCCGCCCGGCCATCCCGCCCAGGAAGAGGTCCAGCGAGCGGACGCCGCGGTGCCGGGTGGGGCCCTCCAGGGACTTGGCCCGGGTGCCCCAGAACGGCGGCAGGGTCTCCTCGGCGGCCAGCACCTGCGCCGCCGTCGTCACGTCGTGGTCCTCGCGGTCGGGCGGGCCGCGGTAGCCGTCCTCGCTGTCGACCCGCAGGTCCTCGACCGGCTCGCGGGCCAGTTTCTCCCGCACCCGGGGCAGCACCTGCTCGACCAGCCCGGCGTCCAGGCCCAGGTCGGGCAGGCCGTGCTCGTCCAGCGCAGCCAGCGCGGCCGCGCCCCACGAGCCCACCAGCCCGGGGACGACGGCGTCCGCGGGCACGTAGCAGGTGTGCACCGGCTGCCGGGTGGACCGCTCGCCCGGGTACGCGGCGGCCCGGGCGTCGTCGACCGGCGCCAGCCGCCGGTCCAGCTCGGCGTAGACCCCCCTGCTCAACCCCACTGCGCCACCCCGAGATGATCACGGACCTGCAGCAGGTCGATCGCGGCGTGTCGCTCACGCAGGTCCGTGATCATCGGGGCTCCGCTCAGTCGATCAGGGCGTAGGCGGGCAGGGTCAGGAAGTCCGGGAACTCGTCGGCCAGCGCGACCTGCTCGAAGAGCCGACGGGCGTCCTCCAGCCGCTCGGGGGCACCCGACGCCACGATCCCGGCGACCTCCTCCTCGACCACCCGGTGCACCAGCTCGGCGGTCACCGTCTCGCCGGTGTCCAGCACGACCCCGGTGCGCGCCCACTGCCACACCTGGGAGCGGCTGATCTCGGCGGTCGCGGCGTCCTCCATCAGGCCGTGGATGCCCACCGCGCCGTTCCCGGTCAGCCAGGCCGCCAGGTACCGGATGCCGACCTCGACGTTGGCCCGCAGCCCCGCCTCGGTGCACTCCCCGGGCACGCCGGCGACATCGAGCAGCTGGGCGGCGGTGACCGTGACGTCGTCCCGCTGCCGGCTGAGCTGGTTGTCGGCGTCCCCGAGGACGCCCTCGAAGACCTCCCGGCAGATCGGCACCAGGTCGGGGTGGGCGACCCAGGAGCCGTCGAACCCGTCACGGACCTCGCGGGTCTTGTCCTCCCGGACCTTGGTCAGCGCCCGCTCGTTGGCCTCGGCGTCCCGACGGCTGGGGATCGCGGCGGCCATGCCGCCGATCGCCATCGCGCCGCGGCGGTGGCAGGTGGCGACCAGCTGCTCGGTGTAGGCCCGCATCATCGGCGCGGTCATCGTCACCGCGGAGCGGTCGGGGAGCACGAAGTCGACACCGGCGTCACGGAAGACCTTGACCACGCTGAACAGGTAGTCCCAGCGTCCGGCGTTCAGCCCGGTGGCGTGCTCGCGCAGCTCGTAGAGCATCTCCTCCATCTCGAACGCGGCCGGAATGGTCTCGATCAGCATCGTGGCGCGGATCGAGCCGCGCGGGATGCCGAGTGCCCGCTCGCAGTGCACGAACACGTCGGCCCAGAGCCGCGCCTCGAGGTGGGACTCCAGCTTGGGCAGGTAGAAGTAGGGCCCGCTCCCGCGCTCGAGCTGGGCGACGGCGTTGTGGAAGAGGTACAACCCGGCGTCGACCAACGCACCGACCACGGGATGGCCGTCGACCAGCACGTGCCGCTCGTCCAGGTGCCAGCCGCGCGGGCGGGGCACGATCGTGGGCAACACGGCGTCCGGCCGGACGGCGTACTCCTTGCCGTCGGCCGAGGTGAACGCCAGCGACCCGCGGATGGCGTCGCGCAGCACCAGCTGGCCGGTGACGACGTTGTGCCAGTGCGGGGTGTTGGCGTCCTCGAGGTCGGCCAGCCACACGTCGGCGCCGCAGTTCAGCGCGTTGATCGCCATCTTCGGCTCGGTCGGCCCGGTGATCTCCACCCGGCGCCGGACCAGGCCGGGCGGGGGCGGGGCGACCTGCCAGTCGCCGTCCCGGATGTCCGCTGTCTCCGGACGGAAGTCCAGAGCCTCGCCCTCGGCGATCGCCTGTCGGTGCAGCGCGCGGGTGGCCAGCAGCTCGTCCCGACTGGAGCCGAACAGGTGCTGCAGCTCGCCGACGAACTGCAGGGCCTCCGGCGTGAGCACCTCCTCCGACCGCTCGACCTCGGGCCCGACGACCTGGACATCGACCACGCGTGCACTCCTCGGTTCGACTTGGCTGAACTGACATCCTCGCAGTCGTGGAGACCTCCGGCTGGACGACGGCCATCTTCGACACCGCGGACGTGGGCCGGGTGACGGCCGCGCTCCAGGCGTGCAACGCCGCGGCGTCCTTCGCCCCGACCGTCGCTGCGGGCCGGCCCTACGGGTCGCCCGGCGTCCTCGTCGCCCGGGCCGGTGAGGTGTCCCGGGCACTGCCGTGGGACGAGGTCACACAGGCGTTGGCCGCGCATCCCCGGATCGGCGACCGGGTGTCCGGCGACTCCGCCGAGGCCGCGTCCTCCCGGCGCGAGCAGTCCGTGATGGCCACCGCCGAGGAATCCGTGAAGGCCGAGCTGGTGCAGGGCAACCGAGACTACGAGGACCGCTTCGGCCACGTCTTCCTGATCCGCGCCGCGGGCCGGACCCCGGCCGAGATGCTCGCCGAGCTGCGCCGCCGGCTGGCCCACACCCCGGCCCAGGAGTGGCCCGAGGTGGTCGACCAGCTGGCCCAGATCACCGAGCTCCGGGTCCGCGGGCTGGTGTCACCGTGAGCGCACCCCCCACCCCGGCGGCTCCGCCGACGCGGCCGGCGCGCGCCGACGAGGAGAGCTCGTGAGCATCTCCACGCACGTGCTGGACTCCGTGCTCGGCCGCCCGGCGGCCGGGATGGTCGTCCAGCTGTACCGGGGTTCGGACCTGCTCGCCTCCGGGGTGACCGACGAGGACGGCCGGCACCGGCTGCTGGCGGGCACCGGATCCACCGGTGCCCACCGGATCGTCTTCGGCACCGGAGCCTGGTTCGCCGGCCAGGACCGGGAGACCTTTTATCCGTCGGTGACCCTGGACTTCGCCGTCGTCGACCCGGCGGCGCACCACCACGTTCCGCTGCTGCTGGCACCGTTCGCGTACTCCACCTACCGCGGTTCCTGACCGGAGTCCCACGGCGCGGTTTCCGCGTCCCTGGGACTCCGTGAGAGGTGTTCCACGTGCAACACGACGGCACCACCGACCGGAGAGGCTGCCCGCATGGCGATCGTGCTCGGACCCAACCAGTACGGGAAGGCCGAGGTGCGGGTGGTCGCGGTCGATCGCTCCACCCCCCGGCACACCCTCGTGGACCTCAACGTCAGCTCGACGCTGCGCGGTGACTTCGCCGACGCTCACCTGACCGGCGACAACGCCCACGTGCTGACGACGGACGCGCAGAAGAACACCGTCTTCGCGTTCGCCCGGGACGGGATCACCTCCCCCGAGGCCTTCGGGCTGCGGCTGGCCGGCCACTTCGGCGGGTCCTACGACTGGGTCAGTGGCGCCCGGGTGGCCATCGAGTCCTACGGCTGGGACCGGATCGCGGTCGGCGGGCAGCCGCACGACCGCGCGTTCCGGAAGGCCGGGGGCGAGGTGCGCACCGCGGTCGTCACCGCGGACGGGGACGCCCGGCACGTCGTCGCCGGGCTGACCGACCTCGTCGTCCTCACGTCGACCGGGTCGGAGTTCTGGGGCTTCCCGCGGGACGCGTACACGACGTTGGCCGAGACCCGGGAGCGGATCCTGGCCACCGCGGTCACCGCCCGCTGGCGCTACGTGGGCACGGACCTGGACTGGACGGGTGTCTACGACTCGGTCCGGACGACGCTGCTGGAGGCGTTCGCCTCCACCCACTCGCTGGCCCTGCAGCAGACCCTGTTCGCGATGGGCGCCGCCGTCCTGGAGCGGGTGCCCGAGGTCGCCGAGGTGCGGATGTCGATGCCGAACAAGCACCACTTCCTGCAGGACCTCTCGGCGTTCGGGCTGGACAACGACGTCGAGGGCAGCCCAGCCGTCGTCTACCACGCCGACGACCGGCCCTACGGGCTGATCGAGGGCCAGGTGCTCCGGGACGACGTCGCCCCCGCCGAAGTGGCCTGGCAGGGCACCCCCGGCTTCTGCTGACCGGCCGGCCCCGGCAGGTCCTCACCCAGAGGTGCGCGGCTGTGCCGGACCTGTCTGCCCCGACCCGCCGGGGAAGGGCACGTCCTCCAGCGCCGATCGGTCCCCGGCTGCGGACCGGGGCACCACGCTCAACGAGCCGTCGCTCTCCAGCACCACGGCAGCGACCTCGCCCAGGCTGCCCTGCCCCGAGGCGCGCACCGCCTGGCGCAGGTCCGGCAGGCTGACCCGCTGGCCGCGCAGCTGATCCTGCAGCACGACCCCGTCGTGCAGCAGCAGGGTCGGGACCGACGTCACCAACCGGCGGATCCAAGCGACCCGGACAGTCGCCCAGGCCACCACCAGCTGCAGCCCGGCGAGCAGTGCCAACGCCGTTGCCCCTTCGGACCAGGACACGTCCGCGCTGAGCAGGATGGTGGCCAGGGTGGACCCCAGGGCCACCGTCACGACGAGGTCGAAGGCGTTGAGCTTGGCCAGGGTCCGCTTGCCGGTGAGCCGCAGGACCACGACGACGGTCAGGTAGGCCGCGGTGCCGACGAGTAGGACGCGTCCGAGGTCGGACCAGGACTGGAACCACATGGCTGGCCCCTACCCGCCGGGCCGCCCTGCCACCATGTACTGCGTGACGGCGCCCGAGCGGGAGACCCTGACCTACGAGACCTTCGGGACCGCGGGTCGCGACCTCGCCCAGCAGGTCGTGGACGACGGCTACGAGCCGGACCTGATCCTGGCGATCGCCCGCGGTGGGCTGTTCCTGGGCGGGGCGTTGGGCTACGCCTTGGACGTGAAGAACCTCTTCGTGATGAACGTGGAGTTCTACACCGGCGTGGACGAGCGCCTGGAGCTCCCGGTCATGCTGCCGCCGAACCTGGACCGGGTCGACCTCACCGGCTCCAACGTGCTGATCGCCGACGACGTCGCGGACACCGGGAAGACCCTGGAGCTGGTCCGGGACTTCTGCGCCGGCTACGTGGCCGACGTCCGGTCCGCGGTGGTCTACGAGAAGTCCCGTTCACTGGTCACGTGCGACTACGTCTGGAAGCGCACCGACGCCTGGATCGACTTCCCCTGGTCGGTGCAGCCCCCGGTCGTGAACCGCCGCGGGGGCCTGGCCCACTAGTCACCCATCAGGGCCGTCAGCGCAGCAGGGCCTCGGCCACGGCGGTGGCCTCGAGGTCGCCGTCCCCGGCGCTGCGCAACCAGGCGGCCAGCGGGCCCGCCACCGCCGGCGAGAGCAGGGTGATCCACCCCGCGGTGGCCGCCCGGGCCTCGGCCACGTGCTGGGTGCCGCCGCCCGGGAGCTCGGCGACGACCTCGGGGCGGGTGGCCAGCAGGCCGCGGGTGGTCCAGCGGCCCGGCGTCGTGCGGGAGGCCAGCTCGTCGAGCCGGTCCGCGGCCCGGCGGCACGTCGCAGCGCTCATGCGATCCGTCGGATCCCGACCGTGGCCCGCTTGGTGGAGGCGGTCACGGTGAAGCGGGGGTCCCGGGACAACTGTCGGGTCGGTCCGACGACGCGCTGCAGCGTGGCCCGGTGCGGCAGGTGGGAGTTGTAGACCGTCCACAGCTCGCCACCGGGCCGCAGCACCCGGGCGGCGGCATCGAAGAGCCGCTCGGCCGCGCCGGTGTGCACCCCCACGCCGAGGTGGAAGGGCGGGTTGCAGACGACGAGGTCGACGCTGGCGTCCGGAACGCCGTCCAGGGCGTCGTCCCGGCTGACGGTGATCCGCTCGGCCAGGCCGGCGGCGTCGACGGTGGCCCGGGCGGAGGCGACCGCGGCCGCGCTGGCGTCACTGGCCAACACCTCGTACCCGGCCCGGGCGAGCGCGAGGGCGAGGACGCCGGTGCCGCACCCCAGGTCCACGGCCCGCCCCGACCCCTCCGCGGGGAGGACGGCCAGCAGCGCCCGGGTGCCGAGGTCGACCTTGGTGCCGGCGAACGCCGCGCCGTGCGCGAAGACGACCAGACCCAGGTCGGGGTGGTCCTGCCGGCGCGGGAAGCTCGAGGCGCCCGGGATCGGTCCCGTGGCGACGAGCACCCGGGACTTCTGCCGCGCCAACGTGGCGTGCACGTGCTCGAAGGACTCGCCCAGCACGACGTTCATCGCGCGGGTCATGTGCTTGACCCGGCCGCCGACCAGCAGTGTCACCCCGGGGTCGGCGTCCCGGGCGACGGTCTCGGCAATCTCCCGGAGCGCCTCCAGGCTCTTGGGCGCCTGGAGCAGGACCACCCGGGCACCGCGGACGAGGTCGGCGTCCAGGCCGTGCTGGGTGTAGCTGCCGGCGTGCCCGGTGCGCTCGGCGTTGGCCGCCAGCGCCCGCTCGCCCACGCGCTGGTCCTGGTGCACCCGGACGCCGGTGGCCCCGTGCAGGGCGACCGCGCCCAGGGTCAGCGCACCGTGCGAGTCGTCGATCGTGACGACGGCGTCCGGGGCGACCGCGATCGCCGCGGCCGCCTCGTCGAGCAACAACCGGTCGGTGGCGTCGACGGCCACCAGGTCGGGGGCGTCGACATCGGGTTCGCGGCGGAGCTGGTCGAAGAAGGGGTCAGGCACCCGACCACTGTCCCCCACGGGTCACCGGCCACCTGCGGGCGCCGTCCTCCTCCACCAGACTCCGTCCTCCTCCACCGGCGCCGGTGGAGGAGGCCGCACGGTGATCAGCTGAGCTGATCAACGCCGGGCGGGCGGGTGGTTCAGACCCCGGGGAGGCCGACCGGGCAGGACACGCCGGTGCCGTTCACCGGGCAGTAGCCGTTCGGGACCTTGTAGAGGTACTGCTGGTGGTGGTCCTCGGCGTAGAAGAAGTCGCCCAGCTGCTCGATCTCGGTGGTGATCTCGCCGTACCCGGCGGCGGTGAGGCGTGCCTGGTACTGGTCGCGGGAGGCCTCGGCGGCGGCCTGCTGCTCAGGGCTGCTCACGTAGATCGCCGACCGGTACTGGGTGCCGACGTCGTTGCCCTGACGCATGCCCTGGGTCGGGTCGTGCTCCTCCCAGAACTCCTTGAGCAGCACGTCGTAGGACACGACGGCGGGGTCGAAGACCACCAGCACGACCTCGGTGTGCCCGGTACGCGCCGAGCAGACCTCGTCGTACGTCGGATTCGGGGTGAAGCCACCGGCATAGCCGGCCGCGGTCGAGTAGACGCCCGGGTGCTGCCAGAGGACCTTCTCCACGCCCCAGAAGCAGCCCGCGCCGAAGACGGCGGTCTGCATGCCGTCCGGGAAGGGCGGCTGGATGCGGTTGCCGTTGACCGCGTGCAGCTCGGGGACGTGCGGGAGCGGCTCCGAGCGGCCCCGCAGGGCGTCCTCGGCCGTGACGGACTGCGTCTTGGCGCGGGAGAAGATGGACATGCCCCGAATGTAGGACGGGCTGGCAAGCGCCGTCACACGCCGAGGCCCGGAACAGACCGGCCCCCCGCTGGCCTGTCCCTGGCAGACGTCGAGAACCGAGGAGACACCCGTGCCGATCACCACCCGCGAGATCCAGCTGGCCGCCCGCCCGCACGGCGAGCCCACGCCTGCCGACTTCGCCACCGTCGAGCTGCAACGCCCCGACCCCACCGAGGGCCAGGTCGTCGTCGCCAACGTGGCGATGAGCGTGGACCCCTACATGCGCGGCCGGATGAACGCCGGGCCCAGCTACGCCGCGGCCTGGGAGATCGGCGAGACCATGCAGGGCGGCACCGTCGGCCGGGTCGTGCAGTCCCGCTCGGAGCGGGTGCCCGAGGGCGCGCTGGTGCTGCACGGCGCCGGCTGGCGGGACACCGCGATCCTGGACGACACGCTGGTCAGCGTGCTGCCCGAGCTCGAGGACATCCCGCTGTCCTGGCACCTCGGCGTGCTGGGCATGCCCGGGCTGACCGCCTGGGCCGGCTTGTTCCGGCTCGCCGACTTCCGCGCCGGGGACGACGTCTTCGTGTCCGGCGCCGCCGGCGCCGTGGGCAGCCTGGTCGGCCAGTTCGCCCGGCTCTCCGGCGCGGGCAGCGTCATCGGCAGCGCGGGGACGCCGGACAAGGTCCGGTGGATCACCGAGGAGCTGGGCTTCACCGCCGGCTTCGACTACCACGACGGCCCGGTCCGGGACCTGCTGGCGACCGCGGCGCCCGACGGCATCGACGTCTTCTTCGACAACGTCGGCGGGGACCACCTGCAGGCCGCGATCAGCTCGTTCCGCACCCACGGTCGAGCCGCGCTGTGCGGGGCGATCTCGGGCTACAACGCCACCGCGCCCGCCCCCGGCCCGGACAACATGTTCCTCGTCGTCGGCAAGCAGCTGAGCCTGCGCGGGTTCATCGTCGGGGACCACGCCGACCTGCGCCCGCAGTTCGTGGACACCGTCAGCGGCTGGCTGCGCTCGGGTGAGCTGCAGGTTCGGGAGACCGTTCGCGAGGGTCTGGACGACGCCGTCCCCGCGTTCCTGGACCTGCTGCGCGGCGGCAACACCGGGAAGATGGTCGTTCGGCTCTCACCCGACCCGGCCTGACGCGGGGTTGACCAGGACGGGTGAGGGGCAAGGAAGCGGCCATGTGGCTCTTCCTCTCCCGGCGCATCCGCTTGTGGCTGCTCCTCACCGTCCTGGTCCCCCTCGGCACCCGTCTGCTGCGCACCCTCGGGCGGAAGCTCGAGGAGGGGAAGGGCCCATCGGCGATCAGCAGGAACCTGATCAAGGCCGGTGACCTGGCCGAGAACGGCGCGGCCAAGCTGCGTGGCAGGCGGGGCGCCAGTACCCGCAGGTGAGCAGGATCAGACCGCTGTGACACCCCCCGACGCCGGGCGTAACCGGCGTCGGGCGGGGTCCTGCGGCACGGGCCGGCCGAAGAGCCAGCCCTGGGCGTAGCCGCACCCCAGCCGGGACAGCTCGTCCCGCTGCTCGGTGGTCTCGACCCCCTCGGCGACCACGTCCAGGGAGAGGCTGCGGGCCAGCTCCACGATGGTGGCGACGAGCGCCGTGGCGGCGGTGTTCCTGCCCAGGTCGGTGATGAAGCTGCGGTCGATCTTGACGATGTCGGCCGGGAGCCCCCGGAGGTAGGACAGGCTCGACCAGCCGGTGCCGAAGTCGTCGATGGCGATCCGCACCCCGAGGGTGCGCAGTTCCTGGAGGCGCTCGCACACCGTCGGCAGGTCCTCGGCCAGCAGGCTCTCGGTCACCTCCAGCACGAGCTGCTCGGCCGGCAGACCGCTGGCACGCAGGGCGTCGCGGACGGTGTCGACGAAGGCATCGTCGGCGAGCTGCCGGGCGGACACATTGACGGCCACCTTGCTGGGACCCGGGTCGGCCCCCAGTCCTGCCATGGCCTCGCGAGTGGCCTGCTGCAGGACCCACCGACCCAGCGGCCCGATCGCGCCGGACTCCTCGGCGATCGGAATGAACGCCAACGGCGGGACCGCACCGCGCGTGGGGTGCCGCCAGCGCAGCAGCGCCTCGTACCCGGTCACCACGCCCTCGGGCAGTGCGACGACGGGCTGGTAGTGCACGGACAGCTGGTCACCGGCCGCCAGCGCGACGGTGAGATCCTCGGCGAGCGAGGCCCGGTCGACCACCGCCTCGGACATCCCCTCCGTGTAGACCACCACTTGGTCCCGGCCGCGCGTCTTCGCCTGGTACATCGCGACGTCGGCCTCCCGGAGCAGGTCCTCGACCCTGCGCCGAGACACGCCGGCGTGGGTCGCCACGCCGACGCTCGCGGTCACCCGAACCGCCCGACCGGTGAGCTGGACGGGCACCCGCATCGCGGTCTGCACCCGCCGGGCCACATCCTTGGCGTGCACCGGGTCACCGGGCACCAGGACGGCGAACTCGTCCCCGCCGAGCCGAACGACGAGGTCATCGGCTCGGACGCAGGCCTGCAGGCGCGCCGCGACCTCCACCAGCAGCGCGTCGCCGAAGGCGTGACCACGGCTGTCGTTGACCGCCTTGAAGCCGTCGAGGTCCAGGAAGAGCAGGCTGGCCGACCGCGCGTCCCTGCGCAGCAACCGGTCGGTGGCCTCGCGCAGCCGCCACCGGTTGGCCAGCCCGGTCAGCGGGTCGGTGCGGGCCTTGTCCTCGGCCAGCTGCCAGGCCCGGTGGTGGACGACCGCGGCCAGCAGCGTGGCCACCAGTGGGACCAGGTCGAAGGGGTCCCACCCACCGGGCTCGAGCACGGTCAGGACGAAGTCGCCGACCGCGACCGCGAGCACCGTCGGCACGATGATCCAGTCCTGGTACAGGGCGCAGAGGGTGAGGACCAGCAGTAACCAGCTGTAGGCCTCCCCCTGCCCGGTGATCTGCACCAGTGCAGCCGCGCCCAGCGCGAGGCTGGCCGTGGCCAGCACCGTGCGCACCCGGGCAGGGAAGGCGATCGGCAGCGCCAGGACGGCGGGCACGCCCGTCAGCAGCAGGACCCCGGAGGCGATGAGTCGTCCGTGTCCGAGCGCCCCGGCGAGCAGTGCCAGCACCGCCGCCTGGGAGACGGCGAGACCGGAGATCCACCGGTGCCGGACGAGCCACTCGGGGCCGCTCAGCGTCGCCCCTGTAGACCAACGCTCCGACCGGGGACCCATGACCACCCTGTCGGCAGCGCGGCGAGGATCACACAGCCGAACCGGGCTCCGGTCACCCTTTGGAGTGCGCGGGATCCGCGGACGGCCGACGATCGAGGAGTGTCCGTGACCCCTCCCCAGCTCGAGCGCCACCCCGTCGACGGCGAGACGCGCGGTGTGGCCCTGTTCTGCCACGGCGGGACGGCGACCAGCATCTCCGCGCCCAAGGAGAAGGCGCTGTCGCTGATCCGGATGCGCTCCCTCGAGCAGTTCGTCCGCACCGACCTGGCCGACCGGGGCATCGCCACCGCGCTGGTCCGCTACCGGGTGGCCGGCTGGAACGGCGAGGCCGCAGACGCCTACCAGGACGTGCAGTGGTCGATCGAGCAGCTGCGCGCCGACCTGGGCAAGGACGTGCCGATCGTGCTGGTCGGGCATTCGATGGGCGGCCGCGCCGCACTCGCGGCCGGGGGCGACCCGCAGGTCACCGCCGTCTGCGCGCTGGCGCCGTGGACCCCGCCCGGCGAGCCGGTCATGCAGCTGCGCGGGCAGACCGTGGCGATCCTGCACGGCTCGGCCGACCGGTGGGTCCCGGCGCGGCTGTCCGCGGACTTCGCGGTCCGCGCGCGGCGGGCCGGCGCCCGGGTCGCACGGTTCACCACGCCGGGTGGACACACCATGCTGCGGCGGGCCCACCGCTGGCACGAGTTCGCCCGTGACATCGTGCTCGCCGGCACAGGGCTCGAACCGATGCGCCAGGACGTGACGAACGCCCTCCAGCAACCGAGCCCCGAGGGGCTGGCCGTCCCGCTGTGACGGCCTGCTCCTCGGGGTGCGGGCCGGTGCCGTACCGGCCCCACCTGCGAGGAGTAGAAGATGCCCGTCCTGTCCCGAGTGCTCGGGGTCGCCACCGCTGGTTTCGGCGTGCTGGAGTTCGTGAAGACCGACCTGTACGGCAGTGCTGCGGGGCTGGGCTCGCCGTCCCGGGCGCTGCGCACCCTGCACCACTCCCTGGGCGCCCGGGACGTCGTGATCGGGCTGGGCATGGCCCTCGCCCCGGCCGGCCCGCAGCTGCAGGCCGCCACCGTGATGCGGATCGTGTCCGACCTGACCGACGCCGTCTCCTTCGGGCTCAACGCCCCTGACTCCGACAAGCGGGTCAAGTCCCTCGCCGTCGCGCTGGGCTACGGCGCCCTGTGCGCGCTGTCCCTCACGGGCGCCGGGGCCCCCGCGGGCACCCGCCGGTGACCGCCGCCGCGCTGTCCCGGCCGACGGCCGCCGTCGTCGGCTCGGGGGTCTCCGGGCTGACCGCCGCACACCGGCTGCAGCGCACCCACGACGTCACGCTCTTCGAGACCGACGGCCGACTGGGCGGGCACGCGCACACCCACGACGTCGCAACCCCCGACGACCGGGTCGTCCCGATCGACACCGGCTTCATCGTGCACAACGAGCGGACCTACCCGAACCTGCTGAAGCTCTTCGCCGAGCTGGGGGTGACCACCCAGCCCACCGAGATGAGCATGTCCATCGCCTGCGAGGGCTGCGGGCTGGAGTTCGCCGGCGCCCGGGGCCTTCCCGGGGTGTTCGCACAGAAGAGGCAGCTGGCCAACCCGGCCTACCTGCGGATGCTCGTCGAGGTGAAGAAGTTCCACCGGCGCGCCAACCGGCTGCTCGAGCTGGCCGGCCCCCACCACCAGCGCGGCACCGGCGGGACGAGTGAGTTCGACGGCCTCACCCTGGGCGCCTTCCTGGCCCTGGGCGGGTACTCCGACTATTTCATCCGACACTTCATGGTCCCGGTCGTGTCCTGCGTGTGGTCCTCGGGCACCGGCTCGAGCCTGCAGTACCCCGCCGTCTACCTCTTCCGGTTCCTGCAGAACCACGGGATGCTCTCGGTCCAGGGCTCGCCCGAGTGGCGCACCGTGACCGGCGGGTCCCGCGCCTACGTGGAGAAGGCCGCCAAGGGCCTGACCGCGGTGCAGACCGGCGCGGGGATCCGCGCCCTGACCCGGCACGCGGACGGCGTCGAGCTGGTGGACGCCGACGGGCAGCGGCACGCCGCGGACGTCGTCGTCGTCGCCACGCACCCCGACCAGGCGCTCGCGCTGCTCGCTGACCCCACGGACGCCGAGCAGGCCACGCTCGGCGCGTTCGAGTACTCGCGCAACGAGACCCTGCTGCACACCGACTCGACGATCCTGCCGGTCGCCGAGCAGGCCCGGGCGTCGTGGAACTACCGGATGACGAGCTGCGCGCAGGACGTCGACGCCGTCCAGGTGACCTACTGGATGAACAAGCTGCACGCGATCGACGAGCCGCTGGACTACCTGGTGACGCTCAACGCCACCGACCGGATCGACCCCGCCACGGTGCTGCGCCGGATGGTCTACGACCACCCGACCTACACCCCGGAGTCCGTCTCCGCCCAACGCCGGCTGCCCGCGCTCAACACCGGGCGCACCGCGTTCGCCGGGGCCTACCACGGCTGGGGCTTCCACGAGGACGGCTGCGCGTCCGGCGTGCGGGCCGCTCAGTCCCTGGGCAGCGGCTGGTGACCGCACTCGACCCGGTCGTCGGAGCCGTCCAGGACTGGACCCCGGTGGCGACGCCGGCGCTCTATGACGTCCAGGTCGGGCACACCCGCACGCACCCGCTCACCGCCGGCTTCACCCACTCCGGCTACCTGTGGCTGGTCGACCTCGACGACCTGCCCCGGCTGCCCCGCGGGCTGGGCTGGGCCGCGCGCTTCCTGGCCGCCGACCACCTCGGTGACCCGTCGTCCACGATCAAGGACAACGTGGTCCGGTTCGCCGCGCTGAACGGCGTCGACGACGTCGTCCGGGTGGTGATGCTGGCGAACGCGCGCAGCGGGCCGCACGTGTTCAACCCGCTGTCCACGTACTGGTGCTACCGGTCCGACGGCTCGCTGGTCTGCCTGGTCGCCGAGGTGCACAACACCTACGGCGAGCGGCACGCCTACCTGCTGCACCCCGACGACGCCGGGCGCGCGCAGGCCGACAAGGACTTCTACGTCTCGCCGTTCAACACCGTCGACGGCCGCTACCTCATGCGGTTCTCCGGTCCCGGCGAGCAGCTGCACGTCACCATGGCGCTCCAGGTGGGCGGCCGGACGCCGTTCGTGGCCACCCTGCGTGGGCGGGCCCGGCCGGCGACCACGCGCACAGTCGTCGGCAGGCTGGCGCGCTGGCCGTTCATGAGCCTGTGGGTCGCGGCGCTGATCCGTTTCCAGGGCATCCGGCTGTGGGCGCGTCGGTTACCCGTCGTCCCCAAGCCGCAACATGATCCGGTCGCCGGTGTCGCTGCGAACACCCACGACGCTGCGGACAACGACCCAGCGACCAGGACGGACGAGGGCAGGCCATGACCACGGTGCACCACAACACCAGCCGGACCGAGGACGCGCGGTTCCCCGTGCCCCGCCCGGACGAGGCGCACTGGCCCGGTCTGGCCACCCCGCCGCGCGACGTCTTCCGGGCCACGATCGCCGAGGGCCTGTTCCGCAAGGCCGTCGCCACCCTGGCCGTGCGGATCGTCTTCCCCGACGGCACCGTGCTGGGCGCCGGCGACCGACACGCCCCGGTCATGCGGATGGTCCGCCCAGCCAACGTGTTCCACCGGCTGGGCGCTGACGCCAAGATCGGCTTCGGCGAGGCCTACATGACCGGTGACTGGACGACGGGCCCCGACACGGACCTGGCCGACCTGCTCGCGGTCTTCGCCGCCCGGATGTCCCGGCTGGTCCATCCCGCGCTGCAACGGCTGCGGCACCTGGTCGAGCGCACCCAGCCGATCGCCGAGGAGAACACCAAGGAGAACAGCCGGCACAACATCAGCCGGCACTACGACCTCTCCAACGAGCTCTTCGAGGCCTTCCTTGACGAGACCATGACCTACTCCTCGGCCTGGTACGAGCCCGGCGACGACCTGGACGCCGCCCAGGTCCGCAAGATCGACGGCGTGCTCGACATGGCCCGGGTGCGCGAGGGCATGCACGTGCTGGAGATCGGTTCGGGCTGGGGCGCCCTGGCCATCCGCGCCGCCCAGCGCGGCGCCCGGGTGACCACGCTGACGCTGTCCTCGGAGCAGCAGGCGCTGGCCCGCCAGCGGGCCGAGGCCGCCGGCGTCGCGCACCTGGTCGACGTCAAGCTGCAGGACTACCGGGACGCGACCGGCCAGTACGACGCCGTCGTCTCGGTGGAGATGATCGAGGCGGTCGGCGAGAAGTTCTGGGCGACCTACTTCAGCGCCCTGGACACCCTGCTCGCCCCCGGTGGCCGGGTCGGCCTGCAGTCGATCACCATGCCGCACGACCGGATGATGGCAACCCGCCGGGCCTACACCTGGATCCACAAGTACGTCTTCCCGGGCGGGATCATCCCCTCGATCCGATCCATCGAGGACAACCTCAGCGCGCACACCCGGCTGTCCATCGTCGAGCGCCGCGACCTGGGCCAGCACTACGCCCAGACGCTGAAGACCTGGCGGGAGCGCTTCAACGCCGAGTGGCCGCAGCTGCAGGACTCCTTCGACGGCACCTTCCGCCGGATGTGGGAGTTCTACCTCGCCTACTGCGAGGCAGGCTTCCGCTCGGGCTACCTCGGCGTCAGCCAACTCGGCCTGGCCCGAGACCCCTTCCCCACCCGCTGACCCCCGCGGCGCGCCTGACCTCGACCGTGGCTGGTCGCGGTGTGGTTGCCAGCATCGGGGTGTTGCTGGGGCCCTACGGGGTGCGGCCGCTGGGTTGACGTCGTGGACGAGGTCTCGCCGGCGAGCATGACACGGTGGCTGGCGTCGGGGCTGCGCGAGCTGGTCGCCGGCAGGTGTCAGAGCGAGTTCGAGGTCTGGGGCCAGTGGGGCGGCGCCTCAGGCGACCCGGGGACCGCGGACCTCCATCTCGTAGTAGGTCTGCACATCGGGGGCGCGCATCGTGCCGTCGCAGGCCCCGGTCATCCACCGCTCGAGCGTGGCGCTCATGTGCTGGACGGTGTCGTTGTGGGCGCAGATGTCGAAGGCCACGACCCCCCGGTCGTCGACCACCCGGTCGATGATCGGCTGGAGGGTCGTGCGGAACACCAGGCTGCGGCGGACGTCGGGGTGGGTGAGCGTGAAGCCCAGGTAGTAGATCGCGTCACGGGCGGCGTGGGCGGGGTGCCGGGCGGCGAAGTAGGCCGGCTCGATCCAGGGCACCGCGGTCAGGTCACCGGTGAAGGTCGTCAGGCCCAGGGCGGTGCCGTCGTCGTCGAAGGCGACGTACTTGTCGATCCGCTCGTCGGCCATCTCCTCGGCGAACTCCTGCACGCTGAGCACGTGCCGGGCCGCGGCCAGCGTGCGCAGCGGCTCGAAGGCCTCCCGGTAGAGATCGTAGAAGGAACCGACCAGGTCGGCGGGGACGGTCTGCAGCCGGTCGACCCTCATCGGGCGGTCGCGCGGGCGGGGGGCGTGGGCAGGGTCATTCGACGCTCCAGGGTCAGGGCTCGGCCGCACGAGGACGACGAACCGGGATGATCACGGAACGTTAGGCGCGCCTCACCGTTCGTGCACTCTTTGTCCACGAACGAGTGACAGACGCACGGGCCCGCCCACCCTCGGTGATGACGCAGCGCAGCGGGACCCACCGCCGGCCCGAGCGGGACGTGGAGCTGTCTGAGCTCGTGGAGTCCCAGGGACGCGGGAACCGCGCCCTGGGACTCCGTCAGGTGTGGCGCCGGGCTCGCGGGGAGGTGCCGTACCGCCGTCGGCACTCGGTGAACGACAGTCCGATGCCCTCGACGAACATCCGGGCGCAGCGACCTCTCCTCCAGCGACAGCCGGGCGGCCCAGTCACCGAGCGGGTGCGTCGTCGGGGGGCCGAGCAGGTGGCACCTGCACCACGCCCGGCACCCCGACCGAGTCCCCGGTCGTGGTTTCCCGGACCGTGATCCCCAAGCCTCCGGTCACCACCACCCCGAAGACCCCCGGCACCCCCCAGGGGCAATCGCCCCCGTCGTCGTCCAGGGCCCCGCCCAGGCCGCCGGCTCCACCACCACCGCCAACAGCAGTGACGGGTCCCTTGCCTACACCGGCATGGAACTCAGCACCCCCGCACTGGCCGGCCTCATCGCCCTGCTCCTGGGCGCCGCCCTCACCCTCGGCACCCGACGCCGCACGATGACCCACCGGTAAGGCCCAGAGCGCACCCGCGGCCCGGCCGTCCCCACCCAGGGACGGCCGGGCCACCGGTGCCTGGAGACCCACCGCTCTCACCTCGGGTCGCCGCGGCGGTGTTCCACGTGGATCAGCTGAAGAGCGCGCTGTACCCGTTCAGCGCCGGCTGCCCGCCGAGGTGGGCGTAGAGCACGGTGGAGTCGCGGGAGATCTCGCCCGAGCGCACCAGCTCGATCGTGGCGGCCATCGACTTCCCCTCGTACACCGGGTCGGTGACCATGCCCTCGGTGCGGGCGGCGGTCTCCATCGCGCGCAGCGTGACGTCGTCCGGGATGCCGTAGACCCCGGCGTGGAAACGCTCGTCGAGCTCGACGTCGTCCGGCGTCAGGGAACGCTGCACGCCGATCGCGGCCGCGGTGCGCTGGGCGATCCGGAGCACCTGGTCGCGGGTCTCAGCCGGCTTGGCCGAGGCGTCGACGCCCAGCACACGGCGCGGGCGCGCGCCGTCCTCCTCGAGCTTGGCGAAGCCGGCGACCATGCCGGCCTGGGTGGACCCGGTCACCGAGCAGACGACGACGGTGTCGAAGAAGACGCCGAGCTCCTGCTCCTGCTGGGCGACCTCGCGGGCCCAGTTGGCGAAGCCGTGGCCGCCGAGCGGGTGGTCCGAGGCGCCGGCCGGGATCGCGTAGGGCTTGCCGCCGCGGGCCCCGATCTCGGCGAGCGCGGTCTCCCAGCTCTCCTTGAACCCGATGCCGAAGCCGGCCTCGACCAGCCGCACGTCGGCGCCGGCCAGCCGGGAGATCAGGATGTTGCCGACCTTGTCGTAGACGGCGTCGGGCCAGTCCACCCAGCTCTCCTGGATCAGCACGCAGGACAGCCCCAGGTGCGCGGCGACCGCGGCGACCTGGCGCGTGTGGTTGCTCTGTACGCCGCCGATCGAGACCAGGGTGTCGCAGCCCTGGGCCAGCGCCTCGGCGACCAGGTACTCGAGCTTGCGAGTCTTGTTGCCGCCGTAGGCGATGCCGGAGTTGCAGTCCTCCCGCTTGGCCCAGACGGCGGCACCGCCCAGGTGCGCGGTCAGCCGGTCCAGGCGGTGCACCGGGGAGGGCCCGAAGAGCAGGGACGTGCGGGGGAAGTCGTCCAGCGTGGTCACGCGGGCTCCTCGGAGAGTTCGGACAGCAGCGCCGTCCAGATGGCGGTGCTGGTCTCGACGGCGTCCTCGACGTCGGCGTGCTCGCAGGCTGCGATCAGCCGGTCGTGCAGGTCGACGGAGTCCGCGCCGTGGGCGGCGGCGAACCGCAGCCGCTCCAGCCGGCGGACGACGGGGGTGAACCGGTCCACGGTGGCCCGGACCGCGCCGTTGCCGCAGCGGTCGACCAGCACGTCGTGCAGCGCGTCGTCGGCGTCCAGGGCGGCCTCGACGTCCCCGGCCCGGACGGCGGCCGCGAACCGGGCGTTGGCCGCGCGCATGGCCGCGACGTCCTCCGCTGTCACGCTAGGGACGGCGGTCCCGACCGCGAGCTCGTGCATCGCCCGGACGACGACCGCCGCGTCGCGCACCACCGAGGGCACGACGGCGGTGACCCGGGTGTGGCTCTGCGGCTTGGATTCGACCAGGCCCTCGTCGGCCAGCCGGGCCAGCGCGGTGCGCACGGGCGCCACGGACAGGCCCAGCCGGGTGGCCAGCTCGGCGTCCTTGACCACGCCGCCGGGGGGGAGCACGCCGGACACGATCGCCTCGCGGATGGCCACCAGGGCCTGGTCGCGGAGGAGCACCCGGGGCGAGGTCACAACTGACATCTCAGATGTCAGTTGATTCGATGTCAAGGGGCAGGGCAGGCGCTCTCCGTCCGGATGCCGGCCGGTGCGCCTGCCGGGTGACTCGTCCACGGCGGTGTCGGCAGCCACGTCCCGAGCGGAGATCCGACCCATGGGGAACATCGTCCTCAGTGGTCGACTGCGGACGGAGACCGCTGTTAGCCTCCCAGGAACCGTGCTGCAGAGCGAGGAGGTGAGACCCATGGACACATCGACATGGGTGCTCCCCTCCGGGGTCACGGTCGGGCGATAGGTCGTCCGGGAGCGCCGTTCACGGCACTCCCGAGAGGCACGACCATGCACCGCACTTCCGAGCAGCGCCTCGACGACGGCGTCCTCGAACACCGATTCACCCTCGGCGAGGTGCCCGGCATCCTGTGGACGCCCGGTACCGCAACCACACCGGTCCCGCTCATCCTGCTCGGCCACCCTGGCGGAGTGGACGCGTTGTACCCCCGGCTGGTGGCCCGAGCCCGGCGCTGCACAGCGGATGGCTTCGCGGCGGCCACCATCGAGCTGCCCGGCAGCGGTGACCGGCCACGATCACCCGACCTCGAGCAGGCCCGAGCCGATTTGCGTGCGGCGATGGCCGCCGGAGCGCCGGTCGAGGAGATCGTGGACCGGCTGATCCTCCCCCTGGTCGAGCAGGCAGTTCCGGAATGGCGGGCCGCGCTGGATGCGCTCCTCCGTCTTCCCGAGATCGGGGGCCCGGTCGGGTACTCGGGAGGCGTGACCTCCATCGGCGTCCGACTTGCGGTGGTCGAACCGCGCATCGTGGCCGCGGGCTTGTTCGCCGGGAGCTTCGTGCCCCGCGCCGTGTTCGAGGAGGCCCGGCAGATCACCATTCCGCTGCACGTGCTGCTGCAGTGGGACGACGAAGGGAACGACCGGCTGGTGGCTCTGGAGCTGTTCGACGCCTTCGGTTCAGCGGAGAAGACGTTGTACGCCAACACGGGCGGTCACACGGGTGTCCCGCGGTTCGCCGGCGAGGACGCGGCACGGTTCTTCGTCCGGCATCTGAGCTGACCCACGTGTGGCCGCTACCCGGCCGATGGCCCCTGGCTCCGTGCGGAGCTGTGTTCGCGAGCACGGCATCGCGACCATCGGCCGGTGCCAGACGGCAGGCCCGCGCAACGGCCGGTCGTCGTCGACGAGGCGCTGGGCGCGACGAGGCACGGGTACACCCGTCCGCACCCGCCCGGAACGAGCGGCGCTCGTCGACACCCACGATCATGAGCGGCCGCACAGCGGCCGGGAGAACGAGCCCCCCGCCGTGCCCCGCTCGGGCGGCTCGGCGGCGATGGACCGACGCTTCTCGACCCCCCGGTGGACGACCTCCTGAGGTGGAACGCCTAGGTCGTCCGCCGCAGCAGCCGGACGACGACCTCGTCACCGGCCGTCGACGTGCCGAGCTGGGAGCAGATCGCCTTCCGCAACGGGAGCCAGTGCGGGCCGGAGCCGGAGGGCATCAGGGTCGCGGCGAAGTCGTGCCCGTCGATCGTGCCGCTGACCTTCACCGCCTTGCGGGTGCCGAGCAGCTCGGCAGAACCGGGTAGCTCGACATAGGTCGCGAAGGCCCCGCCGGTGCTGATCGGCGCGGTGAACGTGGCATCGAGGTCCTGCGGCACGGTGGGCTCCCCTGGTCGGCGGTGCTGTCCGGGTGGAGACTGCGCCGTGCCCGCGGACTCATCGGCGGACGGCGCGGCGTGACCGGGCGTGGTGGGGATCGGGCTTGGTGGGGATCGGGCGTGGTGGGATCGGGCGGTGACAGCGCCCCGCCCCGCCCCCGTCGTCCGGCTCGCGCAGCGCCCCGACGTCCCCCGGCTGGCAGCGACCTTGGCCGCCGCCTACCCCGACTACCGGTGGACGTCCTGGGCCTTCCCCGATGACGGCCGCGCCCAGCGGGTGCACCGGTGGCACGAGCTGGTCGCGGGTCTGACCGGGGTCGACGCGCAGACCACGTGGGTGACCGACGACTGCGCCGCCGTCGCCACCTGGAGCCCGCCCGGGGACCCGGCGCCCGCCGCGGACCTGCAGGCCGTGCTGGACCGGGACCTGCCGAAGGTGTTCGGCAGCCGGCACCGGGTCGTGCAGGCCACCGACCGGATCGCCGCCGGCGGGCGGCCCGAGGTCCCGCACTGGTGGCTGGTCGCAGCCGGCAGCCGCCCCACCCAGCGCTACGCCGGGCTGGCCCGCGCCGTCGTCGCGCCCGTGCTCGACCGGTGCGACGCCGACGGCGTGCCGGCCGCGCTGGCCGCGTACACCTCGGGCGTCGTGCACTGGGCGGAGGCGCTGGGCTTCGTGGTCACCCAGTCGACCCGCAGCGCCGTTGACCACGAGCTGCCGGTCTGGACGCTGGTCCGCCCACCCGCCTGATGGAGTCCCACGGACGCGGGATCCGCGCCGTGGGACTCCACAGCGAGTCAGTCCCGCGGACCGCCGGCGACATAGACGACCTGGCCGGACACGAAGCCCGCACCCTCGCTGGTCAGGAACGACACGGTGTGCGCGATGTCCTCGGGCTGGCCCACCCGGGCAACCGGGATCTGCTTGGCGGCCATCGCCTTGAAGTCCTCGAACGGCACGCCCACGCGCTCGGCGGTCGCGGCGGTCATCTCGGTCTCGATGAAGCCGGGGGCGATCGCGTTGGCTGTCACGTTGTAGCGGCCCAGCTCGATGGCCAGGGTCTTGGTGAAGCCCTGCACGCCGGCCTTGGCCGCGGAGTAGTTGACCTGGCCGCGGTTGCCCAGCGCCGAGACGCTGGACAGGTTGACGATGCGGCCCCACTCGGCGGCGACCATGTGCTTCTGGGTGGCCTTGCTCATCAGGAAGGCGCCGCGCAGGTGCACGTTGATGACGGCGTCCCACTCCTCGACGCTCATCTTGAACAGCAGGGCGTCCCGGGTGATGCCGGCGTTGTTCACCAGCACGGTGGGCCCGCCGAGCTCCTCGGCGATCCGGTCGACGGCCGCGGTCACGCTGGCCTCGTCGGCCACGTCGGCGCCGACCGCGATCGCCTCGCCGCCGGCTGCCTGAATCGTGGAGACGGTGCCCGCGCAGGAGCCCTCGTCGAGGTCCAGCACCGCCACCGCCATGCCGTCGGCCGCCAGCCGGGTGGCGATGGCCGCCCCGATGCCCCGGGCTGCTCCCGTCACGATCGCCGTCCGCTGTGCCTGCGCCATCGTCTGCTCCTTCACTGCTGGTCCGCTACTGGTGAGTAGTACGTCTGTGGAGATCTCTACCAGCAGCCCCTGCAGGCGGCGCGCGGCGGGCGTGCGTACTGTCTGCAGCACAACAGAACACACCGACAGGGGAGCGCCAGCGGGCGCTGAGAGTGCGGGCAACCGCAGACCCTCGAACCTGAACCGGGTCATGCCGGCGTAGGGAGTCTGGAGAGATCATCATGACCACCGAGGTCACCCGTCCGTCCACCCCAGAGGGGGCGGCACCGCGCCGCACCTGGCGCACCGTCGACATCGTCACCACCGCCGTCCTGGGCGTCGCATTCGGCGTCGTCTTCTGGGCCTGGAACCTGGTCTTCGGGGTGCTGGCCGCCCCGCTGGACTTCTTCCCGCCGCTGTCGGCGGTCCTCAACGGCGTGTTCCTGATGCCCGGCGTCGTTGCGGGTCTCCTGGTCCGCAAGCCCGGGGCCGCGGTGTTCGCCTCCACGCTCGCCGCGGCGGTCAGCCTGCTGCTGGGCTCACCCTTCGGCGGGATCATCGTGGTCTACGGCCTGGTCCAGGGGCTGGGCGGAGAGCTCGGGTTCCTGCTCACCCGCTACCGCACCTTTGGCTGGGGCACCGCGGTGCTGGCCGGGGTCACCGCGGGGCTGTCCACGTCGATCCTGGACAACTCGCTCTACTACGCCGACCTCTCCTTCTGGTCCTTCCAGCTGCCTTACACCGTGTTCACGGTGCTCAGCAGCCTGCTGCTGGCCGGGGTCGTGGGGCTGGTGCTGGTCCGCGCACTGGCCCGCACCGGGGCGCTGAGCTCCTTCGCGTCCGGCCGCTCCCGCGTCTGAGGTGCCGGGGAAACCGTCCCGGCTGCAGGCGCGCGGGCTCGCCGTCCGGCATGCCTCGCGGCTGGCCTGGGCGCTCACCGGGGTCGACCTGGACATCGAGCCCGGTGAGCGGGTGCTCGTCACCGGCGCGTCGGGGGCCGGTAAGTCGACGCTGTTCGCGGTCCTGGCCGGGTTGCTGGACCCCGAGGCCGCCGAGGTCACCGGCGCACTGACCGTCGACGGCGTCGCGCCCCACGAGGCCCGCGACCGGCTGGGCCTGCTCATGCAGGACCCCGACGCACAGCTGGTGATGACCCGCGCCGGGGACGACGTCGCCTTCGGGCTGGAGAACGCCGGGGTGCCACCCACCGACATCTGGCCGCGGGTGGACGCCGCGCTGTCCGCCGTCGGGTGGCGGTACGGCCGGGACCGGCCCACCCAGATGCTGTCCGGCGGGGAGAAGCAGCGGCTGGTCCTGGCCGGGGCGCTGGCCCGTAGCCCCGGGCTGCTGCTGTTGGACGAGCCGACCGCCCAGCTGGACCCGGCGGGCTCCGACGTCGTCCGCAGTGCCGTGGCGCGGGCCGTCGCCGATCGAGCGACCACCCTGCTCGTCGTCGACCACGACGCCGCGCCCTGGCTGCCGCTGGTGGACCGGGTGGTCGAGGTGGTCGACGGCGGGCTGATCGCGCACGGCCCGGACTGGACCCCGGCCCCCCGCACCGCCGGCCTGCTCCTGCCGGCCCCTCCAGCGTGGATCAGGTCATCTGATCTACGCCCAGGGGGTCTGGTGGCGGCAGAGGGGGCCGGGTTCACCTACCGGGGGACGACGACGCCCGCGCTGACACCGGTCGACCTGTCGCTGCCCGAGGGCGCCGTAACTGCGGTGACGGGGCCGAACGGGACGGGAAAGTCGACGCTGGCGCTGCTGCTGGCCGGGCTGCGCGCGCCGACCACCGGCCGGGTGTGCGCCGCACCGGAGCTGGCCGCACGCGGGGTCCGGGAACCGCACCGTTGGCGGGCCGGGGAGCTGGTGACCCGGATCGGCACGGTGTTCCAGCAGCCCGAGCACCAGTTCCTCACCGGCCGGCTGCGCGACGAGCTGGAGCTGGGACCGCTGCGCTCGGGGTCGGGGTCGGTGACCGCGCGGGCGCGGGCGGAGGAGCTGCTGGAGCGGCTCGGACTCACCCCGTTCGCCGAGGCCAACCCGTTCACCCTGTCCGGCGGGCAGCAGCGCCGGCTGTCGGTGGCCACCGCGCTGGCTACCGCGCCGCGGGTGCTGGTGCTCGACGAGCCCACCTTCGGTCAGGACGCCAGGACCTGGCGCGAGTTGGTCACCCTGCTCGCCGAGCAGCGCGCATCCGGCTGCTCGGTCTGCGTGGTCACCCACGATCGGGACCTGGTCGACGTCCTCGCCGACGCCGAGACCTCGCTCGCAGCGGTGACCCCGTGACGGCCACAGACGCGGCAACAGTCGCGGCAACAGCCCCCCGGGCGTCCACAATTGCGACAAGGGCCGCCGGGGGACCGTCGTGACGGCGTCGCTCGCCCTGGGGCCGACGCCGGACGTCGCCCTGTCCCGGATCAACCCGGTGGCCCAGCTGACCGCGATCGTCGTCGTCACGGTGGTGCTGCTGACCAGCCTGGACGTGGTGACACCGGCTGTGGTGGTCGCCGCGGAGCTGTGCCTGTTCCCGGCGGCCGGGCTCACCCACCCACGCACGGTGTGGCTGCGCACCTGGCCGCTACTGCTGGGCGCGACCAGTGTCGGGCTGGTCAACCTGCTGCTCGGCGAGTCCGGCGCGGTCTCCGCGCTGGGGCTGGCGCTGCGGGTGGTCGGGCTGGCCCTTCCCGGGGTGTTCCTGGTGGCCTCGACCGACCCGGTGCGGCTGGCGGACGCCCTGACGGTGCACTGGCGCTTCCCGGCCCGGTTCGCCGTCGGGTCGTTGGCCGCGCTGCGGCTGGTTCCACTGCTGGTGGCCGAGTTCGAGTCCGTGCGCTTGGCCCGGCGCACCCGCGGGGTGGAGGCCGGACGCAACCCGGTCACCCGGGTTCGGCTGGTGGCCGGGATCGGGTTCACCCTGCTGGTCGGGGCAGTCCGGCGGGCCTCCCGGCTCGCGACGGCGATGGACGCCCGCGGGTTCGACTCCGGGGTGACCCGGACCAATGCGCGCGGGTCGGTGCTGCGGGCCCGGGACGGCTGGTTCGTCGGCGGCGCCGTCGTCGTCTGTGCCGGGGCGGTGACGGCGAGCCTCCTGGCCGGCACCTGGTCGCCGGTCTTCGTCGGCGGCTGAGCGTTCGACCGGACCACGTGTCCCGGCCGGTGAGTGCGGCACCTCCGTCCGGCCGTCACGGTCGAGAGCACGGCCATCACCGTCGAGGACAACCTCACCGCCGACACGGTGTTGCGCAACGAAGCCACTCGTTCCCCCGACTCGGGCCCGCGGCAGGCTGGGCATACCGACATGACCGCGGGCAGCCACCAGGGCCGGCGTCGAACCATGAGGTCAGACGGGTCCGCGCGGCCTTCACCGTCGGCCGCGCTCGATCGACATCGAGCCTGGTCACCGCCGTCTCACAGTGACCGGACTCATGCTTGCTTATCGCTTGCTTTAGCTAGCATTGGGCTACCCTGGATGTGTCCGTCAAAGCAGCACGAAGCCCCCGGCCTTCCTGAGCCGGGGCGGACGCACCCGGCAGCAGACCTCTGGTGCTGCCCCCCAACGAGAGGCTCTCCCATGGCTCAGTCGACAACGCCCACGACGACGGCGCAGGCCGCCGTCCCCAGCGAGACCGTCGAGGTCGTCCAGGTCGAGGTCGACCTGCCCGTCGTCGCAGGCGACCGCGGGCCCAAGGGCCCTGACGGTCCGGTCGGCCCGGCCGGCGAGCGCGGCGACAAGGGCGCGCACGGCGCCAAGGGCGAGACCGGCGTCAAGGGCGACCATGGCGTCAAGGGCGAGACCGGCGTCAAGGGCGACCATGGCGTCAAGGGCGAGACCGGCGTCAAGGGCGACCAGGGCGTCAAGGGCGAGACCGGCGCCAAGGGCGAGACCGGCGTCAAGGGCGAGACCGGCCTCGAGGGCGAGACCGGCGCGAAGGGCGACAAGGGCATCCCGGGGTCGACCGGACTGCCGGGCGAGCAGGGTGACAAGGGGCTGCAGGGCGTCGTGGGCGCCCGCGGTGAGACCGGCATCACGGGACTGATCGGCGAGCAGGGTCCGACCGGCCCGGCCGGCGAGCAGGGCACCCGCGGCCTGTCGGGCGCCCGGGGCGACACCGGCCTGCAGGGGCCCGCGGGCCCCGTCGGCGCGCAGGGCGTCAAGGGTGAGCAGGGCCTCAAGGGCGGCGTCGGCCAGCGCGGCGTCATCGGCCTCACCGGTGAGCAGGGACCCCGCGGCCTGCAGGGTGAGCAGGGCGTGCGCGGCGAGAAGGGCCTACCCGGCATTCCCGGGCTGCAGGGCCCGCAGGGCGCGCAGGGCACGGCGGGTCCCGCCGGCCCCGTCGGCCTGCCCGGCGTGCAGGGCGTCCAGGGCGCGAGCGGCCCTGCATGGCTCTACCAGCCGACGTCGGCCGAGCTGTTCGGCAAGGTCACCGATGCGGCGCGCAGCATCAGCGTCCGCACGCTGCTCGACCCGCGGGAGGGCGTCCGCTACGTCGGTGCTCTCACCTCCCGCCTGGTGAAGTTGCAGGGTGGCCTGCTCCTGCGCGCCATCCTCACCACCGACGCCCAGATTCCGGTGGCGCCGGTCCGGACCACCAGCGTCCGCGCGATCAGCTAGTCACGCTCCCCACATCGCAGGGTCCCGACCGCAGCCGGTCGGGGCCCTGCGTGCTGTTGGCCCGTCCCCCGAGGGCAGCGACTGACCGCGAGTGCGTGCCCGGGCGATAGTCGACAGCGACGTCCGGTCCGGTCTGCCGATGGAGCTGAGGGACACGCGGGTCTCGACAGCCGCCCGGCGCTAGATCCCGCAGGTCCCGCCCTGAGATCCAGCGGGCCGATTCCGCCGTCAGACGCGGTCGACCTTCACGGTCACCAGTGCGTCGTCGTCGGCGTCCGTCACGGTCAGGCGGCGCAGCCACCGCCGAGCGCGGGCCAGCCGCGTCCGCACCGTGGCACCGGAGAGGCCGAGGGCCGCACCGATCTCGGCGGAGGTCAGGCCGTTCCCAGCGCTCCACGCAACAATCTGGCGGTCCAGGTCGGAGAGCTGGCCGGTCGGTCGCCCAGCGTGGTCGATCAGCACGTTGCGTGCCACCCCGAACAGCCACAAGCGCGTCGTCCGGAGCCGGCGGGAGACACGATCCTCAGCGCGGTGATGGGTCCGGCGTGAAGAAGGACGACCAGGAGCAGGCGCGAGACACCGCGGGTCAGGGGCGAACTCAGACCCCACGGGCACAGTCCCCGTCAACCTGCGGAGGAGCCGCCAAGAACACGGCCATCACGGTCGAGGGCAACCTGACCGCCGACACCGTGCTGCGCAACGCAGCCATTCGCTCCCAGAGGGGGTGGGCGATGTCAGCCGGTGGTAGCAATCGAGCTGGTCAGGAGGTCGGTGAAGACTTCTCCGGGGGTTCGGTACCCCGGGCGGCCTGAACGGCTCGGTAGCGGACTCGCCCGCCGTGGCGGGCGACGCCGCGGGAGACCACGCTGGCACAACGTCCGATCCGGGCGGCGATCACCTGGCCCTCGACCAGCTCGGCGATGCCGCGGGCGATCTCCTCCCGGTCGGCATCGGTCACCATCCTGCGTGCGTGCACCCGGCGGGCTCCTATCGGTAGGTCACCGACAATCCTTCACCACGATCGATTGCTTCCACCGGTTGTGATCAAGCTGGGCTTGCGAGGCTCGGATGGGGCGACATCGGTACCGGTGATCGCACAATGGCGTCCGACGATGTCGCCTGAGAACGCGATTTGTGCCGACTGGAGAACTGTTCCCCGCGGTCGCTGGGAAGTTCATGGCCGTGCGCGCGCCCAGGAGGGCAGACAGCCCGGCAGGGGCGGGCCGCACCGGGAGTCCAGGGCCCACGGAAGGAGTGTGACTCCCATTTCCCAGTGGGCTCGAGAGGATTCCGTCACTGCTCGACTCGCATTCGTGGGCGGCACCGCAGAGACGCCTGAAGAACCGACCCTGATGGGCTCGGCGGCGGCGGTGGGCGAGCTGCTTTCGTGGCGAGAGACGTCCACGGGCCGCTGACCGGTGGGTCAACGGCCCGTCATTCGTTCGGTGGGTCGGGTCAGTGGTCGTGGTTGGTGGCGACCCGCTGGCCGTCGTGCCAGTCGTCATCACCCTCGGGCTCCTTGGCCAGGAGTCCGGCACCGATCGACCACACGATGCCACCGACCAGGCCGATCCAGGCGCCGGCTTCGGTGTTGAGGTCGGCACCGCGCTCGAAGGCGCCGGGGGCGTCGAGGACGTAGCTCAGGGCGATGCCGACGGCAGCCAGGCCCACGGCCATGGTGACCAGGGACAGGCCGCGGTGCTGACGACCTCGAGCTCGGGACGCGGCATAGAGCAAGGCGACGGCCAGGCCCAGACCGAGGTAGGCCAGCAGCGGTACGACGGTGTCGGTCTCGTACCCCGAACCCGCGGTAGGTGCGTCGGAGTCGGTGGTGGAGACCCAGTCGATGAAGGTGGCGACGGTGAAGATGACGATGCCGGTGATGGCCACGTAGGCACCGATCGGGTTCGCCCGGCGGTCACTGACGACCTGATCGCCGTCTCTACGAGGTTGCGATGGGTTCGTTGGTCGAGTCATGACGCTGCAAATACCCCTGACATCTGCAGTCACGCACAGCCAATTGACATTTTTCGAGGAACTCGGGAACTGACCAGGACCCTGATGTCCAACGGCGTTTCAGGCAGCGTAAATGGCGGTTTGATGTGTCGAGGACGACAATTCGGACCACCGGGTCTTGCATCCGTGGACCACTTTGTGCCTATCGTCACCACCTGAATTGCGACCGATCAGGTGGCCTGCACCTCGATTACCCGGAGCGATACGCGGCCGTCACGTTCGGTGAGGACCGCCAGCGCGTGCACCCGCTCCGGTACCGGAGGAGGGTGTGCTGGCGACCGCCAAACGGCCCGGCGCCGCCTCCTAAGCCGCCATGGTCGTCGCCTTCCCAGACGGGTGGTCCTACGGCAACGGGGGCGCCTCACACATCCGCGCAGTGCATGCGTCGTGGCCAGCCGTCGGCAGCAGG
>JBBSVA010000022.1:0-42456 GCA_038233915.1 Mycobacteriales bacterium | reverse complement strand
GTGGTGCCCACCCGGTCCGGCGTCGTCAGGTCGACCTCCAGGCGCGACCCGATGGTCGAGGCGCCGGGGACCATGAAGACGTCGGCGTAGGTGAGGTCCGTGGTCGGCCGCTGGTCGTTGAGGAACCGCATGTCCCCATGGTCCCGCACCCGGGGCCTGGCGTCCCGGCCTCCGGGCCGCTACCGTCCTTCCATAAGTCGTCACCTATGGAGGAGGAGCCGTGCTCGAGGACCCGGTGGGTGTGGCCGGGCTGGTCGCCCGGGAGGTGCGCAGTACGACGCGGGACGGCGTGCCGACGAAGACCGCGGTCGCGCGGCGGACGTACGCCACCGACCGGGCCGACCTCTGGCAGGCGTTGACCGACCCGGAGCGGATCCCGCGCTGGTTCCTGCCGGTCGCCGGGGACCTCGTGGTGGGCGGCCGGTACCAGACCCAGGGCAACGCCGGCGGGGTCGTCGAGCACTGTGTGGCGCCCTCGACGTTCTCGGTGACCTGGGAGTTCGGTGCGACGATCTCCTGGTTGACGGTCTCGCTGACCCTCGCCGACGGGGGCACCGTGCTGGAGCTGGTGCACGAGGCGCCGGTCGACCCGGTGATGTGGGACCAGTTCGGTCCCGGTGCGGTCGGCGTCGGCTGGGACCTCGCCATGATCGGCCTGCACCTGCACCTGGGCGGCGGTGCGGCGGTCGACCCCGCCGAGGGGGCGGCGTTCCCGACCACCCCGGGCGGCCGGCTGTTCGTCGAACGCGCCGCCACCGGCTGGGCCGAGGCCGCGATCGCCGACGGTGACCCGGCCGAGGCGGCCCGGGCGGCCGGGGCTGCGACGACTGCCTTCTACACCGGGGAGCCACAGGAGGGGTGACTGCAGCCCTCGACGCCCTGGGCGACCCCACCCGGAGGCGCGTGCTGGAGGTGATCGCCGGTGGCGAGCTGCCGGCCGGCGCAGTGGTCCACGCGCTCCGCGAGCGGTCACCGATCTCCCAGCCCGCGGTCTCCCAGCACCTGCGGGTGCTGCGGGAGGCCGGGCTGGTCACGGTGCGCTCCGAGGGCACCCGACGGATCTACGCGGTGGACGGCGCCGGGCTGACCGCCGCCCGGGCCTGGCTGGACGCCGTCGCCGACCCGATGGCCGCCTTCGTCCAGCCGCTGGACGCGCTGGCCACCGAGATCGCCCGGGGACGACGTGCGGCCCGGGCTGCCGGGCGGGCGGCGGACACGGGCACCTGAGTGGTCGGTCCGGCGGGAGTCGGTCAGCACCAGTATCGGACGCCGGGTCGTCCTGACCCGCCCCGGTGTGCGGTCCGGCCCGGTGTGCGGTCCGGCCCGGGCCGTGGTCGGCTCCTGCTGCGCGGTCCCGCGGGCCGTCCGGGTGTCACTCGAACGCCGTCTCGAAGAACATGAATTAGACCAGCGTAAATGCGATTGGACTCGGGTAGGGGCAGTGTCCGTGCCGGGCGACGCCCGGCAGACACCCCCAGAGGACGAGGTCACCCGTGTCTGCTCTTCTGTTCGGTTCCATCAGCACGCTCGCCGACACCTCCGAGCTCCAGCGGGAGTCGTTCAACGAGGCGTTCGCCGCCCACGACCTGGACTGGCGCTGGGACCAGGACGACTACCGGGAGATGCTGCGTGGCAACGGCGGGGCCGACCGGATCGCCGGCTACGCCTCCGAGCGCGGCCAGGACGTCGACGCCGCCGCCGTGCACGCCACCAAGTCCGAGCTCTTCCAGCAGAAGGCGCTCCGCGGCGGGCTGACCCCCCGTCCCGGCGTCGTCGAGTCGCTGCGCAGCGCCCAGCAGGCCGGCGCCAAGGTGGCCCTGGTGACCACGACGTCCCCGGCGAACATCGCGGCGCTGCTGCAGGGCGTGGACGGTCTCCGGCCCGAGGACTTCGACCTCGTCGTCGACAACTCGGTGGTGAGTCAGTCCAAGCCCGACCCGGCTGCCTACGTCTACGCGCTGAGCACCCTCGGTGAGCACGCCGCGGATGCCGTCGCGGTCGAGGACAACGTCGGCGGGGTGGAGTCCGCGAACGCCGCCGGCGTCACCTGCCTGGCCTTCCCGAACACCAACACCGCCGGGCACGACTTCAGCGCCGCCTCCCGGGTGGTCGACCACCTGGACCCCGCCGAGCTGCCCGCCGGGCTGCAGGCCTGAGACCAGGAGACCCCCGATGACCACCCTGAGCTCCAGCGTCACCCGCGAGGACGGCGGCTTCACCGTCGAGGCGGTACAGAAGACCGAGTACCGGCTCGTCCCGGTCGACGGCGTCTTCGCCCCGCACAACCCGCAGCTCGCCGACTGCTACCGGACGACCAGCCGCTGCCTCGCCGTCGTCGACGAGAACGTGCTGGCCCTGCACCGCGCGGCGATGCAGGCCTACTTCGACCACCACGGCATCACGCTGACGGTCATCCCGGTGTCGATCGCCGAGACCGACAAGACGCTGGGCACCCTCGAGCGGCTGGTCGACGCGTTCTCCGCGTTCGGGCTGCTGCGCACCGAGGCACCCTTGGTCGTCGGCGGCGGGCTGGTCACCGACGTGGCCGGCTTCGCCTGCGCCTCCTACAAGCGGTCCACGCCCTACATCCGGATCCCCACCACGCTCATCGGGCTGATCGACGCCAGCGTGTCGATCAAGGTCGCCGTCAACCACGGCAAGGCCAAGAACCGGCTCGGTGCCTACCACCCGTCGTCCACGGTGTTCCTGGACTTCTCCTTCCTGGCCTCGTTGTCCACCGACCAGGTCCGCAACGGGATGGCCGAGCTGATCAAGATCGCCGTCGTGGCGAACCGGACAGTGTTCGACCTGCTGGACGAGCACGGTGAGGAGCTGCTGCGCACCCGCTTCGGCCACCTCGACGGCAACCCGGAGATCCTGAAGATCGCCGACCAGGTGACCGACGAGGCCATCGACACGATGCTGCAGCTGGAGGTGCCCAACCTGGCCGAGCTCGACCTGGACCGGGTCATCGCCTACGGCCACACCTGGAGCCCGACGCTGGAGCTGACCCCGGACATCCCGTTCTTCCACGGGCACGCCATCTCGGTGGACATGGCCTACTCGGCCACACTGGCCGCCGAGCGGGGCTACATCACCGTCGCCGACCGGGACCGGGTGCTGGCGCTCTTCAGCCGGCTCGGGCTCACCGTGGACAGCCCGTACCTCACCGACGACCTGCTGCGGGACTCCACGAGGTCGATCCTGCAGACCCGGGACGGGCTGCTGCGTGCCGCGGCGCCCCAGCCGATCGGGGAGTGCACGTTCATGAACGACGTCAGTGACGACGAGCTCGTCGCCACCCTGGCATTGCACCGCGAGGTCGCCGCGGCGATGCCCCGCGGGGGCGCCGGGATCGACGCGTTCATGGTGCCGCGCACCAGCCCCGTCGTCTCCGGCTCCTGAGATGACGCTGGACACCGGGCTGCACCGGGCGCCGCCGCCGCCCGAGGCGACCGTCGCCGGCAGGCTGCGTCCGGTCACGCCGCTGGGTCTCCTGGCGGCGCGGCTGGACGCCGTCTGCGCGCGGCTGGACGGGCTCGACCCGGCCGTCCGGGCCGAGCTGGAGGGCATCCGGGACCTCGCGGTGGGCTTCGAGCCCTACCTGGAGGAGCACACCTCCCCGGAGTCCCCCGGGCTGGCCCGGCTGGCCGAGCGCACCCGCTCGGCCGCCTGGACCGGCACGCTGGAGGCCGAGATGCTGTCCGGCCACGTCGAAGGTCGGTTCCTGTCCTTTCTGCTCGGGATGACCCGGGCCCGGCGGGTGCTGGAGATCGGCATGTTCACCGGCTACTCGGCACTGGCCATGGCCGAGGCGCTGCCCGCCGACGGCGAGGTCGTCGCCTGCGAGCTGGACCCCGGTGTCGCCGCCTTCGCCCGGGAGTGCTTCGCCGACGCTGCGGCCGGGGACCGGATCGACGTCCGGGTCGGGCCGGCGGGGGACACCCTGACCGCGCTCGCCGCGCAGGGCCGGGTCTTCGACGTGGTGTTCATCGACGCCGACAAGGCCGGCTACGCCGACTACCTCCAGGCCCTGCTGGCCGGCGACCTGCTCGCTCCCGGCGGGCTGATCGCGGTGGACAACACGCTGATGCAGGGCCAGCCCTGGACCGGGGCGCGGACACCCAACGGCGAGGCGATCGCCGCGTTCAACCGTCGGGTGACCGACGACCCGCGGGTCGAGCACGTGCTCGTCCCGCTGCGCGACGGGATCACCCTGATCCGCCGCACCGAGAACTGAGGAGAGCCGTGCACGCCACCACCCTGCAGCCGCTCGGCGCCGAGGTCACCGGCCTCGCCGTCGCCACCCTGACCACCGACGCCGCCGCCGGCCTGCGCGACCTGCTGGCCGAGCACGGCGTCGTCGTGCTGCGCGACCAGCACGTCGACGACGACGCCTTCCTGGCGTTCCTGCAGTCCTTCGGTGCGTTGACGTTCACCGCGGGGGAGACCCCGGTCGAGGGGTACCCCGACCTCAACGTGATCAGCAACGTGGGCCGGGCCGAGCCGCCGCGCAGCACCTTCCACGTGGACAGCTCCTACCTGTCCACCCCGCCGGCCTACACCGCGCTGCGCGCCGTGCAGATCCCCTCGCAGGGCGGGGAGACGGTGTTCACCAACCAGTACCGGGCCTACGAGACGCTGCCCGCGGAGCTGGCCGACCGGGTGCGGGACCGGTCGATCCGACACGTCGTCACCGGCATCGACCCGGCCCTGCTCACCGCGGACGACGAGACCGAGGCCGAGCACCCGGTCCTCCGCCCGCACCCGCTCTCGGGCCGGACGGCGCTGTACCTGTCCACCCCGAAACGGTGCGCCGCGATCACCGGGATGGACGACGACGAGGCCGCCGAGGTGGTCGCGCAGCTGTACGCGCACTCGACCGCCGAGGAGAACAGCCTCGCGCACCGCTGGGCCGCGGGCGACGTCGTCATGTGGGACAACGGCTGCGTGCTGCACCGCGGGGACCACTCCGTCGTCGTCGGCGACCGGGTGATGCACCGCGGCATGGTCGCGGACTACGGCACCGCACCCGTGGGGCCGGACCACTGACCGCGCTCCGCACCCCCGGCGTTCTTCGCGACTTCCGCCGCCCCAAGACCGGCGTTCTTCGCGACTTCCGCCGCCCCAGGGGCGGCGATTATCGCGATTATCGCGGTTCGGGGACCGGCGGACGTCGTTCGGGACCCGGGGGGGTGCGGCCGCGGGCGACGCCGTTCCGGTCGCTGGCGGCGCTCGCCGGACTCACCCTGACGCTGCCGATCGACCTGGCCGTCACGGCGGCGGCACTGCTGACGACGCGGCCCCGGCGGCCGGCGCCGGCGGCGGACCGGAAGACCGTGCTGGTCAGCGGCGGGAAGATGACCAAGGCGCTGCAGCTGGCCCGGTCCTTCCACGAGGCCGGGCACCGGGTGGTGCTGGTGGAGAAGGCGGCCTACCGGTTCACCGGGCACCGGTTCTCCCGGGCGGTCGATGTGTTCCACGTCGTCCCCGACCCGCGGGACCCCGGCTACGCGGCCGCGCTGCTGGACGTCGTCCGGGCGGAGGGCGTGGACCTGTACGTGCCGGTCTGCTCACCGGTCGCCTCGGAGTTCGACGCTGCGGCCACCGACGTGCTCGCCGGGCACTGCGAGGTGCTCAGCCTGGACGCCGAGACGGTGCGCACGCTGGACGACAAGCACCGGTTCACCACGCTGGCCGCCGCGCTGGGGCTGAGCGTGCCCGACACGCACCTGGTCACCTCGCCCGAGCAGGTGCTGGACCACGACTTCTCCGGCGCCACCCGGCCCTACGTGCTGAAGTCGATCGCCTACGACCCGGTGCACCGGCTGGACCTGACCCCGCTGCCGTTGCCCACCCGGGCGGCGACCGCGGCGTTCCTGGTCGGCAAGCCGATCACCGGCGACAACCCGTGGATCCTGCAGGAGTTCGTCACCGGCCAGGAGGTCTGCACGCACTCCACGGTCCGGGACGGCGTCGTCACCGTGTGGTGCTGCTGTCCGTCCTCGGCGTTCCAGGTCAACTACGCCCAGGTCGACCTGCCGCGGGTCCGGGACTGGGTCACCCGGTTCGTGTCCGAGCTGGGGCTGAGCGGGCAGGTGTCCTTCGACTTCATCGTGGCGCAGGACGGCACCCCGTACGCGATCGAGTGCAACCCACGAACGCACTCCGCGATCACGATGTTCTACGACCACCCGGGGTTGGCCGATGCCTACCTGGGGCGGGTCGGCCCACCGGCAGATCGCACCCCGCTGGAGCCGCTGCCCACCAGCCGGCCGACGTACTGGCTGTACCACGAGCTGTGGCGTGCGCTCCGTGCTCCGCGGACCGCGCGGGACCGCTGGGCCGTCGTCCGGACGGGCAAGGAGGCCGTGTTCGACCGGGCCGACCCGCTGCCCTACCTGGTGCTGCACCACGTGCAGATCCCGCTGCTGCTGCTGAAGAACCTGCTGAGCGGCGGCGCGTGGATGCGGATCGACGTCAACATCGGCAAGCTCGTGCAGCCGGCGGGGGACTGATGACCCTGCGGGTGCTGCACCTGGTCGGCTCGCCGACCAGCGCGTTCTTCGACGACCTGTCTCGGCTGTACGCCGCCGACTGTCTGGCCTCGATCGAGGACGTCGAGCTGTACGAGCCGGTGATCGCGCACGTCTCGCCGGACGGGTCCTGGCGGTTCCCGGTGTCCCTGGACCGGCTGGCCGAGGCCGAGCCGCTGAGCATCGGTGCGGGCATCGCCCGGCTGACCGCCCTGGACGTCGACGTCGCGCTGCCGCAGATGTTCTGCATCCCCGGGATGACGCACTACCGGTCGCTGCTGGACACCCTGGGCATCAGTTTCGTCGGCAACACCCCCGACCTGATGGCGCTGGGCGCGCACAAGGCCCGGGCCCGCGCGGTGGTCGCGGCTGCCGGGGTCCGGGTGCCGGCCGGGGAGGTGCTGTCGCCGGGGGAGCAGCCCACGCTGTCGCCGCCCGTCGTCGTCAAGCCGGTGGACGGCGACAACTCCGTCGGGGTGACCCTGGTCCGGACGGCGGACTCCTTCGCCTCGGCGCTGGCCGCAGCCTGGGCCGAGTCCGGGCAGGCGCTGGTGGAGGACTTCGTGCCGCTGGGCCGCGAGGTGCGCTGCGGCATCGTCGTCCGGGAGGGGGAGCTGGTGCCGCTGCCGCTGGAGGAGTACGGCCTGGACCCCGAGTCCAAGCCGATCCGGGACGCCGCGGACAAGATCCGGCGCTCCGACGACGGCACGCTCGGACTGATGGCCAAGAACACCCCGACGGTCTGGATCGTGGACCCCGCGGACCCGGTGACCACCGCGGTCTGGGAGGCCGCGCGGGCCGCCCACGGGGCGCTGGGCTGCCGGGACTACTCGCTCTTCGACTTCCGGGTCGACCCCGACGGCGTGCCCTGGTTCCTGGAGGCCGGGCTCTACAACTCCTTCGCGAGGCAGAGCGTCATCCCGACCATGGCGCGGGCAGCCGGCATCGAGCTGCCGGAACTCTTCGCGACCTCGGTCGTCGCCGCGCTCGCCCGCAGACCCACCCCCCGCGAACCCACCTCCCGCGAACCCACCTCTCGATGATCACGGACCTGCGTGAGGTCACACCCGGCGCGTCGCTCACGCAGGCCCGTGATCATCGGGGGGGTGGGGGTGCCTTCTACGATCGACAGCGTGATCGACCTGCGACTCGTCCGCGAGAACCCCGACCTCGTCCGCGCCAGTCAGCGTGCCCGGGGTGCCGACGAGTCCCGGGTGGACGCCCTGCTGGCCGCCGACGGCGAGCGGCGGGCCGCCGTGCACCGGGCCGACGAGCTGCGCGCGGCGCAGAAGTCGGCGTCCCAGGCGGTCAAGAAGGCTACCCCGGAGGAGCGGCCCGCCGTCCTGGAGCGGGCCAAGGCGCTGGCCGCGGAGGTCAAGGCCGCCGAGGAGGCCACCCGCACCGCCGACGAGGCGCTGCGTGCGGCCCACCTGGTCATCGCCAACGTCGTCGCCCCCGAGGTCCCGCCTGGCGGTGAGGACGACGCGGTCACGCTGCGCACCGTCGGCGAGGTGCCCACCTACGACTTCGAGGTCCGCGACCACCTGGACATCGGCACCGCCCTGGGCGCCATCGACATGGAGCGCGGCGCCAAGGTCTCCGGCGCCCGGTTCTACTTCCTCACCGGCCCCGGCGCGCTGCTGGAGTTCGCACTGGCCCAGCTGGCCATCACCCGGGCCGTCGCCGCCGGGTTCACCCCCGTCGTCGCCCCCGCGCTCGTCGGCCCCAAGGCGATGGAGGGCACCGGCTTCCTCGGCGAGCACGACGAGGAGGTCTACCGGATCGAGCGCGACGACCTCTACCTGGTCGGCACCTCCGAGGTCGCGCTCGCCGGCATGCACAGCGACGAGGTGCTCGACCTGTCCGCCGGGCCCAAGCGCTACGCCGGCTGGAGCTCCTGCTTCCGCCGCGAGGCCGGCTCCTACGGCAAGGACACCAAGGGCATCATCCGGGTGCACTGGTTCGACAAGGTCGAGATGTTCAGCTTCTGCGTACCCGAGGACGCCGAGGCCGAGCACCTGCGGCTGCTGCAGTGGGAGGAGGAGTTCCTCCAGGCGCTCGAGCTGCCCTACCGGGTGGTGGACATCGCCGCCGGGGACCTCGGCACCAGCGCGGCCCGCAAGTTCGACATCGAGGCCTGGTTCCCCACCCAGGGCACCTACCGCGAGCTGACGTCGACCTCGGACTGCACCACCTTCCAGGCCCGGAGGCTCTCGATCCGCTCCCGCGACGCCGACGGGAAGCCGCAGACCGTGGCCACCCTCAACGGCACCCTCTGCGCCATCGCGCGCACCATCGCCTGTCTGCTCGAGGTGCACCAGCAGGCTGACGGTTCGGTGCACGTGCCGGTCGCGCTGCGCCCGTGGCTGGGCGGGCACGCCGTCCTCTCCCCGGGCATGTCCCTGGTGCCGACGGCCGGGGCCATCGCGTGACGTCGCACATCCCTGCCCGCGCCGCGAACACCCTGCCCCAGCACAGCGGCGGCGAGGGCAGCGACGAGGTCGTCGACCTCGGCGACCTGGGTCCCTGGCGCCCGAAGCTGGTCGCCACCGACCTCGACGGCACGCTGCTGTCCAGCCAGGGCACGGTCAGCGACCGCACCCGGGCCGCGATGGACGCCAGCTGGGCGGCCGGCGTGCCCGTCGTCGGCGTCACCGGCCGCGGGCCGCGGCTGCTCGACAGCGTCCGGACGGCGCTCGGTGGCCGCGGGATCGGCGTGCTGGCCCAGGGCGGCTTCGTGGTCGACTTCGGGGAGACGCCAGCCTCCGACGAGGTGCTGCGCACCGTCGGGCTGCCCCGGGACGAGGCGCACGCCGTCATCACAGCCATCGAGGCGGTGACCGGCGAGCTGGTCATCGCCGTGGAGGACGCTGCCACCCAGTCGCAGGCGCTGTCCCCGCTGCGCGTGCAGCACGGCTTCGAGTGGCCCTACCCCGAGCCCGCCGACCTGCTGCCGCGCGACCAGGTGCTGCCCGCCGGCCCGGTGCTCAAGGTCTTCCTCCGCTCGCCCACGCTGAGCCAGGACGAGTTGCTGAGCCTGGCCCGCTCGGTCACCGACCCCGCGGCCGCCGAGGTCACGCACGCCGGGTTGGGCTTCATCGAGGTGCTGCCGCCGGGCATCACCAAGGCGTCCGGGCTCGCGATCGCACTGGAGCGCTTCGGTGTGGAGCTGGCCGACGTCGTCGTCTTCGGTGACATGCCCAACGACCTGCCGATGATCCACGCCGTGAACGACGCCGGAGGCCGCTCGGTCGCCGTCGCCAACGCCCACCCCGCCGTTCGGGCCGCTGCCGCCGCCCGGACCAGCGGCCACGACGTGGACGGCGTCGCGCGCTACCTGGAGGCCCTGACGTGAGCTGCTGGCAGCCGAAGCTGATCGCCAGCGACATGGACGGCACGCTGTTGCGTGGCGACCAGACCGTCGCGCCGGCCACCCTGGCCGAGATCGCCCGGTGGGGCGAGGCCGGTGTGCCGTTCGTGCTGGCCACCGGCCGGCCGCCCCGCTGGATGGTGGACATCCGCGAGGTGATCACCTCCGGCACGGCGATCTGCTGCAACGGCGCAGTCCTGCTCGACCTTGCCGCCTTCGAGGTCAGGCACGAGCGGACGGTGTCCGCCGAGGTGCTGCAGCAGGTGACCGGGCAGCTCCGGCGTCGTCAGCCGGGCACCTGGTTCGCCGTGGAGTACGGCCTGGAGTTCCGGCACGAGCCGGTCTACCAGCCGCGCTGGGACGTGAACGCGCCCGGCATCGCCGAGGCGACGCTGGAGGAGCTGGTCGCCGCCCCGGCCGCCAAGCTGCTGGCCCGGCACGAGGAGCTGTCCCGGGAGGAGTTCATCTCGCTGGTGGCCGAGGCCGTCGGTGACCTGGCGACGGTCACGAACTCCTCCTCCGACGCGCTCGCCGAGATCTCCGCCAAGGGCGTCACGAAGGCGACCGGGCTGGCCGCCGTCTGTGCCGAGCAGGGCCTCACCGCCGGGGACGTCGTCTTCTTCGGTGACATGCCCAACGACGTCGCCGCGTTCGAGTGGGTCCGGGACGGCGGCGGCCGGGCGGTCGCCATGGGCAACGCGCACCCCGATGTGCTGGCCGCGGCCACCGATGTCACCGACACCAACGAGGAGGACGGCGTCGCCCGGTTCCTGGCCTCGCTGCACTGACCTCCCGCCTCAGGGCAGGCGGGTCAGCTCCACGGCGGCGAGGGCGTCGGGGTCGGCGAGCAGCTCGATCGCGATCACCCGGCCGTCCTCCACGGTGAACGCAAAGACCACCGTGACCTCGCCCCGGTGCTGCCAGACCGCGCCGGCCCAGCCGTCGACCGCCATCGCCCGGGCGGCCCGGGCACTGCCGTCGAAGAACGCGGCGACCGCGTCCCGACCGGTCAGGTCGACCGAGCCCATCGCGGCCGCCGCGCCGTCGGCCCGGACGACCGCGCCGGGGTCCAGCACGTCCAGCAGGCCCTGCAGGTCACCCTCCCGGGCGGCGGTCAGGAACGCCTGGACCACCCGCTGCTGGGTCCGGCGGTCCTCCCCGCTGTCCTCGCACCGCACCCGCCGTCGTCCCCGGCTGGCCAGCTGCCGGACAGCGGCCGGGGTCCGCCCGACCACCGCGCCGATCTCCTCGAAGGGCACACCGAACAGGTCGTGCAGCACGAACGCCAGTCGCTCGGCCGGGGACAGCGTGTCCAGCACGACCAGCAGGGCGGCCCCGAGCCGGTCGGCGAGCACCGCCTCGGCCTCGGGGCCGGGCTCGGGGGCCGCGAGCTCCGCGTGGGCGTCGACGACGTCCTCCCGTCGGCTGGCCCGGGCCCGCAGCTGGTCCAGGCAGATTCGGGAGACCACCGTGGTCAGCCAGCCGCGCAGGTTGGCCACCGCGGAGGTGTCGGTGCGGACCAGCCGCAGCCAGGTCTCCTGCACGGCGTCGTCGGCCTGGTGCGTCGAGCCCGACAGCCGGGTCGCGACCGATCGCAGGTGCGCCCGGTGCTCCTGGAAGGTCGCCGCCAGGGCCAACTCGTCGGTCTCGTCCACGTCTGTCACGTCCTCAGCAGCCGGGGTGTGTCCTCACCCGTGTGACGTCGGGCCCGGCGTGATCGTGACAGGCCGGGTGCCGGTGGTCGCCCGAGTCGACATGGCGACCACGCCAGGACGGTCACCGGCCCTTCTCGGATCTCCGCTCACGTCCCGGCGGCACCTGCCGAAGGTGCTGCCAGACCGGGACTCGACCCGGGCCGACCGACCTCAGGAGCCCCCGCCGGCATGGACGCCACCACCCCCACCCGCCGTCGCCCGGACCCCCGCAGCTGGGGTCTGCGCACCCGCCTGCTCGGCGCGATCCTCGTCGTGGCCGCGGTGACCGTCGGTGTGGCCGGCGTCGGCATCTCCCGCATGGCTGCCCTGGGCGACCGGGCTGGCCAGGTCTACGACGAGGGCCTGCTGCCGTTGGACGGCGTGCGGACCCTGCAGGCCCTGTGGTGGGAGCAGTCGACCGAGCTGGCCCGGGCCAACATCACCACCCTGCCGCCGGCCACGATCGCCGAGTCGGCCCAGCGCGCCCAGGAGCTGACCGGTGAGGTGGCCGACCAGCTCGCACGCGTGCTCGACCTCCCGCTGACGGGTGCGGCCCGGTCCTCGATGGAGGACTTCGCTGCCGCGCGGGCGACCTACGACGAGGCGCTGGGCGGGCTCATCGGGTCCGCTGACGGCGACCGGTCCGGTGTCCCCGGGTTTTTGCAGACAATGAGCGAGCAGGAGGACGTGATGGCGCAGGCGCTGGTCGCGGCCACCGGTGCCGCCCAGGACCAGGCCACCCTCGCCGCGACCGCCGCGAGCGACACCTACGTCTCCGGGCGCGACCTCACGGTCGGGCTGGCGGTCGCCGGGCTGCTCGTCGCGGTCGTCCTGGCCCTCCTCGTGGCCCGCTCGATCACCCGCCCGGTGCGCCGGATCCAGGAGACCCTGGAGCAGGTCGCCGCCGGTGACCTGCGGGTCCGGGTCGGACCGGCCGGTGCCGACGAGCTCGGCCGGGTCGCCGTCGCCGTCGACGCCACCCTGGACGCGGTCAGCGATGTGCTCCGGGTCGTCACCGCGTCCTCGGCGCAGCTCGCTGACGCCTCCACCCAGCTGGCGGTCACCGCCGACGCGATGGCCGAGGACGCTCGCGCCACCTCGGACCGGGCGGACGCCGTGGTCAGCGGGGCGGACGGCGTCACCGCCAGCGTGGACACGGTGTCCGCCGGGTCCAGCCAGATGCGTGCGGCGATCAACGAGATCTCCGACAACGCCCAGCAGGCCTCCCGGGTCGCCGGTCAGGCCGTGGACGTCGCCGAGGAGACCACCCGCACCGTCGGCAAGCTCGGGGAGTCCTCCCAGGAGATCGCCTCGGTGGTCAAGCTGATCACCGCGATCGCCGAGCAGACCAACCTGCTGGCGCTCAACGCCACGATCGAGGCAGCCCGGGCCGGCGAGGCGGGCAAGGGGTTCGCCGTCGTGGCCAGCGAGGTGAAGGAGTTGGCGCAGGAGACTGCCCGGGCGACCGAGAGCATCAGCCGGCGGGTCGAGTCGATCCAGCAGGACACGGCCGGGGCGGTGGAGTCCATCGGCCGGATCAGCACCGTCATCTCTGAGATCAACGACTTCCAGACGACGATCGCAGCCGCTGTCGAGGAGCAGACCGCGACCACCGACGAGATGAGCCGCAGCGTGGCCGAGGCGGCCGGTAGCAGCCGGGCCATCGCCGAGGCGATCGCCGGCCTGGCCGACGGCACCCGGGCCAGCACCGCCCGGGTCACCGCCTCGCAGACCGCCAGCGCCGAGCTGGCCCGGATGGGCTCGGACCTGCAGCACGCGGTGGCGCACTTCACGGTGTGACCCGCGGCCGCCGGGCCGTGCATGCGCCCTAGCGTCCGGTCTACGGGCGCGGGGCGGTGCGGCGTGCCCATGATGGGCGCGTGGAGGAGCAGATTCTGCGTGGGCGGAGCGACGCCGGGCTGTCGGTCGGTGTCGTCGCGGCCCGCCTGGGGGTGGCCCCGGAGACGCTGCGCAGCTGGGGGCGCCGGTACGGGCTGACCCCCAGCGGGCGGACCGACGGCGGCCACCGGCGCTACGACCCCGCCGACCTGGCGCGGCTGCACCGTATGCAACGGCTGGTCGCCGAGGGCAACACCCCCGCCGCGGCCGCCCGCCTGGTGGTCACCGGCGAGCCCGAGCCCGAGCCCACCCGGTCGGGCCTGCCGGTGGTCCGCCGTCGGGCCGGGGCCGGCGGCACGGTGCTCGCTCTCCCCGATGCGCCGCCGGAGGCCCGTGGCCTGGCCCGGGCGGCGGCCCGGCTGGACGGTGACGGCGTGCGTCAGATCCTGGGCGACCTCCTGGTGGCCCGCGGGACTGTCGCGACCTGGGACGGGGTGCTGCGCCCACTGCTGGTCGCGGTCGGCGTGCGCTGGGAGCAGACCGGCGCGGGCATCGACGTCGAGCACCTGCTCACCGAGGCCGTCACGGAGTCGCTGCGGGCGCACCGCTCCTGCCAGCCCCGGCCCGAGGCGGGGCGCGGGGTGCTGCTGACGTCCCCGCCGGGTGACTGGCACGTCCTCCCGCTGCACGTGTTGTCTGCGGCGTTGTCCGAACGCCGGGTTCCCGCGCAGGTGATGGGGCAGCTGCCGGCCTCCGCCCTGGTGTCCGCGGTCCGCCGGACCGGGGTGTCCGGGGTCTTCGTCTGGAGCCAGCGGCCCCGTGGCGAGGACGAGGTGACGCCGCACTTCCCGGTGGACGCACTGCCCCGCACCCGGAGCCCGCAGGTGCTGGTGGCCGGAGGGCCCGGGTGGTCGGGGCGGGCCCCGGACCCCCGCGTGCTGCTCTCGGCCGACCTGTCCCACGCGGTGCGGGTGCTCGCAGGCGCACCCCGCTGACTGTGCGCACGAAACCTGTGCAACTTGTTTCTGGATGTGGACCGGCGTAAACCCTGTTTCGCCCGGCAACGGGTGGTCCCTGCCAGCTGGTAGGGCCAGGTGCTCACTCGTGAGGTCCCCTGATGGTCCAGGCAGCCGCCGTCAACATCCCCTCCCTCTCCGCGACCAACTACGCCACTGTCTACAACCTGTTCTCCCTCGCCATCGCCTGTCTGCTCTTCACCGCGCTGTACCTCGCGGTGTCCCAACGCCAGGTCGCCCGGCAGTACCGCAACGCCGTCATCGTGTCGGCGACCGTGTGTGCGATCGCGGCGTACCACTACTTCCGGATCTTCAACAACTTCGAGGCCAGCTACCCGGCCGGAGAGACGATCGACTCGGCACACCAGCTCTCCAACATCGAGTTCAACGAGGGCTACCGCTACGTCGACTGGTTCCTCACCGTCCCGCTGCTCCTCCTGGAGACGGTCGCGGTGCTGGCCCTGGGACGGTTGGCGTCGAAGAAGCTGCTCCTCAAGCTGATCCCGGCGTCCGCCCTGATGATCGCGCTCGGCTACCCGGGCGAGATCACCAACGAGGTCGTACCGAGGCTGGTGTGGGGGACGCTGTCCACCATCCCGTTCCTCTACCTGCTGTACGTGCTCTTCGTGGAGCTGTCCAAGTCCCTGGACCGGCAGCCCGACGAGGTCAAGCACACCATCAAGTGGCTGCGGATCGCCCTCGTCGGGCTCTGGGGCGTCTACCCGATCGCCTACCTCTTCCCGGTGCTGGGCGGGGACTTCTTCGGTGGTGAGGGCGGCTTCGTGCTGAAGCAGGCCGGCTACTCGATCGCGGACATCCTGGCCAAGGCGGCCTACGGGCTGGCGATCTACAAGGTGGCCCGGGTGAAGAGCCGGCTGGAGGACCCGGAGTACGACGACCACCCGGACACCGTCCACGGGGGCCACGAGGCAATCGATGGCGACGGGCTGGTCGGGGCATCGCGCACCGACCGGACGAACCGGACCGCTCGGGCGAGCTGACCCGTGCTGCAGACCACCGGGCAGGACCGGACCCCGCGCGGGTCCGGCCCTGCCCGGGGGTCCCGGCAGCTGCGACCCTCGGTCGCTGTCGGTCGGGCCCTCGTGCTGACCGTCCTGCTTGCCCAGCTCCTCGACCCCGACCTGCTGGCCAGGGCCGCCCCGGTCCTGGCGATGGTCGGCATCGTGCTGGGCGTGCCGCACGGCGCCGTGGACCACATGGTCCCGTTCTGGACCAGCGGGCGACGCCCCGCGCCGCTCGCTCTCGGCTGGGTGCTGGCGGGCTACCTGGCCACCGCCGGGGTTGCTGCAGCCGCACTGCTGCTGGCCCCCACCGTCACGGTCGCGGTGTTCCTGCTGGTGTCGGCCGTGCACTTCGGGCGCGCCGAGGCCGTGGTGTCCGCCGAGGACGCCGGCCGCCCTGCCCCCGGCCTGCTCGAGGTCGTGCCGACGACCCTCGCGCACGGGCTCTCCGTCGTCGGCCTGCCGCTCGTGCTGTGGCCGGGGGAGTCCGCGCAGGTACTGGGCCACCTCGCACCTGCCTGGGACACCCCGCTCCCGACCAGTGCCAGGGTGCTCCTGGGCATGCTGACCGCCGGCGTCGTGCTGCTCGCCGTCGCCGGGCCCCTGCGCGAGGGCCGACGAACCGAGGCGGTCGAACTGCTGATGGTGTCGGCCCTGTTCGCCGTCGTCCCACCGCTGGCCGCCTTCGGTGTCTGGTTCGCCGGCTGGCACGCGCTGCGGCACACCGCACGGCTGGTGGCGCTGCTCCGGACCGGCCCCTCGGCCGCTGGGCGGGCCCGCGCCGCCGGCCGCTTCGCACTGCACGCCGCCCTGCCGACGGCGGTCAGTCTGGCCGCCGTCGTCGTCCTCGCCGGACCGGAGACCTCACCGGCAGCGATCGGGGCCGCCCTGGCTGTGGTTCTGGCACTGACCTTCCCGCACGTGCGCACGGTGACCACGTTCGACCGCTGGGCCCGCGACCGGGGGTGAGCCGACGGCACGAGACCGGGAGTGCCCGGTCAGGCAGGTCCCCCGTGCGGACGCTGCACCGAGGCCCAGGGCTCGGTACCGGAGACGTCCACCACCTCGTAGCTGTCCTCGCCCTTCGCGGGGCTGAGCACCACGAGGAGCTTCGCCGGCCCGGCACCGGTGTTGAAGGAGGCGTGGACCGTGTCGGCGGGCACGAAGACCGAGTCCCCGGCCCCCAGCTGCCTCGACTCCTCCCCCAGGTACTGCACGACAGTGCCCTGCTGGACGGTGATGAACTCCTCCTGCTCGGGGTGGCGGTGGAAGTCGTGCGCCTGGACCGGCCCGAGGGTCACCTCCATGACCACGATCTGCGCGGACCCGGTGGTGGCACCCCGGCAGCGCCAGTGGACCGTGCCCCAGTCGAAGTCCTCGCGGACCAGGTCCGCGCCCAGGACGAACCCGCTCCTCACTGCCTCTTCCCCTGGACGGTCAGCGCCTTGAACCGGCGGACGTTGTCGATCAGTGCGGTCTCGGTCGGCAGGCGTTCCATGGACGAGGCGCCGAAGAACCCGGCCACCCCCTCGGTGCGCTCCAGCACGTACGCCGCGTCCTCGGGTTCGGCGATCGGTCCGCCGTGGCACAGCACCAGGATGTCGGGGTTGACCCGCGTGGCTGCGTCGCGCATGGCCTGGACCAGGTCGACGCACTCGTCCAGGGACTTGGCGCTCGTGGCACCGATCGCGCCCCCGGTCGTGAGGCCCATGTGCGGGACCAGGACGTCGGCCCCCGCCTCGGCCATCGCGGTGGCCTGGTCGGGGTCGAACACGTACGGCGCGGTGAGCAGGTCCTTCCCGTGGGCGATCCGGATCATGTCGATCTCCAGGCCGTAGCCCATGCCGGTCTCCTCCAGCCCCGACCGGAACGAGCCGTCGATGAGGCCGACCGTGGGGAAGTTCTGCACACCGGAGAAGCCGACTCGCAGCAGTTCGTCCAGGAAGACCGGCATCGAGCGGAACGGGTCGGTGCCGCAGACCCCGGCGAGCACCGGGGTGTCCCGGACGACGGGCAGCACCTCGGCCGCCATCTCCAGCACGATCGCGTTGGCGTCGCCGTAGGGCATCATCCCGGCGAGCGACCCGCGCCCGGCCATCCGGTAGCGACCGGAGTTGTAGATGATGATCAGGTCGGCGCCGCCGGTCTCGGCGCTCTTGGCCGACAGGCCGATCCCGGCCCCGCTGCCGATGACGGGTCTGCCCGCCTCGGCCTGCCGGCGCAGCCGGGAGACCGCCTCGGTCCGCTTCACGTGGCGTCTCCGATCATGTCGTGCAGGCGGTCCGCCATTGCCAGCGCGAAGGCGGGGTCGTTGACGTGCAGGTCCAGCTCGTGCAGCTCGATCCGTGGGGACAGGTCGCGGCGCAGCGCCTCGAAGAGCGCGGCATCGGCGTCCGGGTCGTGGAAGGGCTGCCCCACGGCATCGATACCGGACACCCCGAGGAGCGGTAGGTAGACCGCGGTCGGTCCCGTCGCGGCGGCCAGCTTGGCCGCGATCCGGGCACCGAGCAGCGCGCACTCCTCGGCCGTGGTCCGCATCAGGGTGACGGCCGGGTTGTGCTCGTAGAGCGTGCGGCCACGGAACCGCTCGGGCACGGTCTCCAGCGGCCCGAAGTTCACCATGTCCAGCGCGCCGACCGAGACGACCTGCGGGATGCCGGCGGCGCCGGCCGCCTCCAGGCGCTCGGGGTGGGCCGGCAGCACCCCGCCGACGAGTTCGTCGGCGAGTTCGGTGGTGGTGGCGTCCAGGACCCCGCGGACGAAGCCGGCGCGGACGAGTTCCTCCATGGAACGGCCCCCCGTGCCGGTCTGGTGGAACACCAGCACCTCGTACCCCAGGTCCTCCAGTCGTTCCCGGCCCGTCGTCACGCAGGGCGTGGTCACCCCGAACATGGACGCCGCGACCAGGGGCCTGCTCTGCACCTGGGGCACCGGGGCCGAGGCCATGCCGGCGATGCCGGCGGCGGCGTTGGACAGGATCCGGGTGGAGATCTGGTTGAGGCCGGCGACGTCGACGACGGAGTACATGAGCGTGACGTCGACAGTGCCCACGTAGGGGGTCGTGTCCCCGGAGGCCAGCGTGGAGACGAGCAGCTTCGGCACGCCGATGGGCAGGGCCTGCATCGCGCGGGAGGCGATGGAGGAGCCCCCGCCGCCACCGATGGCGAGCACCCCGTCCAGGCGCCCTTCTCGGTGCAGTCGGGTGACGACCGCCTCGGCACCGGCGCCCATCGCTGCCACGGCCCGACCGCGGTCTCCCGCGCGGGCCAGGACGGTCACGTCGGCACCAGCGGCGCCGGCGACCTCGTGCCGGTCGATGTCGGGCACCGCGCCCACCGGTTCGAACACGCCCGTGTCGACCAGCACCACGGCCACCCCGTGGCCCAGCAACTGCTCCCGCAGGTAGCCGGCCTCGGCCCCCTTGGTGTCCAGCGTGGTCAGCACCACCACCGTCGCCATCAGCGGGCCGTCGCCGACATGTGCAGCTCCGCCGCGGAGTCCGCGACGACGTCGACGGCGTGGTCGGACTGCGGGCAGGCGGTCGGAGGTGTCATGGGTCCCTCGAGGTGGAGGCCGGAGCCGGCTGTGCGGCACGTCACCATGCGGTGACGGTGTCGCGACCGTAGACCGTGACCGGCCTGCGGCTCCCTAGAGGTATTGACCGCCGCCGGGCTGCTGGGGTGCGCCGGGCTGATGCGGTGCTCCGCCGGGCAGCGCCTTGCGGCGCATCTCCTCCAGCTGCGCCCGGGCGGCCATCTGCTGGGCGAACAGCGCGGTCTGGATGCCGTGGAAGACGCCCTCCAGCCAGCCGACCAGCTGAGCCTGGGCGATCCGCAGCTCGGCGTCGGAGGGGGTGACGCCGTCGGTGAACGGCAGTGTGATCCGCTCCAGCTCCTCGCGGAGCTCGGGGGCCAGGCCCTTCTCCAGCTCGCGGATGGAGGAGGCGTGGATGTCGCGCAGCCGGTTGCGGCTGGCCTCGTCCAGGGGCGCGGCCCGCACCTCCTCGAGCAGCTGCTTGATCATCGTGCCGATCCGCATCACCTTGGCGGGCTGCTCGACCAGGTCGGCCACCCCGCCCTCGCCGTCGAGGGGCATCGGCATCGTGCCGACCGGCTGTCCGTCCGGCCCGACCACGACGACCTGCTGCTCGCCGCCCGGGACGCCGTGGGGTGTGGGTGCAGTCATGGGGACCATCCTGCCCTCTGCCCGTCGCGACCGAACGTGACGGACTGACCCCTCACCGGTGCAGCCGCCCGGTTAGGGTGCGGACATGTCATCGGGGGCCGCGGGGCTGGACGTCGCGCGCGTCCGCGGGCTCTTCCCCGGCCTGTCCGACGGGTTCGTGCACGCCGACGGCCCGGCCGGCTCTCTCGTGCCCGAGAGCGTGCTGCGGGCGGTCTCGCAGGCCATGCGGGTGCCCATCGCCAACCGCGGCGGGGTGTTCCCGTCCTCGGCCCGGGCCGAGCAGGTGGTCAGCAGCGCGCGGACGGCGGTCGCGGACCTGGTCGGCGGCGTCCCGGCCGGGGTGGTGCTCGGCCCCAACACGACATCGCTGACCTACACGATGGCCCGCACGCTGGCCAAGACCTGGCATGCCGGCGACGAGGTGATCGTGAGCCGGCTGGACCACGACGCCAACATCCGGCCCTGGGTGCAGCTGGCCGAGGAGGCCGGGCTGCTGGTCAAGTGGGCCGAGGTGGACATCGAGACCGGTGAGCTGCCCGACTGGCAGTACGACGAGTTGCTCACCGACCGCACCCGCCTGGTCGCGGTCACCCTGGCCAGCAACGCCATCGGCACCCGGCCCGACGTCCGCGGCATCGCCGACCGGGCGCACCAGGTCGGGGCCCTGGTCTACGTGGACGGCGTGCACGCGGTCCCGCACGGGCTGGTCGACCTCGCCACCACCGGGGCGGACTTCCTGGCGCTGTCGGCCTACAAGTGGTGCGGGCCGCACGTGGGCGCCGTCGTCGCCGACCCGGCCCTGCTGGAGACGCTGACGCCGGACAAGCTCATGCCGTCCTCCGACCGGGTCCCGGACCGGTTCGAGACCGGCACCCCGGCCTTCGAGCTGTACGCCGGGGTGGCCGCGGCCGTGGAGCACCTGGCCTCGCTGTCCCCGGACGCCACCGGCACCCGGCGCGAGCGGCTGGCCACCTCGATGGCCGCCGTCGCCGAGTACGAGGGCGCGCTGTTCGACCGGCTGGACCGGGCCCTGCGCTCGATGGCGCACGTGCAGGTGCTGGGCAGCCCGCTGTACCGGACGCCGACGCTGTCGTTCACCGTCTCCCGGATGCGCCCGCGCCAGGTGGCCACCGAGCTGGCCCGCCGCAACATCTGCGCCTGGGACGGCGACTACTACGCCCGCGAGCTCTTCGACGCGTTCGGTGTCAACGAGCAGGGCGGCGCCGTCCGGCTGGGCCTGCTGCACTACAACACCTCCGAAGAGGTCGAGCACATGATCGAGAGCATCTCCGACCTGCGCTGATGGAGTCCCACGGGCGCGGAAACCGCGCCGTGGGACTCCATCAGTCGGTGACCAGGAGCACTTTGCCGATGTGCTCGCTGGCCTCCAGCACCGCGTGCGCCTCGCCGGCGCGGGCCATCGGCAGCCGGCGGTCCACGATCGGGCGGACGGTGCCGCGTTCGACGTCGGGCCACACGTCGTGCCGGACGGCGGCGACGATCTCGGCCTTGGAGTGCCGCCCGGTGGCCGGCCGGCCGCGCAGCGCAGTGGCGTGCACCGAGCCGCGCTTGCGCAGCAGCTTGCCGAGGTCGAGCTCGCCGTTGACCCCGCCCTGCATGCCGATGACGACGAGCCGGCCGTCGGGGGCGAGCACGTCGACGTTGCGGGCCAGGTACTTGGCGCCCATGTTGTCCAGCACGACATCGGCCTGCCCGACCACCTCCACGAAGTCCTGCTCGCGGTAGTTGACCAGCACCTCGGCGCCGAGTTCGCGGCAGAAGTCGAGCTTGGCCTGGCTGCCGGCCGTCGTTGCCACCCGGGCACCGGCCCGGACGGCGAGCTGGATGGCCATCGTGCCGATGCCCGAGGAACCGCCGTGCACCAGGAACGTCTCGCCGCGGCTGAGCCCGGCGAGCATGAACACGTTGGACCAGACGGTGCAGACCACCTCGGGCAGCGCGGCGGCAGTGGCCAGCTCCACCCCCGCGGGGCGGGGGAGCACCTGCCCGGCCGGGACGGCGACCTTCTCGGCGTACCCGCCGCCGGACAGCAGCGCGCAGACCTCGTCGCCCACCGACCACTCGGTGACCCCGGCGCCGACCTCGGAGACGATCCCGCTGCACTCCAGGCCGAGCACCTCGCTCGCGCCGGGCGGCACCGGGTAGGCGCCCTGCCGCTGCAGCAGGTCGGCACGGTTCACCGCGGCCGCGACGACGTCGATCACCACCTCGCCGGGCTGGCAGACCGGGTCGGGGGCCTCGCCCCAGACCAGGACGTCGGGACCGCCGGGGGACTCCATCGTGATCGCTCGCACGACCCCGACCGTAGGCCGCCCCCGTCCGGCGCGCGCGCCCGGGAACCCGCAGGGTGGACCGGTGAGCCGGCTCCCCCTCCCCACCGCCGACGACGTCCCCCGCTGGGTGGGCGAACACCTCGGCCACCTGCACCGGGACGACGGGGTCACCGCCTCGGGCCGCTTCCGGGGCGGGCAGTCCGCGGCGGACGCCGCGCTGGCCACCCTGGACGTCACCGGGTACGCGAGCCGGCGCAACGAGGTGCTGCCGGAGTCCCGCCGCGGGGCGAGCGCGCTGAGTCCGTGGATCCGGCACGGTCTGCTGCAGCTGCCGCAGGTGTGGGCCGCGGTCGACGACGCCCCGACCCGGGACCGCACGAAGTACCGCGACGAGCTGCTCTGGCAGGAGTACTCCCGGCACCTCTACGCCCGGCTGGGGACCCGCACCCGCTCGGCGCTGCGGGCCGAGCCGGCCCGGGCGCGAGCGCGCTGGCAGGAGCCGTGGCCGCGGGAGATGGCCTGCCTGGACACCGTGCTGGGTGAGCTGGACGCCGACGGCTGGCTGGTGAACCAGACCCGGATGTGGGTGGCCTCGCAGTGGACCGTGCGTGCCGGGCACGACTGGGCCGCCGGTGAGGACGAGCTGTTCGCCCGGCTGATCGACGGGTCGCGGGCAGCCAACCGGGTCGGCTGGCAGTGGACGGTCGGCGCGGGCAACGGCAAGGCCTACGGGTTCTCCCGCTGGCAGGTCCGCAAGCGGGCGCCGGGGCTGTGCGAGCAGTGCCCGCTGTCGGCGGACTGCCCGATCGAGCAGTGGCCCGACGACCAGCCCACCCGCTGGCTGCCGCGCGAACCGCTGTTGGCCGCCGACCCCTCGCCGGAGGCCACGGCCGGCCCGGCCGAGGTGGTGACGACGGGAGAGCCCGAGGCGGTCTGGCTGACCGCGGAGTCGCTGGGGACGGCGGACCCCGCCCTGGTCGCGCACCCCGGACTGCCGGTGGTGTTCGTCTTCGACGAGACGCTGCTGGCCCGGCTGCGACTGGCCTCCCAGCGGCTGGTGTTCCTGGCCGAGGCGCTGGCCGAGCTGGCCGAGCACCGAGACGTGCAGCTGTACCTGGGGGAGCCTGCGGCCGAGCTGGCCGGGCGGGACGTGGCGGTGACGCACGCGCCGGTGCCCGGGTTCCGTCGTCGCTCGGCCGAGGTCCGCCCGGTGCAGGTGCACCCGTGGCCGTGGCTCCGCCGTCCACACGCCGGGCCGGTGAGCTCGTTCAGCGCCTGGCGGAAGGCCCTGCCGCGGTGACCGTGCAGAACGGCAACGCCGACACCCCGGCGTGCGGCGTGTCGGCGTTGCCGTTCTGCAGTCTCGAACCCGGAGCCGGGCTCAGCGACTCCGCAGTTCCTTCCGGAGGATCTTCCCGGCCGCGGACTTGGGCACCGTGTCGATGAACTCGACGATCCGGATCTTCTTGTGCGGGGCCACCTTCTCGGCCATGTAGGCCTTGACCTCGTCCTCGGTGATCTCCGCACCCGGTGCCCGGACCAGGAACGCCTTGGGCAGCTCCTCACCGGACTCGGCGTCCTTGACCCCGATCACGGCGGCGTCGGCGATCTGCGGGTGGTTGATCAGCACGGCCTCGAGCTCGGCCGGAGCAACCTGGTAGCCCTTGTACTTGATCAGCTCCTTGACCCGGTCGACGACGGTGTAGCGGCCCTGGTCGTCGATGACCGCCACGTCGCCGGTGTGCAACCAGCCCTCGGCGTCCAGCGTCTCGTCGGTGGCCTGCTGGTTCCTCAGGTAGCCGAGCATGACCTGCGGGCCGCGCACCCACAGCTCGCCGCGCTCACCCTCGGCGGCGTCCTCGCCGGTGGCCGGGTCGATCAGCCGGCACTCGGTGTTGGGCAGCGCGAAACCGACCGTGCCCTTGGGCGTGACGCCCGCACCGGCAGGCTCCAGGCCCAGGTCGGGCGTGGTGTGGCTGACCGGGGACAGCTCGGTCATGCCGTAGCCCTGCGCGACGGTGACGCCGTCGTCCCCGGTGCCGGCCAGGGTGCGGAGCCGGTCCTGCGCCGCGAGAGCCAGCGATTCGTCCAGCGGCGCGGCGCCGGAGGTGATCGAGCGCAGGCTGGACAGGTCGAACTGCTCGACGAGGGGGTGCTTGGCCAGCGCCAGCAGGATCGGCGGCGCCACGAAAGCCCGGGTCACCCGGTGGTCGGAGATGGCCCGGAGGAACTGCTCCAGGTCGAAGCGGGGCAGCGTGATCACGGTGCCGCCCCACTGCAGGCCCTGGTTCATCAGCACGGTCAGGCCGTAGATGTGGAAGAACGGCAGGACGGCGATGACCCGCTCGTCGCCGTCGCGCAGGTCGATCAGCGGCCGGGTCTGTGCGACGTTCGCGACCAGGTTGCGGTGCGTGAGCATCACGCCCTTGGGCAGGCCGGTGGTGCCGCTGGAGTAGGGCAGCGTCACCAGGTCGGTGGCCGGGTCGATGTCCGGGCTCACGGACGGCGCGTCGGTGCCCAGCAGGTCGCGCAGGCTGTCCGCACCCTCGGCGCCGTCGAGCACCACCAGGTCGCTCACCCCCGCGGCCGCCATCGCCGGGCGGGCCCGGTCCAGGAACGGCGAGACCGTGACCAGCGTCTTCGCGCCGGCGTCCTTGAGCTGGAAGGTGATCTCATCGGGGGTGTAGAGCGAGTTGATCGGGCTCATCACGCACCCGGCCGCGGCGATGCCGTGGAAGACGACCGGGAACCAGATGGTGTTCGGGGAGAAGACGGCGACGACATCGCCCTTGCGCAGCCCGCGCGCGTGCAGGGCCGCGGCGAAGCGGTCCACGTACGCGATCAGCTGGGCGTGCGTGATCGTCTCGCCGGTCAGCCCGTCGACCAGGGCCGGGGCGTCACCGAGCTCCCGGGAGCGGGCCAGGACGTAGGTCGGCACGGCCGCGTCGGGGATCTCGACGTCGGGGAAGCGGCTGGCGTACGCCACGGGGGTCCTCCTCGGGAGTGGACGGGTGACCCCAGTCTCACACCCGCGGTGGTGCCCGCCACCAGGGGCTACCGGCCGGTAGGGGTCAGCGCGGCCAGAGCACGGACTGCGTGCAGCGGAAGAGCGCCATCGTCGTGCCGGTGTCGGCGTTGCTGACGACGGCGTCCCAGACCTGCGTCGTCCGGCCGGCGTGCACGTTCGTGGCCACGCACTCGACCCGACCCTCGCGCGCCGTCCCCAGGTGGTTGCTCTTGAGCTCGACGGTGGTGAACCCGGTGGCGCCCTCGGGCAGCAGCGCCCGGGTGGCCAGGCCGCAGGAGGTGTCCGCGAGGCCGACGACGGTGGCCGCGTGCAGGTAGCCGTTGGGTGCCAGCAGCTCGGACCGGACGTCGAGGTGGCTGGTCAGCCGGCCGGCATCGTGACTGTCGATCACGATGCCCAGCAGGCCCGGGAGGGTGCCCGGCAGCAGCGCGTTCAGCTCGTCGGCGGTGTGGAACCCGGTGGCGGCCATGCGGGGGACGGTAGTGCCGCCCTACCCCCGCGGCAGGGGTGCCCCCACCGCGCGGTGGGGCGGTGGCAGGTGCGGTTCACGATCGCCATCCCGACGAGACGACCGTCCGGGACGTCGAGGGCTCCGATGCGGAGCACGGGCTCAGCCAAGCAGCCGGTCCGGGGGCAGCAGCGCGTGCACCCCCACGACCTCGTTGACCACCTGGGTCACCCGCAGGTCCACGACCATCGAGGCCAGCGCCAGTGCCTCCGAACGGCCGATCCCGTGCAGCACGCCCATCAGGTCCAGCACCGCGTCCAGCGCGTGTCCGGTCGCGGTGTCCAGGTCGTCGGCGACGCCCATCGCCACCCAGCCGGCCGGGGTGTCGGCGACCGGGGTGCGCAGGGTCAGCCCGTGCAGGTCGTCGAGCACCCCGAGGGTCAGCGTCGCCTCCACCGGGCACTCGATCGCCGTCCCGCTGACCTCGCCGTCGCCCTGGGCTGCGTGCCCGTCGCCGACCGACAACAGTGCGTCCGGCACGGTCACCGGCAGGTAGAGCGTGGACCCGGCGACCAGCTCGCGACAGTCCAGGTTCCCGCCGTGCCAGCGCGGCGGGACGGTGGAGTGCCGGCCGGGTTCGGCCGGCGGCAGCCCGATGACGCCGAGGAACGGACGGGTGGCCACCCGGTGCCCGTGCTGCTCGGTGGCCACGCCGTCGGTGATGGTCCAGCGGAGCACCACCGGGTCCTCCAGCACGCCCAGGCGGCGGTTGAGCGGGGTGTCCCGCAACCCGCAGTACGTCGTCCCGAACGCGCCGGGGACGACGTCGTCCACCCGGACGGCGAGGACCTGTCCCGGCCGGGCACCGCGGACCGCGATCGGGCCGGTCAGCGCGTGCCCGGTGCCGGGCTCCCACGCGGGGTGCCGCGCCCGGGCGGCCAGGTCGCCGCCGTCGAAGGGCCCGATCGACCAGCCGGAGTCCAGGCAGTCGACCGTGACCGTCGAGCCCGGTTCGACGGTCAGCACCGGCGGCAGCGCGGCGTCGAACCAGCCGTGCAGCGTGCCCGGCGTGGCCTCGAGCATCAGACGATCGCCTGGTTCACCAGCTGCCGCAGGTACGACCGGATCGGCAGCGTCGAGGACGGCAGCAGCTGGGTGTAGAAGGTCACGGTCAGGTCCTCGACCGGGTCGACGTAGAACGCCGTGGACGCCGCCCCGCCCCACGAGTAGTCGCCTACCGAGCTGACCACGCCGTACCGGGTCGGGTCCAGCACCATCGAGAAGCCCAGGCCGAAGCCCACGCCGCGCAGCGGGGTCTCGGCGAACAGCGGCCGGCCGTAGGTCTCCAGGTCGGCGTTGCCCGGGATGTGGTTGCGGACCATGTGCGCCAGCGTCCGGGAGCCCAGCACCCGGCTGCCGTCGGGCGCGACGCCACCGGCGCGCAGCATCTCGACGAACTTCAGGTAGTCCCCGGCGGTGGACACCAGCCCGCCGCCACCGGACAGGAACGCGGGCTTCTGCTTCGCGGCCGGCTCGAAGGTGGCCAGCGGCACGACGCCGGGGCCGTACAGCCGGGCCAGCAGCGCCGGGTCGTCGTCCGGGCGGAGACCGAAGGACGTCTCGGTCATGCCCAGCGGACCGAAGACCCGCTCGGCGAGGACCTCGTCCAGCGGCTTGCCGGCGAGCACCTCGACCAGCCGGCCGAGCACGTCGGTGGACACGCCGTAGTTCCACTCGCTGCCGGGCTGGAAGACCAGCGGCATCGCGGCGAACTGGCGGGTGACCTCGGCGGAGTCCGCGCCCGGCGGGGTGCCCCACTCGTGTCCGGCCGCCCGGTAGATCCCGTCGACGGGGTGCGCCCGGTGGAAGCCGTACGTCAGCCCGGAGGTGTGGGTGAGCAGGTGCCAGACCCGGATCGGTTCGGTCTGCGGGGCGGTCACCGGCTGGGCGTCCGAGCCCGCGACGTAGACCCGGGTCTCGGCGAACTCCGGCAGCCAGCGGCTGATCGGGTCGGTGAGCTCGAAGGCGCCCTCCTCGTACAGCGACATCGCCGCCACGGAGGTGACTGGCTTGGTCATCGAGAAGATGCGCCAGATGGTGTCCGGGGTGACCGGCAGGGCGGCCTCGACGTCCCGGTGGCCGTAGGTGCCGACGTGCGCCAGTTTCCCGTGCCGGGCGACGGTGACCAGGAAACCGGGCAGCTGGCCGTCGTCGACCCACCGGGCCAGCCGCTGGTCCAGCCGCCGCAGGCGGGTTGCGTCCAGGCCTACTTCGGCCGGGTCGATCACGTTCTCGAGCACGCTGCCTCCAGGTGACGGGGCCGCTCCATGACGAACGGCGCCCCCGGCCGCATCCTGGCACCGGGGTGCGACAGGAGCGGCGCGGGGGCGCCGAAGGGGTGCGGACGTGCGTGCTGCTGAGGCGCCCACGGCCTGGTGGCGGGGGGGCGGTCAGGTCCTTGCTCAGGTCCTCCGTCAGGAGACGGGGACGGCGGCCGCGGCCTTCTTGAGGTTCGAGCCGGCCGACAGCTTGGCGGTGTTCGACGCGGCGATCTCGATGGACTCGCCGGTCTGCGGGTTGCGGCCGGTGCGGGCGGACCGCGAGCTGCGCTCGAGGGTCAGCAGGCCCGGGAGGGCGATCTTGTCGCCGCGGGTGAGTGCGTCGACGAACTCCTCGCCGAGGGCGGCGATGACGGAGTCGACTGTCGAGGCGGGCACGTCGGCGCGCTTGGCGATGGCGGAGACGAGTTCGGCCTTGTTCACGGGGATTCCTCTCGGTGGTCTGGTGACCCACCGCTCGGGTGGGCCTCCCCGGTCGTCCGGGTGGACGGTCGGGGCCTCCGCGGGATCCGGGGCGAGCCGTCCACGGCTCGTCCTGGTGCCCCGCGGGCGGTCTGGTCGACCACATCGTCGACCAGGGACGTCGGGCACGTTGCCATGCCGACCAGCGGTTCCGCCAGCGACGGGCCTGTGTTTCCGGCGATTCGGCGTCCCAGGAGGCCCTGGGGACGCCGTCCCGCCCCACCGGCCACGCTGCGTGAGGGAACGGTCCGACCTAGCGTGAGGGTATGCCACAGCTCCCCGGGACCGATCTCACCGTCAGCGACCTCTGCTTCGGCGGCAACGTGTTCGGGTGGACCGCGGACGAGGCCACCTCCTTCGCGCTGCTCGACCGCTTCCACGACGCGGTGCCCTCCACCCAGTCCCCGTTCGTCGACTCCGCCGAGATGTACGGCAACGGGCTCTCCGAGCAGATCCTCGGCCGCTGGATGGCCGAGCGTGGTGCCCGCGACCGGGTGGTGGTGGCCACCAAGGCCAGCCCCGGGGAGAAGGAGCACCCGCTGTCGGCGACCGAGGTCCGCGAGGCGTGCGAGCGCTCGCTGCGCAACCTGCAGGTCGACACCATCGACCTCTACTACGCCCACTACGACGACGAGTCGACGCCGCTGGAGGAGACCCTGCGGGCCTTCGACGAGCTGGTGCAGGCCGGCAAGGTGCGCCACGTGGCCGCCTCGAACTACTCCGCGCCGCGGCTCACCGAGGCCCTGGACCTGCAGCGGGACCTGGGCCTGACGCCGTACATGGCGCTGCAGCCGCTCTACAACCTGGTGGAGCGACCGGTCTACGAGGACGAGCTGCGCGACGTCGTCGCCGACCGCGGGCTGGGCACGCTGCCCTACTTCTCCCTGGCCAAGGGCTTCCTGACCGGTAAGTACCGGGCGGGGGAGACCATCGACTCCCCACGCGCCAAGGGCGCCTCGGCCTACGTGGGCGAGAAGGGCGACCGGGTGCTGGCGGCGTTGGCCGAGGTGGCCGACGCGCACGGCACGACCGGCTCCGCGGTGGCGCTGCGCTGGTTGGCCGACCAGCCGACGGTCGTCGCGCCGATCGCCAGCGGGCGCTCGGTCGAGCAGCTGGCCGACCTGTTGCCGATGTTGGACCTGGTGCTCGCCGACGACGAGCGGGCGGCCCTCACCGACGCGAGCGCCTGACGCTGCCGACGTCTCAGCCGGCTGTGGCGGCCTCCGCCAGGTCCTCGACCCGCGCGAGGCCGACGACGACGCCCGAGGGGTCCGTGCACGGCACCGGGTCGAACCGGTGCGCCGGACGCCGGGCCAGCGCCCGGTGCAGCGCCTCCCCGACCTCGGTGTGCGAGGGCAGCGTGAGCGTGACGGGGGCGTCGAACCAGTCGCCGGTGCGGGCGTCGACCAGGGTCAGCCCGGTCGGCTCACCGGTGGGCTCGAGCTGGACGACGGGTGGGGTGAGCTGGCGGTCGTCCCGGCCCGGGGTCCAGGTGCGGACCGGGCGCAGCAGCACCGCGACCGTGGTGTCCCGCCGCTGCTCCACCGCTCGTCCGCGCAGCAGCCGGACGACGTCGGCGGACGCCGGGCCGAAGTCGGTGGTGGGTCGGCCGAGCAGCCAGCCGCGGGCCATCGGCACGCCGAGGCGGCCCAGTCCGGTCAGCTCGGCGCTGGTCTCCACGCCGTCGGCGAGCACGGTCGCGCCCAGTCGCTGGGCGTAGGTGACCAGGCCGGCGGCCACGGCCTGCCGGCGCGGGTCCCCGGCCAGGCCGGCGGTCAACCCGTGCGGGAGGACGACGACGTCGGCGGGCAGCTGGGGCACCCGCAGCAGCAGGGCGGCCGGCACGGCCAGTCGGGCGCCACGGGCGGCGAGCCGGGCGCAGCGCTGCAGCAGTGTGGCCTCGTCGTCCACGGGGGAGTCGGTGAGCTCGAGGACGACGTCGGTGAGCGGGACCTGCAGCGCCTCGTGCACCAGCGGGGCGCCGAGCAGCCACGGGTCGACCGGGACGTGCAACAGGCCGGTCTCGGGCCGGCGGGCCAACGCCGTCTGCAGGAGAAGCGCCTGCAGTGGGGCGGCGAGCCCGGCGTCCGCGGCGGCGGCGAACCAGACGTCGGGGGTGGCGGTGCCCGGGAAGCGGGCCTCCGCGCGCCAGCCGGCCACCGAGGCGGTGGCCAGGTCGACGACCGGCGCCCACACGACGGTGAGGTCGTCGGGGTCGGCGAGCAGCGGGCGGCAGTCGGCCCGGCGGGTCGGCTCGAGGAGATCGGTCACACGGTGGTGATCGACGTCTGCAGGAAGCGCCTTGACCGCAGCTGCCCCGAACGGGTCACCCACCGAGGGAGTCGCGGGGCGGCGATCATCGCGAAGAACGCCGTCGTGGGGGCGGCGATAATCGCGAAGAACGCCGTCGTGGGGGCGGCGATAGTCGCGAAGAACGCCGTCGTGGGGCGGGGTGGGTCAGCTGACGCCGACGGTGCGGCGCGCGAGCAGCTCCGGGACGGCGGCGCCGTCCATCGGGCGGCCGAGCAGGAAGCCCTGTGCGTACTCGCAGCCCAGTGCCCGGAGCTGGCGGACCTGGCTGGGCCGCTCGACGCCCTCGGCGACGACCTGCAGCCCGATGTCGGCGGCCAGTCGGAGCACCGCGCGCAGGAAGGTGGCCTGCCGGGCGTCGGTGTCGATGGCGGCCAGGAACGACCTGTCGATCTTCACCGAGTCCAGCGGCATCGAGTTCAGCTGGGCCAGCGAGGAGTAGCCGACCCCGAAGTCGTCCAGGGAGACCCCGACGCCCAGAAGGCGCAGCTGGGTGACGGTGCGCTTGGCGGCGTCCAGGTCGGCGAAGATGCCGGACTCGGTGATCTCCAGGACCAGCTGGCCGGGCAGCAGCCGGTGCCGGGTGACCAGCTCGCCCACGATGGCCACGAACCCGGGCGCGATGACCTGGCTGGGCGCGACGTTGACGTGCACGGCGAGTGACTCGTGCCGGCCCGCGGTCCACTCGGCGAGCCGGCGGCAGGCCTCGGCGAGCAGGTCGGCGGTGAGCGCGGGCATCAGCCCGCTCCGCTCGGCCAGTGGGATGAAGACGTCGGGCGGGACGTCGGCGCCCTCGTGCAGCCAGCGGGCCAGCGCCTCCAGGCCCACGACCCGGCCGCTCTCCAGCTCGATGATCGGCTGGTAGGCCAGTCGGACCCGCTGGTCCTCGATCGCAGTGCGCAGGGCCTGGCGCAGCTCCTGGTCCTGCAGCTCGTCCAGGCTCATGCCCACGCTGTAGGCCACGATCCGGTCCTTCCCCGACCGCTTGGCCGAGTACATCGCGGTGTCCGAGCGGGCCAGCAGCTCGTCAGCGGCGACCGGGGTGTCGTCGGCGTCCAGGGCGCAGACACCGACGCTGGCATGCACCTCGAGGGCGTTGCCGCGCACGGTGAACGGCGTCCGCAGACCGTCGACGATCTTGGCGCCGATCTGCAGCGGGTCACCGCCGTCCTCGAGCAGGACGGCGAACTCGTCGCCGCCGAGCCGGGCCACGGTGTCCCCGGACCTGACCGCGCCGGTGAGCCGGTCGGCGACCCGGACCAGCAGCTCGTCGCCCGCGGCGTGGCCGAGCGTGTCGTTGATGACCTTGAAGTCGTCCAGGTCGAGGAAGACGACCGAGACCGGGCGCAGGTCCCGGGCGTGCAGCTGGAGGGCGTGCTCCAGGCGGTCCCGGAACAGCGCCCGGTTGGCCAGCCCGGTGAGGCCGTCGTGGAAGGCCTGGTGGCGCAGCTCGGCCTCGCGGGTGGCGAGCACGGCGGCCAGCCGGGTGTTGTCACGCAGAGTCAGGTACTGCCGGGTCAGCAGCAGCCCGACGATGAGACCGACGACGAGCACCTCGCCACCGTCCAGGAGCCGGCCGGCGACCGACAGCGCGGCAGTGACCACGAGCGCGACGGCGACCGGGATGTAGGGCAGGAAGGCCGAGCGGGTGCTGGTGGGGGCGTCGGCCCGGGCCCTGGCCTGTGCCTGGGCCTCGGCAGGCCCACGCCCGCTGAGCGCGGCGAGCGCGATGAGCAGGAAGCCGGCGATCCAGCCCAGGTCCACCGAGGAGCCGACGTAGGCACCGGTGGCGGCCGCGTAGGCGAACCCGCTGTCGGCGACGCTGAAGGCGGTGAGCCCGAGGCCGACCAGGACCAGCGGAGTCCGGCCGGTGGTGGTGCGGGCCAGGGTGAGCACGATGAGCACGATGACCAGCACGTCCAGCACCGGGTAGGCGACCAGCAGCGCCGAGGTCAGGGAGTCCTCGGTGATGTCGTAGCTGACGACGGCGCCCAGCGTGGTCTCCCAGCTGACCAGGCCGACGGCGGCCGAGGTCATCAGGGCGTCCAGCGACCGCTGCCACCGGCCGGTGCCGCTGTCGTGGGTCGGGTGCAGCAGCAGGGCGACGGCGGCCAGCAGCGGGAAGGCCACGAAGCCGATGTCGGCGACGGAGGGGAACGGGGCCTCGCCGCCCTGGACGACCTCGACCCAGGTCCAGTACCCCTGGCCCAGTGTCCAGCAGCCGGTGCCGGCGGCGAGCGCCGCCCAGGACCAGCGGGCCCGTCCGCTCAGCCGGCTGGTGCGCCAGCTGCCGAGCGCGGTGGCGGCGAGACCGGCCCCGAGCTGGCCGAGGTTGGAGACGAGGCGGTCGAAGACCTCCACCGAGGCGGTGAGGGCAGCGAGCCCGCACCCGACCAGCACCAGGACGACGAGGACGACGGCAGCACGAGGCGGGGCCATCGGCCACCGACGCGGTCCTCGCGGCATGCGGAGTCCTCTCGTGTCGGACTCTGATGGCCCGCACGGTGATCATCGGCGCTCACGGGAGGGAGCTTCATCCCCCGCAGGGGTGACCGTCCGACACCGTCCCGCGACGGAGGGTGGGTCTCAGCGGCGTCCCAGCCGGCGTCGGCGACGGGCCCGGTCGGCCTGGTCACCCACCGGGCCACCGGGTCGGCGCACCCGGGCGAGCCGGCTGCGGGCCCGCAACGGCAGGTCGATGGCCACCGGCGCCGCCCAGCCGCGCCACACCGAGAGCACCCGCAGCCCCGTGACCAGCACGATGACGACGGCGGCCACCGGCAGCGGGGGCAGGTCCAGCGGGCCGGCCAGCACGGTGAGCGCCGAGGCGCCCAGCAGCGCCGCGACCGCGTTGTACGGGCCGGGTTGCACGATGTCGGCCCGCTGGGCGAGCAGCACGTCCCGGATGACCGCGCCGCCGACCGCCGTCAGCACCCCGATGAAGACGACGCTGGCGCTGGGCAGCCCGGCCAGCTGCGCCTTCTGCGCACCGATTACGGTGAAGAAGCCCAACGTGAGCGCGTCCAGGCCGACCAGCAGGCCGGTCGCCCGGGACAGCCAGCCGGAGAAGAAGAAGGTCACCATCGCGGTGACCGCGACGACGGGCAGGTAGGCCGGGTTGGTCAGCGCCACGGTGGGGACGCCGAGCAGCACGTCGCGGATCAGCCCGCCGCCCAGCCCGCCGGAGACCGCGAGCAGCAGCACCCCGGACACCGCGAAGCCCTCACGGGCGGCCAGCAGACCGCCGGTGAGGGCGCCGATCACGATCGCGGTCAGGTCGACGGCCGCGGGGACCCGCAGCTGCTCGTCGGCCGCGGCGGCGGCGAGGGCGGCCACGGTGCTCATGACCGACATCATCCGGGTCCCTGGCGCGGGCGCCCGGTCCACCACAGACTGCGGGGACCGATCCCCCGACTCCTCGAGGAGAGCCTGTGTCGATCAGCCGCCCCACCACCGCCGACGTCGTCGCCCTGGCCGAGCACCACGGCATGCACCCCAGCGAGGCCGATGCCGCCACCTTCACCACGTTGCTGGACGGCGCACTGTCCTCCTACGACGCGGTCGAGGAGCTGTGGAGCGACATCGCTCCGACCCCTCCGTCGGACCGATCGAATCGACGACCGGACGACGCGGACAACCCGCTGGGCGCCTGGTACGTGCGCACCGACATCCGAGGCGCGGACGACGGCCCGCTGGCCGGACGGACGGTGGCGGTCAAGGACAACACCGCGGTCGCCGGGGTGCCGATGATGAACGGCTCGCACACCCTGGAGGGCTTCGTGCCCAGCCAGGACGCCACCGTGGTCAGCCGGCTGCTGAGCGCCGGGGCCACGATCGCCGGCAAGTCCGTCTGCGAGGACCTGTGCTTCTCCGGCGGCAGCCACACCTCGGTGACCGGGTCGGTGCGCAACCCGTGGGACACCACCCGCACCACCGGTGGCAGCTCCAGCGGCAGCGGCGCGCTGGTGGCCTCCGGGCAGGTCGACCTCGCGGTGGGCGGTGACCAGGGCGGATCGATCCGGATGCCCGCGGCGTTCTGCGGCATCGTCGGGCACAAGCCCACGCACGGCCTGGTGCCCTACACCGGGGCGTTCCCGATCGAGGTCACCATCGACCACCTGGGCCCGATGACCCGCACGGTGGCCGACGCGGCCACGATGCTCGACGCGATCGCCGGCCGGGACGGGCTGGACCCCCGCCAGCCGGCCGACCTGGCTCCCGAGCAGTACGCCGCGGCGCTGGGTGGTGACGTCGCCGGGCTTCGGGTCGGCGTCGTCGCCGAGGGCTTCGGCTGGGCCGAGCTGTCCGAGCCCGGGGTGGACGACACGGTGCGCGCCGCCGCGGCCCGGTTCGGCGAGCTGGGAATCGAGGTGGTCGACGTCGACCTGCCCTGGCACCGGCACGCGGTGCACGTCTGGAACGTGATCGCCACCGACGGCGCCGCGGTGCAGATGATCGAGGGCAACGGCTACGGCCACAACTGGGAGGGCTGGTACGACCCGGAGCTGGTGGCCTACTACGGGCGCCGGCGCCGGGAGGTCGCCGACCGGTGGTCCCCGACGGTGAAGCTGGTCGCGATGGCCGGCCGCTGGTCGATGCAGCAGGAGCAGACCCGGCACTACGCGATGGCCCGCAACCTGGCCCTGGAGGTGCGCGCGCAGTACGACCGGGCGTTGGCCGACGTGGACCTGCTGGTGATGCCGACGGTGCCGATGGTCGCCCCGCACATCCCGGCGGCCGACGACCCGCTGGAGGTCCAGGTCGCCCGGGCGCTGGAGATGATCGTGAACACCGCACCGACTGATGTCAGCGGGCATCCGGCGACCAGCATCCCGGCCGGGATGTCCCAGGGCATGCCGGTCGGCATGATGCTGGTCGGGCGCCGGTTCGCCGACGCCACCTGCCTGCGGGTGGCGAACGCCTTCGAGCAGCTCGTCGGCGGTTTCCCGACCCCGCCGGCCCGGTAGGCCCGTCCCTGCCCGGGGAGGACGCGGCCGCTACTGCGCGGGGGCCATCTCCAGGTGGACGGCAGACCCGGCCGGGGTGTCGACGGCGCTCACCCCGGCCGGGGCTGCGGCGCGGACCCGGGCGTCCTCGGCCGCCATGACCTCCTGGCGCTCGCCCTCACGGTCCACGATCGAGGACTTCACCCAGGCGTCCGGGATCGCGAAGGCGTCGACCAGCGTGCGCATGTGCGGCCGCAGCTCCTTGAGCAGCTGGTTGACCGTGCTGGTCACCGCCTTGGCGCGGGTCGGGGTGAGCCGGCCGTGCTCCAGGAACCAGCCCTTGTCGGCCTCGATGGTGGTCAGCGCGTACAGGTCACAGACCCGCGAGAGCAGGGCCTGGGCGGCGGGGTCCGTGGCCCGCTCGATGCCGGCGACGAAGGCCTCCAGCACGATCCGGTCGATGTGCGTGACCGCCGTCCGTAGCACGTGGTCCTGCACGTCGTTGAAAATGTCGAAGGGCGCGATGTCCTTGCGGGCAGCGCCCCTGCGCAGGCGCTTGATCGCGCCGTCCAGGATGTGCTTCTCGCGGTCCTTGGAGGCCCGCAGCTGCCAGCCGCGGTCCAGCAGCGAGACCTCCTCGTCCCGCCCGGGGACGGCGTCCACCAGCCGGGCGATGAGCGAGCGGGCCGCGGTGCGCTCCAGCACGGTCTCCCGGACCTGGTCGGCCACGAACTGCGCCTTGCCCCAGCCGTCGAGGGAGCCGAAGGCGTCCCGGTACCCGGTGAGCAGGCCCTTGGCGACCAGCTGCAGCAGGACCGTGTTGTCGCCCTCAAACGTGGTGAACACGTCGGTGTCGGCCTTGAGCGTCGGCAGTCGGTTCTCCGCCAGGTAGCCGGCCCCACCGCAGGCCTCGCGGGCCATCTGGATGGTGGCGGTGGCGTGCCAGGTGTTGACCGCCTTGAGCCCGGCGGCCCGGGACTCCAGCTCCCGCTGGGCCTTCTCGTCGACGTCGTCCCGACCCTGCACGTCGTGCATGGTGGAGACGAGCTCCTCCTGGGCGAAGTGCAGCGCGTAGCTCCTGGCCAGCGCCGGCAGCAGCTTGCGCTGGTGCACCAGGTAGTCGTTCACCACGATCTCGCGGTCCTCGCCGGGGGCGGTGAACTGCCGGCGGACGTCGCCGTAGCGGACGGCGATCTCCAGCGCGAGCTTGGTCGCCGAGCCCGCGGACCCACCGACGCTGACCCGGCCGCGGACCAGGGTGCCCAGCATGGTGAAGAAGCGCCGGGTCTCGTTCTCGATGGAGGAGCTGTAGGTGCCGTCGGCGGCGACCTGGCCGTAGCGGTCCAGCAGCATGTCCCGCGGCACGCGCACGTGCTCGAAGGACAACCGGCCGTTGTCCACACCGTTGAGGCCGGCCTTCGCGCCGTCGTCCCCGATGGTGACGCCGGGCAGGGCGTTCCCGGCCTCGTCCCGGATCGGCACCAGCCAGGCGTGCACGCCGTGCCGCTCGCCCTGGCTCACCAGCTGGGCGAAGACGACGGCCATCCGGCCGTCCTCCGCCGCGTTGCCGATGTAGTCCTTGCGGGCGGACTCGTGCGGCGTGTGCAGGTCGAACGTCTGCGTCGCCGGGTCGTAGGTGCACATCGTCCGTAGCTGCTGGACGTCGGAGCCGTGGCCGGTCTCGGTCATCGCGAAGCAGCCCATGAGGTTCGCGGAGATGATGTCGGCGAGGTAGGCCTCGTGGTGCCGCTCGGTTCCCAGCAGCTGGACGGCGCCACCGAACAGGCCCCACTGCACGCCGGCCTTGACCATCAGCGACAGGTCGCCGAAGGCCAGCATCTCGATCGAGGTGACCGAGGCGCCGGCGTCGTCCTGGCCGCCGTAGGCCACCGGGAAGCCCAGGCTGGCGCGGCCGGTCGCGGCTAGGTCCCTGGTCAGCCCGGTGATCCGCTCGCGCGCCTCGGTGCTGGTCTCGCCGTAGACCGGGGCGTACTTCTCCTCGCCCAGCTGCTCGCGGGCGTCGCGGCGGACCTGGGCCCAGCGGCCGTCCAGCACCTCGGTGAGGCGGGCCGGGTCGACAGTGGTGGGGAGCGGGGTGCTGGTCATCGGTTCTCCTCCGTGGGTGTCGCTCGGTGCTGCTGGTCGGGGCTGACGACGCCGGACAGCCCCGCCCAGGCGAGATCGGTGAGGTGGCCGGCGAGCTCGGCGCGCGGCATGGGGGTCGGGGAGCTCAGCCAGCGGTCGGCCGCGGAGCGGACCAGGCCGACCAGGCCGTGGCCCCAGGGCTCGGCGGCGGCGGTGTCCCGGCCGGCGTGGGTCAGGGCGAGGGCCACCAGCGCGGCGGCCTGGTCGCCGACGAGCTCGGACAGCCCGGCGATCGGGTCGGCGTCGGTGGCGCGGTCGCCGGGGGAGTGGACGACGAAGCGGTACAGCTCGGGGTCGGCCTCGATGAAGGCCAGGTACGTGTCGACGGCGGCGGCCACCATCTGACGCGGTCGGTCGGTGCTGGCCATCGCCTCCCGCAGCGCGTCCAGCAACTTCTCCGCCACCTGGGCGCAGACGGCCAGGTGCAGCTCGCCGCGGTCAGTGAAGTGCCGGTAGACGACTGTCTTGCTGGTGCCCGCCGCGGCGGCGATCTCCTCCATGCCGACGCCGGAGCCGTGCTCGCTGATCGCCGCGACGGTCGCCTGCACCAGCTGCGCGCGCCGCGCGCGGCGATGCTCGTCCCACCGGGAGTCCCGGCGGTCGCGCCGCGGCGGCACTGCCGACGGCTCGCCCACGGTCTCGGCCTTCATGTGAATGACGGTACCTGATACTGTCGGTACCGACAATGGCACCGACTCTCCGGAGGCCCCTGTGACCCGCAAGGCCGCGATCATCGGCGGGAACCGCATCCCGTTCGCCCGCTCCCTCTCGACGTACGCCCGCGCGTCCAACCAGGACATGCTGACCGCGACGCTCGACGGGCTGGTGGCCCGCTTCGGGCTGCAGGACCAGCCGGTCGGCGAGGTCGTGGCCGGCGCCGTCCTCAAGCACTCGCGGGACTTCAACCTGACCCGCGAGTCCGTGCTGGGCTCCCGGCTGTCGGCCGCGACCCCGGCCTACGACGTGCAGCAGGCCTGCGGGACCGGCCTGGAGGCCGCCGTCCTGGTGGCCAACAAGATCGCCCTCGGGCAGGTCGAGTCCGGCATCGCCGGGGGTGTGGACACCACCTCAGACGCACCGCTCGCCGTCAACGAGGACCTGCGCCGCACGCTGATCTCGCTGAACAACGCCAAGACCCTGCCCGACAGGCTCAGGGCCCTCGCCGGGATCCGTCCCGGCCAGCTCGTGCCCGATGTCCCGCGCAACGTCGAGCCGCGCACCGGGCTGTCGATGGGCGAGCACGCGGCGCTCACCGCCAAGGAGTGGGAGATCAGCCGGGAGTCCCAGGACGAGCTGACCGTGGCCAGCCACCAGCACCTGGCCGCCGCCTACGACCGCGGCTTCTTCGACGACCTGATGACGCCATACCTCGGCTTGACCCGGGACCAGAACCTGCGCCCGGACTCCTCGCTGGAGAAGCTCGCCACCCTGACCCCGGTGTTCGGGAAGGGCGAGGGCGCCACGATGACGGCGGCCAACTCCACCCCGCTCACCGACGGCGCGTCGGCGGTGCTGCTGGCCAGCGACGAGTGGGCCGGGGAGAGGGGCCTGCCGGTGCTCGCGCACCTGGTCGACGCGCAGACCGCCGCCGTGGACTACGTGCACGGTGGCGAGGGCCTGCTGATGGCCCCGGCCTACGCAATGCCGGTGTTGCTGGCCCGCAACGGCCTGAGCCTGCAGGACTTCGACCTGTACGAGATCCACGAGGCCTTCGCCTCCACCGTGCTGTCCACGATGAAGGCCTGGGAGGACCCGGCGTTCTGCAAGGAGCGCCTGGGCCTGGACGCCCCGCTGGGCTCGATCGATCCCGGCAAGCTCAACGTGAACGGCTCGTCCCTGGCGGCCGGGCACCCCTTCGCCGCGACCGGTGGCCGGATCGTCGCCTCGCTCGCCAAGGCGCTGCACGAGAGGGGCCCGGGCAAGCGCGGGCTGATCTCCATCTGCGCCGCCGGCGGCCAGGGCGTCGTCGCCATCCTCGAGAGCTGACCTCCTCCTCCCCCAGAAAGCGCCCTTTCTGGGCCCCGTTTCCCCCAGAAAGCGCCCTTTCTGGGCCCCGTTTCCCCCGGAAAGCGCCCTTTCTGGGGCCCCGTTTCCCCCGGAAAGCGCCCTTTCTGGGGTTCCCTCGACCACGGAGATCCTCTATGAGCGACTGGTACCGCGACTTCGCCAACTCCGGCGTCGGCACCACCATCACCCGGCAGCTCGGTCTGCCCCGGCCGGCCGTGCTGCGGCGCTACAGCCCTGGCGACCCGTTGCTGCCCGGCCCCGCCGTCATCGGCTCGGCCGGCGAGGGCCGGCTCCGCGAGGAGCTGACCTCGCTGCTGACCGACGCCGGGGTGACCGTGCTGTCCCCGGCCGCGGACAGCGAGAAGCTCTCCGCCGTGCTGTTGGACGCCACCGGCCTGACGACGCCGGCCGACCTCGCCTCCGCGCACGATTTCCTGGCCCCCGCGGTCAAGCGGCTGCGCGCCAACGGCCGGGTGCTGGTGCTGAGCGACCCGCCGTCGGAGACCAGTTCGCCGGCGCAGTCCGCGGCCCGGCAGGCTCTGGACGGACTGGTGCGCTCGATCGGCAAGGAGCTCCGCGCGGGCGCGACCGCCAACCTCGTCTACGTCCCCCACGGCGCCGAGGCCTCGATCGCCAGCCCGGTCCGGTTCTTCCTGTCCGGGCGGTCGGCCTACGTCGACGGCCAGGTCGTGACGGTGTCTCCGGCCGACCTGCCCGGCGGTGAGGACGTCGACCGCCCGCTCGCCGGCAAGGTCGCCGTCGTCACCGGGGCTGCGCGCGGCATCGGTGCCTCGATCGCCCGCACCCTCGCCCGGGACGGCGCCCACGTGGTCGCCGTCGACGTGCCGGCTGCCGGGCAGGCACTGGCCGACGTCGCCAACGAGATCGGCGGGACGGCGTTCCAGCTGGACATCACCACGCCGGACGCGGCGAGCCGGCTCGTCGCGCACCTGCGGGAGCGGCACGGCGGGGTTGACGTCGTCGTCCACAACGCCGGGATCACCAGGGACAAGCTGCTGGTCAACATGGACACCGCCCGCTGGAACACGGTGATCGCGGTCAACCTGCAGGCCCAGCTGGACCTGACCCAGGCCCTGCTGGACGCCGACGGGGTGCTGCGGGACGGGTTCCGGTTCGTCTGCGTCAGCTCCACCAGCGGCATCGCGGGCAACCGTGGGCAGACGAACTACGCGGCGTCCAAGGCCGGGATCATCGGCATGGTGCGGTCCTACGCCCCGACCTTCGCCTCCCGTGGGGGCGCCATCAACGCGGTCGCGCCGGGGTTCATCGTCACCGAGATGACCGGGAAGATGCCGTTCGGCACCCGCGAGGTCGGCTCCCGGATCAACTCGATGCAGCAGGGCGGGCTGCCGGTCGACGTCGCCGAGACGATCGCCTGGCTGTCCCAGCCCGGGTCCGGTGGGGTCAACGGCCAGACCGTCCGGGTCTGCGGCCAGTCGATGCTGGGCGCCTGATGGGCACCCCCGTCGTCCTCGACGGCCCCCCGTCTATGGCCAAGCTGTTCGCGCAGGCCGCCTTCACCGCTCGCGGGCGGGGCGGCGACCTGCCCGACACGCACCTGGCGCGGGTCGCCGTCGAGGTGGATCCGGCGCAGGTGGCCGACTACGCGCGGGTGTGCCGGTTCCCGCTCGCTGACACGCTGCCGCCGACGTTCCCGCACGTGCTGACGTTCCCGCTGCAGGTGGCGCTGATGGCCGACCGGTCCTTCCCGCTGTCGCTGCCCGGGCTGGTGCACGTGCGCAACCGGGTGGACGTCGTCCGGGCGATCGGGGCGGAGGAGAAGCTGGACCTCGAGGTGTGGGCTGCCGACTTCGCCACGCACCGCAGCGGGGCGACCGTCGACCTGGTCGCCTCGGTGCGCTCCCGCGGGGACGAGGTCTGGCGCGGGCGCTCCACGTACCTGGCCCGTGGTGCCTCGGCGCCCGACGGTGCACCGGCCTCGGACGTGGACGTGGCGATCGGCGAGGTGTCCGACGCCGCCGTGTGGCGGGTGCCCGACGACGCCGGTCGTCGCTACGCCGGGGTGTCCGGTGACGTGAACCCGATCCACCTGTCCGGGCTCACCGCGAAGGCCTTCGGGTTCAAGCGGGCGATCGCGCACGGCATGTGGGTGAAGGCGCGGGCGCTGGCGGCACTGTCGGGGCGGCTGCCCTCGGCGTTCACCGTGGACGTGGCCTTCAAGAAGCCGCTGTACCTGCCCTCAACGGTGGTGCTGTCGACCGGCGCCCGGGACGCCGGGTGGGACCTGAGCGTGCGGAACGAGAAGGCCGGGGCCGAGCACCTGCTGGGCACGGTCCGCGCAATCTGACGTTCGTCGACGGCCCCGTCCTCCACCCGGAGGCGGGGCCTGCTCGGGTTCCTCCCGCTGTCAGGTCACGGACAGGTTCCGGGCAGCCGATGAGGAGGGTGCGTCGGGCACCGCCGGCGTCGACCCGGCGTCCCGGGCCGTTCACGGGAGCCCGCACATGCGCTTCACGTCCCCGTCCCGCCGCGCGCTCGGCCTGCTGGCCGCCAGCACCATCGGGATGTCCACTGCCGTTCTCGGCGTCGCAGGGGTGGCCTCCGCCGCGCCGACGCCGACCTGGTCCTTCGACTCCACGGACGGCCCGACCGCGACCGTTCCAGCGGGCATCTGCGCCATCGACGTCAACGTGATCGGCGCCGCAGGTGGTGACGGCACCGCCCTCGGGGCGACCGGTCAGGACGCAGGGCGTCTCGTCGCCACCGGCATCGACGTCGTCGCGGGTGATGTCCTGGACCTCTTCGTGGGGACGGCGGGCGGAGACGCCACGTC
>JBBSVA010000021.1:0-43762 GCA_038233915.1 Mycobacteriales bacterium | reverse complement strand
GCGCCTGCAGCGATGCCATGATGAGCCGGTGACAACGGCCCCCGTGGCGAGCAGCACCTTCGACACCTCGCGGGTGCACTCCCTGACCCGACCGAACATGGTCAGCGTCGGCACGATCATCTGGCTCGCCAGCGAGCTGATGTTCTTCGCCGGACTGTTCGCCATGTACTTCACCGCGCGCGCCCGGGCAGGTGACCCCTGGCCACCGCCGCCCACCGAGCTGGACGTGCCCTACGCGCTGGTCTTCACACTGATCCTGGTGGCCTCCTCGGTGACCTGTCAGCTGGGCGTCTTCGCGGCGGAGAACGGCAATGTCTACGGCCTGCGCCGCTGGTTCAGCATCACCCTCGTGATGGGCCTGGTGTTCGTCCTGGGCCAGGCCAACGAGTACCGCGTGCTGGTCACCGAGCACGGCACGACGATCTCGTCGTCCACCTTCGGTTCGGTCTTCTTCCTGACCACCGGCTTCCACGCCCTGCACGTCATCGGCGGCCTCGTGGCCTTCGTGTTCGTGCTCATCCGGTCCACCATGGGCCGGTTCACTCCAGCGCAGGCGACCTCGGCGATCGTGGTCTCCTACTACTGGCACTTCGTCGATGTCGTGTGGGTCGGGCTCTTCGCCACGATCTACCTGATCCGCTAGGGAACCGGTGTCCACCACGAACCCCACCCCCGACGTGCCGGCCGAGTCCGGCGCGACCGGCGGGCTGCTGTCCCGTCTCCGCCGCTCGACCGGTGCTCCCGCCGATGCGGCCCGAGCCCGGCGCCGCTCCAAGCACCGCCGGCGGATGACCAACGTCGCCGGCCTGATGGCCGCCCTCGTGCTCACCGGCGTGGGCTACTCCGCCGTCGCCCCGGCCAACGCCGCCGACGACGCGATCGCCAGCCAGTCCTCCGCCGAGGAGGCCGGCCAGGCCCTGTACGAGCGCTCCTGCATCAGCTGCCACGGCAGCAACCTGCAGGGCGTCGCTGACCGCGGCCCGTCCCTCATCGGGGTCGGTGAGGCGGCGGTCTACTTCCAGGTGCACACCGGCCGCATGCCGCTGGTCCGCCAGGAGGCTGACGCGGTCCGCAAGCCCGCCGTCTTCTCTGACGCCGAGATCGACCAGCTGATGGCCTACGTCCAGGCCAACGGCGGCGGCCCGACCCTGCCCTCGGGTGACCTGCGCGACGGCGACGTCGCCGCGGGCGGCGAGCTCTTCCGGCTCAACTGCGCTTCGTGCCACAACTTCGTCGGCCAGGGCGGCGCACTGTCCTCGGGCAAGGCCGCACCGAGCCTCGAGGACGCCAACGACCTGGAGATCTACGCGGCGATGCTGTCCGGGCCGGAGAACATGCCGGTCTTCGGGGACAACCAGCTGTCCCCCGACGAGAAGCGCTCCATCATCGACTACGTGCAGACCCTCAAGGAGCAGGCAGACCCGGGTGGCCTGGGCATCGGCCGCTCCGGCCCGGTCGCCGAGGGCCTGGTCATCTGGCTCGTCGGCATCGGCGCCCTGCTGTTCGGGATCTTCTGGATGGGGACCAAGGCGTGAGCACCGGCGATCACCCCGGCTCCCACGGGGGCGAGGAGGCTCAGGGCCCGCTGTACGGCGGTCCGGACGACGACTACACCCCTGCGCAGCTGGCCGGGATGGACAAGGAGTCCCTCAACCGGCTGGGCGCCCGCTACGACGGTGTCGAGGTCCTGCACGTGGACCCGCCGCCGGCCCCGGGCTCCGGCCTGGAGAAGCAGGCCGAGCGTCAGGTCTCGATGGCCTTCGGTGCCGCGGGTCTGTTCGCCCTGTTGTTCGCCGTCGTCTACGTCGGATCAGGCTGGTTCCTCCCCGACTGGCAGTGGGCCTCCACCGACAACGGCTGGAGCGCGCTCTACACGCCGCTGCTGGGCTTGACCATGGGCGGCGCGCTGGCGTTCATCGGCGTCGGACTGGTGCTCTTCGTCAAGAAACTGCTGCCGCACGAGACGGCCGTCCAGGACAAGCACGACGGCTCCCAGTTCGACCGCTCCACGACCGCCGCCACCCTCATGGGCGGGCTGGACAAGACCGGCTTCCCGCGGCGCAAGATGATCGGCCGCAGCCTCGGCTTCGCCGGTGGTGCGCTCGGTCTGATGCTCGTCGCCCCGCTGGGCGGGTTCATCAAGAACCCGAACACGGGCAACCCGTTGGGCACGACACCGTGGGCCGAGGGTGTCCGCCTGGTCCGCGACGACGGCACCCCCATCCGCCCCGGCGACCAGGAGCCCGGCTCCCTGGAGACTGTCTTCCCGGCCGTCGCGGGCGGCAACGTGGCCGCCGACGCCGCGACGATGCTGATCCGGCTCCGCCCGGAGCAGATCCGTGCCCTGGAGCCCCGCAAGGGCCAGGCAGACTTCGGCTACGGCGACTACGTGGCCTACTCCAAGATCTGCACGCACGCCGGCTGTCCGGTGTCGTTGTACGAGCAGGAGACCAGCCGGATCCTGTGCCCGTGCCACCAGTCGCAGTTCGACGTGACGCAGGGCGCCAAGCCGGTCTTCGGTCCAGCCAGTCGCTCCCTGCCGGAACTGCCAATTACGCTGGATGACGAGGGGTACTTCGTCGCGCGGAGCGACTACATTGAAGCCGTCGGCCCCACCTACTGGAACCGAGAGCGGATCTGATGGCAACAACCGCGGTCGCGCCGGGACAACCCACCACGAAGATCGGCAAGGCAGCCACCGAGATCGACGAGCGTCTCATCGTCGCCGGTCCGCTGCGTCGCAGCCTGAACAAGGTCTTTCCGGACCACTGGTCCTTCCTGCTCGGGGAGATCGCGCTCTACTCGTTCGTCATCCTGCTGTTGTCAGGCACCTACCTGACGTTCTTCTTCGATGCCTCCATGTCCGAGACCGTCTACCAGGGCGCCTACGCCCCGCTGCGCGGCGTGGAGATGTCACAGGCCTACGAATCGACCCTCGCGCTGAGCTTCGACGTCCGTGGCGGTCTGCTCATCCGACAGATCCACCACTGGGCGGCCCTGCTCTTCGTGGCCTCGATCGTGGTGCACCTGGTGCGCATCTTCTTCACCGGCGCGTTCCGCAAGCCGCGTGAGACGAACTGGATGATCGGCGTCGTGCTGCTCGTGCTGGCGCTGCTCATGGGCGTGACCGGCTACTCGATGCCCGACGACCTGCTGTCCGGCACCGGCCTGCGCATCATCTCCGCGATCCTGCTGTCGATCCCGGTCATCGGGACGTGGGCGCACTGGGCGGTCTTCGACGGCGACTACGTCGGTGACGCGATCATCGGGCGCTTCTACATCGTTCACGTGCTGATCTTGCCGGCGATCATCCTGGCGCTGATCGTGGTGCACCTCCTGCTGCTCATCAAGCAGAAGCACACCCAGTTCCCCGGCCCCGGCCGGACGGAGCACAACGTGGTCGGCAACCGGCTGTTCCCCGCCTTCGCGGGCAAGGCAACGGCGTTGTTCTTCATCGTCTTCGGTCTTTGCGCCGCGCTCGGTGGACTGGTCCAGATCAACCCGATCTGGCTGTGGGGTCCTTACAACCCCGCACAGGTGTCCGCCGGGTCCCAACCCGACTGGTACATCGGGTTCCTCGACGGTTCGACGCGTCTGTTCCCGGCCTGGGACATCAACCTGCCCGGCGACTACACGATCCCGGCGCTGTTCTGGCCGACGGTCGTCGTCGCCGGTGCGATGTTCACCGTCCTCGCGCTGTACCCACAGCTGGAGCGCAAGCTCACCGGCGACACAGCCTCGCACCACCTGCTGCAGCGTCCCCGCGATGTCCCGGTGCGCACCTCGGTGGGTGTCATGGCACTGACCTTCTACGGCGTGTTGTGGATGTCCGGTGGCAACGACCTGATCGCCGACAAGTTCGACATCAGCCTCAATGCGATGACCTGGGTGGGCCGGATCGGGATGATCGTGGTGCCGCCGATCGCTTACATGGCGACCTACCGCATCTGCCTGGGCCTGCAGCGTCACGACCGTGAGGTCCTGGAGCACGGCATCGAGACCGGTGTCATCCGTCGGCTGCCCAGTGGAGAGTTCATCGAGGTCCACCAGCCCCTGGGCCCCGTGGACGAACACGGCCACGGTCAGCTCAGCTACGGCGGTGCCCCGGTGCCGAAGAAGATGAACCAGGTCGGTGGCGCACGCCGCGCGATCAAGGGCTTCTTCAAGCCGATCGAGCAGGTCTCCGACGTCGAGCTCGGCAGTCGCCGGGAGCAGCGTGGCCTGGCGGCCGCCGAGGCCGAGCGTGACCAGCTCACCCGGTCCGGTCGACCCTCCGAGGGTGGCCGCCCGTCTGATGGTGGTCGCCCGCAGGACCCGCGCGACTGATCACAGCACCACCGCAGCAGGGCCCCGACGGACCAGTCCGTCGGGGCCCTGCTGCGTGGGGGCAGCGATCGGACCCCCGCCCGTTGCCACCGGGATCTCGCCTCCGCCGCGGCACCGGGCCGACGATGGCCGTTGCCCCGGCTGGGCCCGTGGGTCGGGGCCCCGCCGTGCACGTGCTGCCGCTCTGGGGCGATCAGACCGACGACCCGCGCACACCGGCAGGCACGGAACCGGGCTGACGGCGCACCACGCTGGGCGGATCTGGCTCCTCCGTTGGCGAAGGCCACGAACTCGGAAGCGCCCCTCCCGGACCCCCTCGACCCGTGCCGATCTACGACGAGGACCGGAGCAGCGACCGCGCCGGCCCCAGGCGCCCTGTCTGTACAGCCCGAACATCTGGGCCGAGGACCGCGGTAGGCGGGTGCGTGCCAGCGCCCCACGTCGGCCGCCCCCAGGCCCGGACAGGTCGATGGCCGGAGTGGAGAACAGCCCACCGGCTCGACGTCGACAGCCATTCGGCCCTGACCGTGACCTGGCACAGGCCCTCGGGGATTGGCTGACTGCCGAACGCCCTGCACCAGGCCGTCGTCGACGCTGCCGCAGCCGCCGCGGGGAGGACGCCTTGTGCCGGGGGCCCCGTACGCGGCGCCGCACCCGTTCCCGGTGCTCCAGGTCGACCCTCTCCGCCGGATTCGTCCTGGCTCATGCAGACGTCCACACGGGAGCACGCGAGTCCGCCGTCCTCCATGGCCGGCGGATGCCCCTACCCGCCGGGACCGGCCCTGTTCGCCCACTCGCCACGAGCGACCGAGGGCCCCTCCCGCAGTGCGGAAGGGGCCCTCGGTCGATCAGGTCGGACTCAGCTGTGCGCGTTCTGCCCGGTGTAGTACTCGAAGAGCAGGCCACCGATGGTGATCAGCAGGAAGACACCCGCCGTGATGATCAGCCAGGGGTAGTAGAACGCCAGCGCCAAACCCATGAGAGCAACCGACATGGCCAGCCCGAAGGGCCAGTAGCTGCCCGGGGAGAAGAAGCCGAGCTCTCCCGCGCCATCGGCGATCTCAGCGTCCTTCCGGTCTTCGGGACGGGCGTCGATGCGTCGGGCGACGAACCAGAAGAACCCGCCGATGAGGCCCATCAGGCCGCCCGACAGGGCAAGCGCCGTGGTGCCGATCGGTTCCCGCGACCAGAAGCCGTAAACGACGGCGGCCACGGCGCAGAACGCGGCGATGACATTGAAGATGAGCGCTTCGACCTTCACGGTCGGTCCTCCTGCAGGTCAGTCGGCACGTCAGTTGCCGGCAGCGTCGAGTTGCTGCTGCTCGCTCACGTTGAACGGCCGGGTCGTCGTCGCGGCGCCGGGCTGCCCGATGGACTCCAGGGCCTCGAAGGTCGTCAGACCTGCTTCCCGAGCCGCGAGGTAGGCGACGTAGTCGGCGCTGGAGACGGAGCGGAGCTCGAAGTTCATGTAGGCGTGGTAGGTCCCGCACAGCTCGGCACAACGACCGACGAAAGCGCCCTCCTCGCGGACGGTCACCTCGAAGACGTTGTCGCGTCCGTTTTCGTTGCCCGGGATGACGTCGAGCTTGAAGAGGAATTCCGGCACCCAGAAGGAATGGATGACGTCGGCCGAGGCCACCTCGAAGCGGATCGTCTGGTCGGTCGGGACGACGAGGATCGGGATCTCTGTGCTGGACCCGACGGTGCTGACCGGGGTCCCGCCGTTGGACTCGGTGGTCTCCGGGTACACGAACTGCCAGTTCCACTTGAACGCGTTGACCGCGATAGTCACGTCCGGGTTGTCACTGCGCTCCTGGACCCGGTTCTGCACGACCACGGTGTAGAAGAACAGCACGGCGATGATGACGAACGGGATGATCGTGTAGACGATCTCCAGCGGCAGGTTGTAGGCGGTCTGCTTGGGCAGCTCATCGCCACGCTTGCGGTGGCGGATCACCGACCAGAAGATCAGCGCCCATACAGCGATGCCGACGACCAGCGCTGCGATGACCGACCCCGTCCACAGCTGGCGCATCTGCGTGGCCTCGTCGGTGATGCCCTCGGGCCATCCGAACCGCCAGAACTCGTTGTTCAAGTTGCACCCGGTGAGGGTGAGCACGGCGAGGACGCCGAGCGCGGCGACCCGCGCGAGCTTGCTCCGTCGAGCCACTGCCCGCTGCCTCCTTCATCCTCCGCGCGACGTGTGCCGCGCGGTCTGGCACGTGGGTGCCCTCTCGGTGTCCCGACAGGTCCTGCCCACTCCGACCACAGTCTGGGCGAGCGTAGCCGAGTGCACCGACGCGGCGACCCCTGGCCGGGCGGGCGAGGCACCCGGTGTCGGGAGGCCCTGCGGGCCGGGGTGTGACCTCCGGCCGGCGCCGCCGCCGGCCGACCGGCGCCGGTTACACTCGGGGCGTGCTCCCCCGCTTGTTGACCCCCAGGTGGGTGCTGCTGCACCTGCTCGTCGCCGCCCTCTTCGTGGCGACGTTCTTCCTCGGGTACTGGCAGCTCACCAAGGCCGAGGACGGCGGTGGCGCGGTCAACTGGAGCTACGCCCTGCAGTGGCCGCTCTACGGCCTCATGGGTCTGTGGTTCTACTCGAAGATGGTCCGCGACGAGTTGGCGCGGGACCCCGACGCCGACGAGCCGGGCCAGGATGTCGTGCTCTACCAGCGACCACGGATCGACACGACCGGCGACCCCGAGATGGCGGCCTACAACGCGTACCTGGCCGAGCTCAACGAGAAGGCGCTAAGAGGACGAGATGGCCGCTGAGTCCACCACCGCGAACGGCCGGGCCCGCACCGACCGCGGCATCCCCGCCGCCTTCACCCGCTACCGGGTGATGGCCTGGGTTGTCGGCGTCATGCTGATCGCCCTCGTGCTGGTCGCCATGCCGCTGAAGTACCTGGCCGACACCCCGGGCCCGGTCGCCGTCATCGGCACTGCACACGGCTTCCTCTACGCCGTCTACCTTCTTGCCGCCTTCGATCTCGCGCTGCGCGCCCGCTGGTCGGCCAAGGGCACCCTGCTCGTCCTGCTCGCCGGGACGGTGCCGTTCCTGTCCTTTGTCGCCGAGCGGGTCGTCACCCGCCGGACCCGCGCCGGCCAGAGCGTCTGACCCGCCTGTCCCGACCGACCGCCGCGGCGCCCCCGCCGTGCGCCCGCCGACACCACCGGAGACCTGCGCCTGATGTGTGGCCTGCTGGCCTACCTGTCCACTGACGCCGACCGGGTCGACGACCCCCGGGTGAGCGGGGTGCAGCACGCGCTGCACTGCCTGCACCACCGCGGGCCCGACGACACCGCGGTCTGGTCCGACGACAACGTCGTGCTGGGGTTCAACCGGCTCTCGATCATCGACGTCGACGGCAGCCCGCAGCCGCTGCCCTACGCCGACGGCCGCTACCGGATCCTGTTCAACGGCGAGATCTACAACTACCTGGAGCTGCGCACCGAACTGCGCGAGCTGGGTGCGGAGTTCGCCACCGAGGGCGACACCGAGGCCATCGTGGCCGGGTTCCACCACTGGGGTCCCGACGTCGTCACCCGGCTGCGGGGCATGTTCGCGTTCGTCATCTGGGACACCGAGACGCGGACGGCGTTCGGCGCCCGGGACCACTTCGGCATCAAGCCGCTGTTCACCGCGCGGCTGGCCGACGGCGGACTGGTCTTCAGCAGCGAGAAGAAGGCGGTGCTCGAACTGCTCGGCGGGTCCGAGGGTGCCGGCGGCGTGGACCCGGCGTCCCTGCAGCACTACCTGACGCTGCAGTACGTGCCCGAGCCCGCCACGATGCACCGCGGGATCCGCCGAATCGAGAGCGGCACCCGGTTCACCGTCGCCGGCGGCGAGCTGACCACCGAGCGCTGGTTCCACCCGACCTTCACCCCGCGGCCGGTGGCCGCGGGCCGGGAGCAGGAACTGTACGACCGGATCGCCGCGACCCTGGACGAGTCGGTCGCCAAGCACATGCGTGCCGACGTCACCGTCGGATCGTTCCTGTCCAGCGGCATCGACTCGACCGCCATCGCCGCCCTGGCGCACCGGTACAACCCCGACCTCATGACGTTCACCGTCGGGTTCGAGCGGGAGTCGACGTCCGAGGTCGACATCGCTGCGCAGTCCGCTGCCGAGCTGGGCGTGGCGCACGTCCCCGTCGTCATCACCGCTGAGCAGTTCGCGGCCGCGATCCCCGAGGTCGTCTGGTACCTCGACGACCCGGTCGCCGACCCGGCCCTCGTGCCGCTGTACTTCGTGGCCCGTGAGGCCCGCAAGCACGTCAAGGTGGTGCTCTCCGGCGAGGGCGCCGACGAGTTGTTCGGCGGGTACACGATCTACCGGGAGCCGATCAGCCTGGCCTGGGCCCAGCGCGTCCCCGGCGTCGGCAAGAAGGTCATGGCCGCACTGTCCAGCCGGTTGCCCGACGGAGTGCGCGGCAAGGACCTGCTGCGGCGGGCATCGATCCCGCTCGAGGAGCGGTACTACGGCAACGCCCGCAACTTCGCAGGCAGCGAGCTGGCTGCGCTGCTGCGCGGACACGACGCCGACGTCTCGCACGTCCAGGTCACCGAGGACCTCTACCGGCAGGCCCGCGAACACGGGTACGACGACGTGACCGCGATGCAGTACGTCGACCTGTTCACCTGGCTGCGCGGGGACATCCTGGTCAAGGCCGACAAGATGACCATGGCCAACTCCCTCGAGTTGCGCGTCCCGTTCCTGGACGTCGAGGTGTTCGAGGTCGCCCGGACCATCCCGCTGGACCAGCGGGTGCCCCGCGGCAGCCGCACCGATCAGAAGCACGCGACCAAGTACGCCTTGCGCCGAGCGATGGAGCAGATCGTGCCGCCGGCGATCCTGCACCGCCGCAAGCTGGGCTTCCCGGTACCGACGGCGGAGTTCCTGGCCGGCCCGCTGCACGAGTGGGCGCACCAGGTCGTCGCCGACAGCCAGACCGATGAGTGGCTGGACCGGGCACGCGTGGCCCAGCTGCTGACCTCGCTACGGACGGCGCCGATGCCCAGCAAGCGGGTGGCCCGTCAGCTGTGGGAGGTGCTGGTCTTCATGGTCTGGCACGGGATCTTCGTCGAGGAGCGGATCGTCGTCGACATCCCGGAGACGGTGTACCCCGTCCGGCTCTGACACCGCCCCGGACAGACCGCGAGGCCCGGTCCCCCGCGGGGGACCGGGCCTCGATCAGTCGGTGCGCAGGATCAGGAGAACGAGTCCCCGCAGGCACAGGAGCTGCCCGCGTTGGGGTTGTCGATCGTGAAGCCCTGCTTCTCGATGGTGTCCACGAAGTCGATCGTCGCGCCGCCCAGGTACGGGCCGCTCATCCGGTCGACGATGACCTCGACGCCACCGAACTCGTGGGTCTGGTCGCCGTCGAGGTAACGCTCGTCGAAGAAGAGCTGGTACCGCAGGCCGGAGCAGCCGCCTGGCTGCACCGCGATGCGCAAGCGGAGATCGTCGCGACCCTCCTGGTCCAGCAGCGTCTTGACCTTGAGGGCGGCGGTGTCGCTGAGGGTGACGCCGGTGGTGCCAGGGGCTCCGGTGTCCAGCGCAGTGTCCTGCACGGTCATGGTCTGTCCTCCCACATTCGAGGGTGTCCGGTACGCGGGTGTCGCAGCCGATGCCACGACCAACACCGCCGTGGCGGAGCTGCTTCCCACTGTACGGCGCGGAACGGCACCGGCGGGTGTCAGGCGCGTCTCGACGAGGACCGGGACACCCTCAGGGGGCACGTAGACTCCCCCACGTGAAGCTCCGCCTGCCCGGCCGCCGTCGCGCCGACGAGACGACCCCGGACGCCGCCACCGACCTCACCGCCCAGCAGCTCGCCGGGGTCGGCAAAGGCCGCCCGACGCCGCGCCGCGCCGCGGCACAGGGCCGCCGCCAGGGGCCCCCGCCGCCTCCGCCCACCACGCGGAAGGAGGCCTACAAGCGGACCCGTGAGCAGCAGGCCTCGAACCGCGGGTCGGCCCGCGAGGCCGCCGCGCGCGGGGACGAGAGCGCGCTCCCGGCCCGCGACCGGGGTCCGGAGAAGCGCCTGGTCCGCGATGTCGTGGACGCCCGGCGCAACGCCGGCAGCCTCTTCCTGATCGTCGCCGCGCTCGTCCTGGTGGGCTACTTCATCCCCAACACCGCGGTGCAGAGCTACACGGTGTTCGTCTGGTTCGCCTTCTTCCTGCTGATCATCGCCGACTCGATCGTGCTGGGCCGCAAGATCAAGAAGAAGCTGACCGAGCGCTTCCCGACGATGACCAAGACCCGTGGACTGATCTGGTACGGCGTCAGCCGAGCCACCATGATCCGCCGCTGGCGCTTCCCGAAGCCGCAGGTCCAGCTCGGCGCCGACGTCTGAACGAGGGCCCTCGTACCCCCCGCCCCCAGCTCCGCGCCGGGACCCTGCGCGAGGGCCATTCCAGCGGGCCCACGAGGTTCGGCTTAGGTTGCTTCGGTGGATACACGTCGCCTGGGCCGCTCAGGCCTGAACATCACCCAGCTCGCCTACGGCAACTGGCTCACCCACGGCAGCCAGGTCGAGGAGGACGCGGCGCACGCCTGCGTGCACGCTGCCCTCGACGCCGGCATCACCACCTTCGACACCGCCGACGTCTACGCCGGTACGAAGGCCGAGTCCGTGCTCGGCCGGGCGCTGCACGGCCAGCGCCGCGAGGGCCTCGAGGTCTTCACCAAGGTCTACTGGCCGACCGGCCCCGGCGCCAACGACCGCGGGCTCTCCCGCAAGCACGTCATCGAGAGCTGCCACGCCTCACTGCAGCGACTGCAGACCGACTACGTCGACCTCTACCAGGCCCACCGCTACGACGCGACGGTGCCGCTGGAGGAAACGATGACCGCCTTCGCCGACCTCGTGCGGGCTGGCAAGGTGCTCTACATCGGCGTCAGCGAGTGGCGCGCCGAGGAGATCGCGGCCGGCGCCGCACTGGCCCGTGACCTCGGCATCCAGCTGATCAGCAACCAGCCGCAGTACTCGATGCTCTGGCGGGTCATCGAGACCGAGGTCGTACCGACGTCGGAGCAGGAGGGCGTCTCGCAGATCGTCTGGTCCCCGCTCGCCCAGGGCGTGCTGACCGGCAAGTACCAGCCCGGCCAGGCTCCCCCGGCCGACAGCCGCGGCGGGCACGCCCAGGCCGGCGGCTCGATGAAGGGCTACCTGACCGACGACATCCTGGGCCGGGTGCAGAAGCTGCGGCCGATTGCCGACGAGCTTGGCCTGTCCATGGCCCAGCTGGCGCTGGCCTGGGTGCTGCAGAACCAGAACGTGGCCGCAGCGATCATCGGGGCCACCCGACCCGAGCAGGTGCGCGACAACGTGGCCGCGGCCGGTGTCGAGCTGCCGGCCGAGGTGCTCACCCGGATCGACGACGTCCTCGGGGACGTCGTCGAGCGTGACCCGGCCAAAACCAGCCGGGGCTGAGCCCAGGCCGCCGGCCGACCTCGCGGCTCAGCTGGCGGCCAGGCCCATTGGGCCGTAGACGACGGTGTCGCCACGGAGCAGGGTCACCGTGGCGACACCGCGCGCCAGCAGGTCGCGCCAGTTCTCCCCGAGCCAGGACTCAGCCTCGGCCTGGGCGTCCTCCACCGGGACGTCGACACCGACCTCCGCGGGGTCCAGGGTCTGCCCCGCCGGGTCGTGCAGACGCCAGGTCCAGCTCGCGGGCGAGGTCATGGCGGGAGCGTAGCGGCGCCGGCGACGCGCCGGGCAGGGGTTGCGCCTGCCCGGGGGCGGGCATGGGCGGGCTCGACCCCATCCCACGCCCCGGAGGAACGATGACCCAGCCCCCCGAGGCTGACGGCGCACACCGCGCCCAGACCCCTCCCCTGGACCCTGCGAAGGCCCCGACTGGTCACCTCATCGGCGAGCTGCCCGACCTGGTCACCCGGCTTGTCCGCGACGAGGTCCGCCTCGCCCAGGCCGAGGTCAAGGGCAAGGCCAAGAAGCTCGGCCTCGGCGCCGGGCTCTTCGGCGGAGCCGGTCTGGTGGCCCTACTCGCCCTCAACGCCCTGATCACCGCGGCGATCCTCGGCCTGGCCAACGTGTTGCCCGGCTACCTGGCCGCGATCATCATCGCGGTCGTCCTGCTGGTGATCGCCGCCGTCCTGGCGCTGATCGGCAAGAAGGACGTCGAGCAGGCCAAGCCCCCACTGCCGACCGACACGCTCGAGAGCGTCAAGGCCGACGTCGCCGCTGTGAAGGAAAGTGCCATCTGATGAGCGAGCCCACGTACAGACCAGAGAACGCGAACGGCCCTGGCGCCCCCGATGTCTCCGGGCCCACCGAGCCGGACGAGATCCGGGCCGACATCGAGGCCACCCGCGACCAGCTGACCGCGACCGTCGCCGAGCTCAGCCACCGCCTCGACGTCCCCACCCGGGCCAAGGAGAGCGCCGCGCAGGCCAAGGACACCGCCGTCGAGACCTACCGGGAGAACCCTCCGGTCGTCATCGGAGTCGGGATTGCTCTGATCGCCGGCATCGTGGCCCTCCTCGTCTGGCGGCGGAAGACGCGAGCAGAGCGAGTACCCCATGAAGCAGGTACTGCTCGCCGCGGCGATCCTGCGCGATCTTCGTCACCAAGGCGGCCATCAACCGCGCCGGCGCCCGCGGCGTCACCACGCTGACCGGGTCCTGGCCCGGTGACTGAACGACCCCCGCCGGAGTCCGGGACGGGTCCGCATCGCACCACCCGAGCAGCACCTCGAGGGGAAACAGACATGGTCGACACCAGACCACCGGACAGCGCTGTGGAACGCATCCGTGGGCGGGTGGCCGAGAAGGCCGCCCGCCGGGCTGCAGCGCGCGAGGCCGAGCAGCAGGCCGAGGACCACGGCTCCGCACCTCGGACCGAGGCCACGCCGCAACGCAGGCGTCGCGCCGAAGGCCTAGCGGGAGTGGACGCCGACAAGCCCACCGACATCCCGGCCACGGGGTGGGTGCAGATCCTCAAGCGGGCCTGGGCCGAGAACAAGGCCGACAACATGCCGATCATCAGCGGTGGCGTGGCGTTCTTCGCGTTTTTGGCGATCTTCCCGGCCCTGATCGCGCTCGTGTCGCTGTACGGACTGGTCGCCTCCCCCGAGACAGTGACCGAGCAGGTGGACAGCCTGTCGGCCAACCTTCCCGACGAGGCGGCCACCATCATCGGCGACCAGCTCAGGGCCCTGGCGACGGCGGACAGCAGTGCGTTGTCGGTCGGACTGGTCGTCTCCATCCTCGCCGCGGTGTGGTCCGCATCCGGGGGTGTGGGCAACATGATCACCGCGGTGAACCTGGCCTACGACGAGGTCGAGACGCGCAACTTCGTCAAGCTGAAGGCCCTGTCGTTGGCCCTGACGTTGGGCGCGATCGCCTTCGTGATCGTCACCTTCTCCCTGGTGGCCCTGACCCCGGTCGTGCTCGGCGCCCTGCCGCTGGGCGTCCTGGGCACGATCCTGGCGCAAGTGGTGCGCTGGGTCCTGCTGCTCGGGGTGATGGCCCTGGCCCTGTCGGTGCTGTACCGGCTGGCCCCTGACCGGGACGCCCCGAAGTTCCGCTGGGTGACCCTGGGCTCGGGCGCAGTGACGGTCGTCTGGGTGCTGGTGTCCCTGGCGTTCAGCTTCTACGTGAGCAACTTCGGCTCCTACGACGCCACCTACGGGGCGATCGCCGGCGTCATCGTGCTGATGCTGTGGCTGTACCTGACCTGCTACCTGGTGCTGCTGGGAGCCGAGATCAACGCCGAGACCGAGCACCAGACGGCGCGGGACACCACCACCGGCGACGAACTCCCGATGGGCGTGCGCGACGCCAAGGTCGCTGACGAGCTGCCGGCCTCCTCGACCTCGCCCGAGGAGGACAAGACCACGGCCTGACGGCGCCCGGCCCCGGACGCCCCCCCCGACGCACCGCTTCGGGGGGGGTCCGTCAGCGGTCACCGCACGTGGGACTCCACGAACGGGGGCTTCACGACCTCCACCGGTTGGGCCCGGCCGCGGACGTCGACCGCGAGCTCCTGTCCGACCGACGGCGGGGTCGCGGTGTCCAGCAGGGCCAGGGCGATCCCGGTGCGCAGGGTCGGGGAGAACGTGCCGCTGGTGACCTCGCCGACCCGGGTGCCCTCGGCGTCGACGACGGCCATGCCCGGCCGCGGGATCCCGCGGCCGGGGGCTCGGAGGCCCCACAGCTGACGGGCCGGACCGGCGGCCTTCTCGGCGGTCAGCGCCTCTCGGCCCCAGAACGCCTCCTTGCGCCAGCCGACCGCCCAGCCCGACCGGGCCTGCACCGGGCTGATCTCCACCGACAGCTCGTGGCCGTGCAGCGGGTAGCCCATCTCGGTGCGCAGCGTGTCCCGCGAGCCCAGGCCGCAGGGCCGGATCTGCTCGGGCTCCCCCGCGGCGAGCAACGCGTCCCAGAGGGCCCCGGCCCGCTCTGCGGCGACCAGCAGCTCGTAGCCGTGCTCCCCGGTGTAGCCGGTGCGGCAGACGGTCACCTCGGCCCCGTCGTGGCCCGGGGTGTCGGCGAAGGCCATGTAGTCCAAAGCCCCGGGCAGACCGACGGCGGCCAGCACTTCTGCCGACCGTGGGCCCTGCAGCGCCAGGACGGCGATCTCGGTGTGCCGGTCGGTGACGGTCACCCCGGCGGGGGCGGCGTCGGCGAGGCGGGCGAGGACCTCGGCGGCGTTGGCGGCGTTGGGCACCAGCAGCACGTCGTCGGGGCCGTGCAGGTAGACGATCAGGTCGTCGACGACGCCACCGGCGTGCTCCTCGCCGTCCGGCCGGCAGCAGAGCGTGTACTGCGCCTGGCCGGGCCCGATCCGGGACAGGTCGTTGGACAGGCAGCTGTCGACGAACGCCGCCGCACCCGGTCCGCGGACCGTGCCGGTGCCCAGGTGCGAGACGTCGAAGAGGCCCACCCCCTCACGGACAGCGGTGTGCTCGGCGATGACGCCGCCACCGGCGTACTCGATCGGCATCGACCACCCACCGAAGTCGGCGAGCTTGGCGCCGGCCGCGAGGTGCCGGTCGTGCAGGGGCGAGGTCAGCGGGGTCTGCGGGCTCACGGTCTGCAGACCGTAGTGCCCCCGCCGGGCGACGCCGGCCTCCTCCCGGGTGCCCGCGCCGGGGCCACGGGGCGCGGAGGGCGGCAGGGGCCTCCTAGGATCATCTGGTGCCGCCGACGATCTCCGCCACCGACCGCCCCCTCGAGAAGCTCTCCGCCGACGCTGTCGTCGTGGGGGTCGGCAAGGGCCCCGACGGCCTGCTGACCACCCCCGGCGCGGACGCCGTCGACCGGCTGCTGGGCGGTCGACTGCTGTCCGCGCTCGCCGACCTGGGCGCCCGCGGCGGCCAGGACGAGGTCACCCGGCTGCCTACCTTCGGCCAGGGCCCGTTCCCGGTCGTCGCCGTGGCCGGGCTCGGTGCCCCGCTGCCGGACGGCGGCTACCCAGCCGAGGCCGTCCGCCGGGCCTCCGGTGCCGCCAGCCGGGCGCTGGTCGGCCGTGCGTCGATCGTCACGCTGCTCGCCGCCGTCGGGGGCGCCCCGGACGCCGAGCGGCTGCACGCCGTCGGCGAGGGTGCCCTGCTCGGCGCGTACGAATTCACCACCTACAAGTCCGTGCTGCCGGGGGACCGGGCCACACCGCCGACCTCGGTGGAGCTCGTCGTCCCCGACGCCGGTGAGGCCAAGGCCGCCCTGGCCCGGGTCCGCGCCGTGGCTGACGCGGTGGCGCTGACCCGCGACCTGGTCAACACCCCGCCCAACGACCTGTACCCCGCCGAGCTCGCCGCCCGGGGTGCCGCGGCCGGCAAGAAGGCCGGCCTCTCCGTCGAGGTCCTCGACGAGGCCGCACTGACCGCCGGTGGGTACGGCGGCATCCTCGCCGTGGGTGGTGGCTCGACCCGTGGTCCGCGGCTGCTGCGCCTGACCTACAAGGGCAAGAAGGCCAGCCGGTCGGTCGCCCTGGTGGGCAAGGGGATCACCTTCGACAGCGGCGGCATCTCGATCAAGACCGCCGCCAAGATGGAGGACATGAAGAGCGACATGGCCGGCGCCGCCGCCGTGATCGCCACCGTCTGCCTCGTTGCCGAGCTCGGCCTCGCCGTCGATGTCACGGCCACCGTCCCGATCGCGGAGAACCTGCCGTCGGGCTCGGCCTACCGCCCGGCCGACGTCGTCACCTTCCGCAACGGGAAGACCGCCGAGATCACCAACACCGACGCCGAGGGCCGGGTCGTGCTCGCCGACGCCATCGCCCGGGCCGCCGAGGACTCCCCCGACTACCTGCTGGAGACCTCCACGCTCACCGGCGCGCAGACGGTCGCCCTGGGCGACCGGACCGCCGGCGTCATGGGCAGCGACGAGCTGCGCGACCTGGTCGTGACGGCGAGCGCGCGCAGCGGCGAACCGATGTGGGCGATGCCGCTGCCCCCCGAGCTGCGCCGCGGGCTGGACTCCCCGGTGGCCGACATGGTGAACGCGAACGCCGACCGGCTGGGCGGGATGCTCGTGGGCGGGCACTTCCTCGCCGAGTTCGTCCCGGCCGGACTGCCCTGGGCACACATCGACGTCGCCGGGCCGGCCTACAACACCAGGGCCGCGTGGGGCTACACGCCCAAGGGCGGCACCGGCGTCCCGGTCCGCACCCTTCTCGCGACCATCGAGGCGCTGATCCGCTCCTGACCGTCCGTCCCGTCCCGGGTGCCCGGGGCGGGACCGGTCACTGCAGCTTGTCCTTCTGCGCGGCGCTCCAGTCCCGCATGCGCTGCGGGTACCCGGTGATCTGGGCGTCGTAGACCGGCACCGCAAGGTCCTTGGACAGCCGACGCGCGACGTCGGGGCCGTCGATGCGACGTCGGGTCCACTCACCATCCGCAGCGACCAGCAGGATCGTCGTCTCGGTGACGGCGGTGCGGGGCTCGACGTAGCCCTCGACCCCACGGCGGGTGGCCACGAACTGCTCCAGGTGGGCCAGGTCCGGCTTGCCCGAGGCCCGGTCCAGGGTGCCCCGCCGTGGACCTCGTGCCCCCGCAGCGCCGCCCTTGCCGCGGCCCCGCAGCCTGTCGACCAGACCCATGCCCAGCTCCCCTCGTCCGCCACCGGCCCGGCTGGTGCCGCGGTCGTGGGGGTCACCGACACGGCACCCAGCGGACCAACGGAGCAGCCCGGCCGCCCGTTCCCCGCTAGTGGCAGGATGGGGCTGCACAGGTCCTGAACCGGCCGCAGCGAGCACGATCTGCCCGCTGACGCCCGACCCGTCCGCACCGAGGAGATCCCGTGAGCGCACCCACCCAGCCCGCCGACCTGGTCATCCTCGGTGGTGGATCGGGTGGCTACGCCGCCGCCCTCCGTGGTGCCGAGCTCGGTCTGTCCGTCGTCCTGATCGAGAAGGACAAGGTGGGCGGCACCTGCCTGCACCGCGGCTGCATCCCGACCAAGGCGCTGCTGCATTCCGCCGAGGTCGCCGACATGGCGCGCGAGGGCGAGCAGTTCGGCGTCAAGACCTCGCTGGCCGGCATCGACATGGCCGGGGTCAACAGCTACAAGGACAGCGTCACCGCGAAGCTCTACAAGGGCCTGCAGGGTCTGATCAAGAGCCGCAAGATCACCTACGTCGAGGGCGAGGGCAAGCTCGTCTCCCCCACCGCCGTGGCCGTCGGTGACACGACCTACGAGGGCACGCACGTCCTGCTGGCCACCGGCTCCTACGCCCGCAGCCTGCCCGGCATCGAGCTCGACGGCACCAAGGTCATCACCAGCGACCAGGCGATCGAGCTCGAGCGGGTCCCCGCCTCGGTCATCATCCTCGGCGGCGGCGTCATCGGCTGTGAGTTCGCCAGCGTCTGGAAGTCCTTCGGCGCCGACGTGACGATCATCGAGGGTCTGCCGCACCTGGTCCCGCTGGAGGACGAGTCCTCCTCCAAACTGCTCGAGCGCGCCTACCGCCGTCGCAAAATCGAGTTCTCGCTGGGCAGCCGCGTCTCGAAGGTCGCCACGACCGAGAACGGCGTCTCCGTCGAGCTGGAGAACGGCAAGTCCTACGAGGCCGAGGTCGTGCTGGTCGCGGTCGGCCGCGGGCCGGTCAGCGAGGGCCTGGGATACGAGGAGGCCGGCCTCACCATGGAGCGCGGCTTCGTGATGGTCGACGAGTACATGCAGACCAACGTGCCCACCATCTCCGCGGTCGGTGACCTGGTGCCCACGCTGCAGCTGGCCCACGTGGGCTTCGGCGAGGGCATCCTCGTCGCCGAGCGGCTGGCAGGGCTGCCGGTCGTGCCGATCGACTACGCCGGCGTCCCCCGGGTCACCTACTCCGAGCCCGAGGTCGCCTCGGTCGGTCTCACCGAGGCCCAGGCCAGGGAGAAGCACGGCGAGGTGGAGGTCGTGAACTACGACCTGGGCGGCAACGGCAAGAGCCAGATCCTCAAGACCCAGGGCGCGGTGAAGCTGGTCCGCGCCAAGGACGGCCCCGTCGTCGGCGTGCACATGGTCGGCTCCCGCGTCGGTGAGCTCGTGGCCGAGGCTCAGCTGATCTACAACTGGGAGGCCCTGCCCGACGAGGTCGCCTCCCTCATCCACCCGCACCCGACTCAGAGCGAGGCCCTCGGCGAGGCGCACCTGGCCCTGGCCGGCAAGCCGCTGCACTCGCACAGCTGACCCGCTCGACCGACCACCACCCGCCGTACCCCAGCACCCCTGACCTGAGGAGACCTGCATTCGATGCCGACGTCCGTCACGATGCCCGCCCTGGGCGAGAGCGTCACCGAGGGCACCGTCACCCGCTGGCTCAAGCAGGAGGGTGACACCGTCGAGGTCGACGAGCCCCTCCTCGAGGTGTCGACCGACAAGGTCGACACCGAGATCCCGTCGCCCGCGGCCGGTGTGCTGACCAAGATCATCGTCGCTGAGGACGAGACGGTGGACGTCGGCGCCGAGCTCGCCGTCATCGGCGGCGAGGGCGAGGGTGGCGACGACGGCGCCCCCGCGGAGGAGCCTGCCCAGGCCGAGGCCCCTGCCGAGGCCCCTGCCGAGGCCCCTGCTGCCGAGCCGGTTGCCGAGCCCGAGCCGACCCCCGAGCCGGAGGCCGCCCCCGCGGCATCCGGTGGCGACTCCGGCGGTGACGGCGCGGGCACCCCGGTGACCATGCCGGCGCTGGGCGAGAGCGTCACCGAGGGCACCGTGACCCGCTGGCTCAAGGCCGAGGGCGACACCGTCGAGGTCGACGAGCCGCTGCTGGAGGTCTCGACCGACAAGGTCGACACGGAGATCCCCTCCCCCGTCGCCGGCACGCTGACCACGATCCTGGTCGCCGAGGACGAGACCGTCGACGTCGGCGCCGAGCTGGCGATCATCGGCGGCGTTGCCGGTGGGTCCGCGGCCCCGGCTGCGACCGAGGACAAGGCGCCCGAGGCCCCTGCGGCGGCTGAGGAGAAGGCCTCCGAGCCGCAGGACCAGCCGACCCCGGTCGAGGCCGAGACGGACAACCCCACCCCGGGCGGGGACTACGGATCCAGCGGTGCCTTGCCGGCCGGGTCCCCGACGTCGGAGCCGGCCCCGCAGGTCGCCCCGACCTCCAGGTCCGCCCCGGCGGCCGCTCCCGCGGCGCCCAGTGGCGACGGCGGCGGCGCGTACGTGACGCCGCTGGTGCGTCGGCTGGCCGCCGAGCACGGTGTCGACCTGTCGACGCTGTCGGGCACCGGTGTCGGTGGCCGAATCCGCAAGCAGGACGTGCTGGCCGCCTCGGCCCCTGCTGAAGCTCCGGCCGAGGCCCCGGCCGAGGTGGCTGCCGCTCAGCCCGCAGCTGCGGCTCCCACAAAGGCCGCTGCGCCGGCACCGCAGGCCTCGCCGCTGCGTGGCCGCACCGAGAAGCTGTCCCGGCTGCGCAGCGTCATCGCCAAGCGGATGGTCGAGTCGCTGCAGGTCAGCGCTCAGCTGACCACCGTGGTCGAGGTCGACATCACCCGGATCGCGAACCTGCGCAACCAGGTGAAGAACGACTTCGCGGCCCGCGAGGGTGTCAAGCTGTCGTTCCTGCCCTTCTTCGCCAAGGCCGCGGTCGAGGCCCTGAAGGCGCACCCGACGGTGAACTCCTCGCTGGACATGGAGGCCGGCACGGTCACCTACCACGACGCCGAGAACCTGGGCATCGCGGTGGACACCGAGCGTGGTCTGCTGGTCCCGGTCATCCAGGGTGCCGGCGACCTCAGCATCGCCGGGATCGCCCGCAAGATCGCCGATCTGGCCGAGCGCACCCGCACGAACAAGGTCACCCCCGACGAGCTCGGTGGCGGCACCTTCACGCTGACCAACACCGGCAGCCGGGGCGCCCTGTTCGACACCCCGATCATCAACCAGCCCCAGGTCGCCATCCTGGGCACGGGGTCGGTCGTCAAGCGGGCCGTGGTCGTGCAGGACGAGGAGCTCGGGGAGGTCGTCGCCGTCCGCTCGATGGTCTACCTGGCGCTGTCCTACGACCACCGGATCGTCGACGGTGCCGACGCCGCCCGCTTCCTCACCAGCATGAAGGAGCGGCTGGAGGCCGGTCAGTTCCACGCCGAGGTCGGCCTCAGCTGAGCTGACGCACTGATCCACCCCCTCGGGCCCCGGCAGCTGCCGGGGCCCGAGATGTCGGTGGGGCCCTTCCGGGGCACACCAACGCAGATCGCCCCCGCCGACCGGGTCGACGCCCGAAGTAGCTGCTCCACACCCACGACGCGCACGAAAGACCCGGAGGTCCTCGACCCCATGAAGATCGCGATCACCGGCTCGTCCGGTCTGGTGGGCACCGAGCTCACCAAGACCCTGAGGTCCGACGGCCACGAGGTGCTCCGGCTGGTCCGCCGCACCCCGCGCACTGCCGACGAGCACCGCTGGGACCCCTCGCACGGCGAGCTGGCCGCGAGCGTGCTGGCCGACGTGGACGCCGTGGTGAACCTTGCCGGGGTGGGCATCGGCGACAAGCGCTGGACCGAGTCCTACAAGCGCGAGGTCGTGCAGAGCCGGGTCGACAGCACCCGCACCGTCTCCCAGGCCTTGGCCGACGCTGCCGCGGCCGATCCGTCCCGCCCGCGGGTCCTGCTCTCGGCGTCCGCCGTCGGGTACTACGGCGACGGCGGCGACACGGTGCTGGACGAGACGAGCCCGGCCGGCACGGACTTCCTGGCCGACGTCTGCCAGCAATGGGAGGCCGCCACCGAGCCCGCCCAGCACGACGGCATCCGGGTGGCCCACCTGCGCACCGGTCTGGTGCTCGGCAGAGGCGGCCTGATGGCCAAGCTCAAGCCGCTGTTCTCCCTCGGGGTGGGCGGCAAGATGGGCTCCGGGGATCAGTGGTGGCCCTGGATCAGCCTCCGCGACGAGGTCGACGCGATCCGCTTCCTGCTGACCGCCGACGTCTCCGGGCCCGTCGTGCTGGCCGGCCCCGAGCCGGTCACCAACGCCACCTTCGCCGACACCCTCGGTCGGGTGCTGCACCGGCCCACGATCATCCCCGTCCCCGGCTTCGCGCTGTCGATCGTGCTGGGCGAGTTCGCCGGGGTCGGCGTCCTCGCGGGTCAGCGGGCGCTCCCCCGGGTGCTGATGGACGCCGGGTTCACCTTCACGCACGGCGATGTCGAGTCCGCCCTGCGCTGGGCCGTCTCCCGGGACTGACCCTCGACGCTGTTCCCGGGGCCGCACAAGTGGCCCCGGGCGCTCTTCCCGAAGCTTCACGCGAGGCGCCGGGCATCGAGGACACGCCAGCCCACGGCAGTGCGGACCAGCGTCATGGTGACCTCCGCGGACCCCCGGCCGGCCACCTCGGTGCGCCGACCGGACCCGTCCTCGACGCGGTAGGGCGGCACCCGGTCGACCAGCAGCAGGACCACCTGGTCGGTGTCCGCACCGTTCGCGGCCTCGGGCGTGCCGACCGACAGCACCTCGTCGACGACGGGCCCGAAGTCCTGCCACCCGCCCCCCGCGACGGTCATCGCGGTCAGCTCGGTGACATCCGCGGTGAGCAAGTCGGAGGCCGGGGCGTAGACGTCGGTGAGCCGCTCGACGTCCCCGTCGGTGAAGGCCTCGGCCCGGGCCGCGTAGAGGCCGGCCACCAGCGCCTGCCAGCCCTCGACGTCGTCCGGTGCCGTGGGGGCAGCAGCCACGGGGGCCGCTGCCGGAACCGGGTGGCTGCTAACCGTCGGTCCGCTGGTCGGCGTCGGCGGCCCCGTCGTGCCCGGCACCGCCATGGCGGGGCCGGTGCTGCTAGGGGTCGTCGGGTCCGCCCCGAGAGCGTCGTCTTCTCCCGGGGGCGACGGCACGGCGGTCGTCCTCGCGGCCGGCACCGGGGTGGTGACGCCGGTCTGCCCCCACTGCACCCCGACCCAGCCCGCACCGGCCAACGCGACCAGCACGACCCCGGCAGCGGCCACCCGCCGCACCCCGGTGGTCACCCCCGAGGTCGACGGCGTGAGCCGGGTCGCCCCCGACCGAAGCGCCGACCACCGGCTCCGCCCGACCGGGGCGGAGTGCGAGCCCGCCGGGCGGCGCACCTGATGGGTCAGCTCGGTGCGGGGCACCTGACCGGTGTGGGCGAGCAGGGCGTCGTCCACGCCCGCGCGGGGCATCGCGATCCGCTCGGGGCGACAGGCGTGCCGCAGGTCCAGCGCGAACGCGGCGGCCGTACCCCGCAGGTGCGGGTGCGGGGACATCCCGCGCTCGATGACCTCGACGAGATCCGCGGGTGCGTCCGGGGCCAGCAGGCCGAGGTCGGGCACCTGACCGGCCGAGGCCACCGCCAAGGTGGCGGCCGCGCCGGCGGCGTTCCAGGGCGGGACGCCGGTGAGGGCGTGGAACGCCGCGGCCGCCACTCCGAACACGTCCGACGCGGGACCGGGTGCACCGCCACGGGCGACCACTGGGTCGACGTAGGCGGGGGTGACCTCGACGTCGGACTCCTGGCCCAGCACCCGGCCGACCCCGAGGTCGGTGAGCACGGGTCGGCCCTCGGCGGTGAACACGACGTTCCCCGGCGAGAGGTCGCCGTGCACGATGCCGCGGTCGTGCGCGTGGGCCAGCGCGGCCGCGACCGGAGCGATGGCCGTGACCACCTCGCCGGGGCGCAACCGTCCCCGCCGGGCCAGCAGCCGGGCCAGGCTGCCGCCGGCCAGCAGGTCCAGCACCAGGGCGACCTGGGTGCCCCCGCCGCGCAGCTCACGGTGTACGACCTCGACCAGCCGGACCAGGTGCGGGTGGTCGAGCTCGCCGAGCAGCGCGGCCTCCCGGTCCTGCCGGGCCGGGTCGCCCGCCATGAGCACCTTGACCGCGACCTGCCCGCCCCCACCTCGAGGCCGAGCCCGCCAGACCTCACCGGAACCACCGCGGCCGAGCAGCTCCTCCAGGACGTACCCGGGGACGACGGGCGGGGTGGCCGGGTCGAGCGGCGGGCGCAGGGGCATGCCCGGGGACGGTAGGGGTCTCGAGCCCCTGACGTGCGCGGCTGTCCACAGGCCCCGGGGCCGTCCACAGACCGGCCACCCGACGGGTCGCCCGGGCTCCCGCCGCCTAGGTTCAGGGGCATGTCACTGCCTGACCGGGTCGAGGTCGTCGTCGTCGGAGCGGGGCTCGCCGGGCTGTCCGCAGCCACCCGACTGGCCGCCGCGGGCCGGGACGTCCACCTCGTCGATGCCGCCGACCGCGTGGGTGGCCGGCTGCGCACCGACCGGGTGGACGGATTCAGCGTCGACCGCGGGTTCCAGGTGCTGAACACCGGCTACCCTAGGGCGGCTGCCGACCTCGACCTGGCCGCGTTGAACCTGGGTTGGTTCTGGACCGGCGCGATCGTCCGGGTGGACGGCCGGGCACACCGGGTGGTCGACCCCCGGCGGCACCCCTCGGGCACCGTGGACACCGTCCGGGCTCCGATCGGGAACCTGCTGCAGGAGGCAGCCCTCGGCCTGTTCTCCGCGCGCGCCGGCTACCTGCCTGTGGACAGGTTGCTCGCTGCACCCGAGCGGACTGCCGAGCAGGCGCTGCGGCGGGCCCGGGTGGGCGAGGTCGCCCTGGAGCGCTTCTTCCGGCCGGTCCTGTCCGGCGTGCTGCTGGAGTCCGAGCTGGCCACCTCCAGCCGGTACCTGGACCTGCTGTGGCGCAGCTTCGTGCGTGGCCGGATCGGCCTGCCCGCGCGCGGGATGCAGGCGGTCGGCGAGCAGCTCGCCGACCGGCTCCCGGCCACCTCCCGACACCTGGGTACCGAGGTCCTCGCCGTCGACGGCACCAGCGTGCGGACCGCGTCCGGGACCACCCGGGCCGACGCTGTCGTGGTGGCCACCGACCCGGACACCGCGGCCCGGCTGCTGCCCTCGGTCCAGGCGTCGGCACCCCGGCAGGTCACCACCCACCTGCACGTGCTGCCCGCCTCCCCGTGGGACTCCCCGCTCATCGTGCTCGGCATCCCGGGCGGCCGGCTGGTCAACTCGGTGGTCGTCAGCGACGCGCAGCCCGCCTACAGCCCCGACGGCCGGGCGCTGGTGGCCAGCTCGACGCTGGCCCCGTCCACCGAGGTCGAGGTCCGGGAGGAGGTGGCCCGGGCGCAGGGGGTCGCCACCACCGACCTCCAGCACCTGACCAGCGTCACGGTCACCGGCGCCCAGCCCGCCGCCACCGTGCCGCTGCAGCTCCGTCGCCCCGTCGACCTGGGCGAGGGCCTGTTCGTCTGCGGCGACCACCGTGACACCCCGTCCATCCAGGGCGCGATGGCCAGCGGGGCCCGGACGGCCCGGGCCGTGTTGCGCCGGTTGCAGCCGACGTGAGCGCCGCGGCGCCGACGGTCCACCTGGCGACGGCCACCGGGGACGACCCGGCCCGGGTCGGTGCCTTCTACGCCGCCTTCGCCGGTCGGGACGTCGACGTCTCCCACCTGAGCCTGTTCACCATGCCGACCGTGGCCGACGTCCGGGCGCACCTGCTGGCCCAGGACGTGGTGTGGGTCGGCGGCGGCAGCGTGGCCAACCTGCTCGCGGTCTGGCGGGTGCACGGGCTGGACGAGGTCCTCGCCGAGGCCTGGCGGGCCGGGGTCGTGCTGGGCGGGGTGTCCGCCGGGTCGCTGTGCTGGCACGCCGGCGGCACGACCGACAGCTTCGACCCCGACCTGCGGCCGGTCACCAACGGCCCGGCGCTGCTCCCGCACTCCAACTCGGTGCACCACGACTCGGAGCCGCGGCGGCGGCCGCTCTACCGGGGGCTCGTCGGCACGGAACGCTGCCGGCCGGCTACGCCACCGAGGCCGAGGTCGGGCTGGTCTACCGCGGCACCGAGCTGGTGGAGGCGGCCGCCGACCGGCCCGGTGTCTCCGCCTGGCACGTGCAACGCACCGCAGGGCAGTCCGACGACGGGGCGGAGGCCACCGAGACCCGGATTGCGCCGCGCCGGCTGCCCTGACCGGGCGGCCAACGACCAGGCGGCCAACGACCAGGCGGCCCCGACCAGGCGGCAACGACCAGGCGGCCCCGACCAGGCGGCCCCGACCGGAGAGCTCGACGACCAGGCAGCTCCGTGCCGGGCAGCTCGCTGACCGGCCGCGCGACCACCGATCGGCGTCGACCCGGTGGACTGGTCGGGGTGTGCCCGCCACCCACCGGACGGGCCTAGGCTGGCAGGCGTGACCGAGTTGCAGGTGGTGCGGGCCGGGACCGTCGACTACGAGCAGGCCTGGGCGTGGCAGCGTGAGCTGCACGGCGCCCGGGTGGCCGGCACGGGGCCGGACACCATGCTGCTGCTGGAGCACCCCTCGGTCTACACCGCCGGGCGCCGCACCCTCGCCCACGAGAAGCCGCAGGACGGCACCCCCGTGGTCGATGTCGACCGAGGCGGCAAGATCACCTGGCACGGTCCCGGCCAGTTGGTCGGCTACCCCATCGTGGCGCTGCCCGACCCGGTCGACGTCGTCGCGCACGTCCGCCGCCTGGAGATCGCGCTCATGGAGGTCTGCCGCGACCTCGGCGTGGTCACCGAGCAGGTCGAGGGCCGCAGCGGGGTCTGGGTGCGGGCCGACGACCGCGGACCGGACCGCAAGATCGCGGCAATCGGCGTCCGAGTGGCCAAGGGCGTCACCATGCACGGCTTCGCGCTGAACGGGGACCCGGACCTGACCGCCGGGTTCGGCGAGATCATCCCGTGCGGGATCGTCGACGCCGGCGTCACCTCGCTGACCGCAGAGCTGGGCCGGGACGTCACCGTCGCCGAGCTGCTCGACCCGGTCGAGGCAGCGATGCGCTCGGTGCTGACACCCACCCTGGTCGGATGACCGGGCTGCCGGCGGGCCGCTACGTCGCGCTGACCACCTACCGGAGCACCGGAACCCCGGTGACGACACCGGTCTGGTGCGCACCGGACGGCGAGGCCCGCCTGGTCTGGACCAACCCCGACGCCGGCAAGGTCAAGCGCATCCGGCACACCTCCGACGTGCTGCTGGCCGACTGCGACGCCCGCGGCCGGGTCCGCGGTCCGCACGTCGGGGCCACCGCCACGCTGCTGCCGTCCGACGCCTGGTCCCGGGTCGACTCGGCGATGGAGGCCCGCTACGGCTGGCAGTTCCGGCTCAGCCGGCTGGGCGCCCGACTGGCCCAGCGCCGCGCCGGGCGGCGGGGGCCGCTCGGCATCGGCATCGAGCTCACCCCCCGCAGCCCGGACGCCTGAGGGCGGCGGGGAGGCCCCTGCTCAGCCGACGACGAAGTTGACCAGCCGGCCGGGCACCGCAATGACCCGACGCACCGTCTTGCCCTCCAGCTGACCGGCGATCCGCTCGTCGGCCCGCGCCGCCGCCTCCAGGGCCGCGGCGTCGGCGTCGGCCGGCACGGACACCGAGGCGCGGACCTTGCCGTTGACCTGCACGGCGACCTCGACGGTGTCGTCGATCAGCAGCGCGGGGTCGGCGACCGGGAACGGCGCCCACGCGGAGGAGTCGGTGTGCCCCAGCCGGGACCACAGCTCCTCGGCCACGTGCGGGGCCAGCGGCGCGACCAGCAGGGTCAGCCACTCGCACACCTGCCGCGGCACCGGACCGGACTGCCCGTACGCCTGGGTCAGGTGGTTGGTCAGCTCCGCGACCCGGGCGATCGCCACGTTGAACCGCAGCGTGCCCATGCCGTCCCGGACGCCGTCGACGGCGCGGTGCAGCGCCTTCGCGGTGTCGGTGGACAGCTCCTCGTCCGCGGCCCGGACCTCGCCGGTGACCTCGTTGACGACGACCCGCCAGACCCGCTGCAGCAGCCGCTGGGATCCGACGACGGCCTTGGTGTCCCACGGCCGGGACTGCTCCAGCGGGCCGGTGGACATCTCGTAGACCCGGAAGGTGTCGGCTCCGTAGGCCCCGATCATGTCGTCCGGGGTGACCATGTTCTTCAGGCTCTTGCCGATCTTCCCGTACTCACGGTCGACCGGTTCGCCGTCGTAGAAGAAGGCCCCGTCGCGCTCGACGACGTCCGCGGCCGGGACGTAGAAGCCCCGGGAGTCGGTGTAGGCGTAGGCCGAGATGTAGCCCTGGTTGACCAGCCGACGGAAGGGCTCCTCGGAGCTCACGTGGCCCAGGTCGAAAAGCACCTTGTGCCAGAACCGGGCGTACAGCAGGTGCAGCACGGCGTGCTCGACGCCGCCGACGTACAGGTCCACCCCGCCGACGTCGCCCGCCGACCGCGGCCCCATCCAGTAGGCCTCCAGCGACGGGTCGACGAAGTGCTCGTCGTCGCCCGGGTCCAGGTAGCGCAGGTAGTACCAGCACGAGCCCGCCCAGTTGGGCATCGTGTTGGTCTCGCGGCGGTACCGCCGGGGCCCGTCGCCCAGGTCCAGCGTCGCCGTCGTCCAGTCGGTGGCCCGGGACAGCGGCGGCTCGGGCGCAGAGGTGGCGTCGTCGTCGGCGAAGGTCTTCGGGGAGTAGTCGTCGACGTCGGGCAGCAGCACCGGCAGCTGGTCGGCGGGGACGGCGACGGGCAGCCCGGCGTCCGGGCCGTCGACGGCGTAGACGATCGGGAACGGCTCGCCCCAGTAGCGCTGCCGGCTGAACAGCCAGTCCCGCAGCTTGTAGGTCGTCGTCGACTCGCCGTGGCCGCCGGCGACCAGCCACTCGGTGACCGTGACGATCGCGGTGGCCTTGTCCAGCCCGTCCAGCGACAGCTGGTCGTTCGAGCTGTTGATCATAGGGCCGGAGCCGGTGTAGGCGCCGCCCTCGAAGTCCTCCGGCGGCTGGACGGTGCGGACGACGGGCAGGCCGAACGCGTCGGCGAACTCGAAGTCACGGGTGTCCTCGCCGGGCACGGCCATGATCGCGCCGGTGCCGTAGCCGGTCAGCACGTAGTCGGCGATGAAGACCGGCAGGTCACGCCCGGTCAGCGGGTTGACTGCCGTCGTGCCCAGCCAGACGCCGGTCTTGTCCCGACCCTCGGCCTGCCGGTCCAGCTCGGAGCGGCGGGAGGCCTGCAGCTGGTAGGCCGCGACCGCCTCGGCAGGGGTGCCCGCCCCGGCGGTCCAGCGCGGGTCGGCGTCGGCCGGCCACGCGTCGGCGGTCATCGCGGCGACCAGCGGGTGCTCGGGGGCGAGCACCAGGTAGGTGGCGCCGAAGAGCGTGTCCGGGCGAGTGGTGAACACCTCGATGTCGCCGAACCGGACCCGAGCTCCGCGCGAGCGGCCGATCCAGTTGCGCTGCATCTGCTTCAGCGAGTCCGACCAGTCCAGCCGGTCCAGGCCGGCCAGCAGGCGCTCGGAGTAGGCGGTGATCCGCATCATCCACTGGGTCAGCGGACGCCGGAAGACGGGGAAGTTGCCGCGCTCGGAGCGGCCGTCGGCGGTGACCTCCTCGTTGGACAGCACCGTGCCGAGGCCCGGGCACCAGTTGACCGGCGCCTGGTTCAGGTAGGCCAGCCTGTGCAGGTCGACGACCTGACGTCGCTCGACCTCGATCAGCTCCGCCCAGGGCCGGTCGAAGGGGTTGGTGTCGGGCTGACGGGTGCCGGCGTCCAGCTCGGCGACCAGCTCGGCGATCGGGCGGGCCTTGCCCGCGGCGGTGTCGAACCACGCGCCGAAGACCTGGGTGAAGATCCACTGGGTCCACCGGTAGTAGCCCGGGTCGATGGTCGCGAAGGTGCGGCGGGTGTCGTGGTCGACGCCCAGGCGGCGCAGCTGTGCTGCGATCGCGGCGATGTTGGCCTCGGTGGTGACCCGCGGGTGCTGCCCGGTCTGGACGGCGAACTGCTCGGCCGGCAGCCCGAACGCGTCATAGCCCATCGGGTGCAGCACGTTGTGCCCGTCCATCCGCAGGAAGCGGCTGGTCACGTCGGTGCCCAGGTAGCCCAGCGGGTGCCCGACGTGCAGCCCGGCGCCCGAGGGGTACGGGAACATGTCCATCAGGAAGGCCTTGGGCCGGTCGGCCACCCGCTCGAAACCCTCGGCCAGCCGGCCGGTTGGGTTTGGCGTGTGGAACGTGCCCTCGGACTCCCACCGGTCCTGCCACGCCAGCTCGATCTGCTGCGCCAGGGCCGGGGTGTAACGGTGCGGCGGGACGGCGTCGGTGCTGGGCTGGCTCATCGCGGGACTCCTGGGTGGCGGTGCCGGTGGGTGGGCAGAAAAAAACCCCTCACGCAGGAGGGGCAGCCGTGGTGACCTGAGCAGGTGCGGTCAGCACGGCCTCGGAAGGAGCAGTCCACCGGACACGTGCCGAGGTTACCCCGGGCCGGTGGGCGGTCCGTACAGCGTTCCCAGCTCCCCGGCCAGGGCGCGGAGCTGCCCGCGGGCCGCCGGGTCGGTGAACTCCACCCGGGCGCCGAACCCGGCGAGCTCCAGGGCCGTCACCTCCGGCACCGGTCCGACCACCACGACCGGCACCCGTCCGTCGGGACCGGGACCGTCCTGCACCACGAGCCGGTGGGCCAGCAGCCGTCGCAACCGGGGCAGCACCACCGGGTCGACCAGGGCGTGGGCGGACTCGGCGTGCCGGTCCCGCTCGAACTCCCGGCGGCGGACCGCCCAGACCTGCCGCAGGTCGAAGTCCACCGGCCAGTCCGCCGCCCGCCCGGTCGGGCTGAGGGCGGTGACCCGGTCGACGCGGAAGGTCCGGGACCCGGCCGCGGTCTCGGCCACCAGATACCAGCGCCCGTCCTTGCTCACCAATTCGAGTGGGGACAGCACCCGCGAGCTGGGACCCCCCGGACCCGAGTAGGCCAGCTCGACCTCGGCACCGTCGACGACGGCCCGCAGCAGGCCGGCCAGGGCCGGCGGGTCCTCCTGGGGCGCCGCCCCCCAGGACGCCGCGTCGACCAGTACCGCACCGGCCGCCCGCTCCGCCTCCTCCCGCCACGGGGCCGGCACCGCCCCGAGCAGCTTGCGCACCCCCGCGCGGGCCGCGGGGTCGGTGCCCGCCTGCCCGACCTGGAGGAACAGCGCCCGGGCCTCGAGAGAGGTCAGCCCGGTCAGGTCGGTGCGGGCGCCGCCCACCAGCGACCACCCGCCGCCCCTGCCCCGGGTGCTGTAGACCGGCACCCCGGCCAGGGCCAACGCCTCCAGGTCGCGGCGCGCCGTCCGCTGGGAGGTCTCCAGCTCGGCGGCCACCTGGGCGACCGTGCACCGGCCCCGTCGCTGCAGCAGCAGTAGGACCGCGATCAGTCTGTCGGCGCGCACTCTCGGAGTCTGCTCGCAGAACTGGCCACAGGGTGGCCAGTTCACCCGTCACGGTGGGGACATGACCAGCACCGAGACCACCACCGACCCCCGCGCGGCGTTCGACGCAGCCGCCACCGGCACCCTGGCCGTCGTCCTCGACCTGCCCGACGACGTCCTGGACCACCCGACGCCGTGCACCGACTTCACCGTCCGGGACCTGCGCAGCCACCTGCTGACCGTCTATCGCCGCGTCGCCCACGTGGGCCGCGGCGGGGCCCCGTTCGAGGTCCCGGCCGTGGCCACCGACGTCACCGCCGACGGGGTGGACGACGCCCTGTGGACGGCGTCCGAGGACGCCCGGTCGGTCTGGTCGGACCAGGCCCTGCTCACCCGCGACGTCGAACACCCCATCGGCGTGCTGCCCGGGGCCGCGGTCCTGGCGACCTACGTCGGCGAGCTCTGTACGCACGCCTGGGACCTCGGCGTCGCCGTCGGCCGTCCGGTGGACTTCGCCCCCGACGTGGTCGAGGTCGGCGCCGCCGCCAGCCGACAGCTGCTGCCCCCCGGCACCCGCCCCGACGGCTTCCCGTTCGCCGCCGAGGTGCCGGCCCACCCCGACGCGACCCCGATCGAGCGCCTCGTCGCCTGGCAGGGCCGAGACCCGCGCTGGGGCCGCTGATCGGCGGCGCCGGGGTCAGCCGAGCTGGGGCGCCACCTCGGCGGCGACCAGGTCCAGGTGGTCCAGGTCTGCCAGGTCCAGCACCTGCAGGTAGACCCGGGTCGCCCCGGCCTCGGCGAACCGCCCGAGGGTGTCCACCGCCTCCGCCGGGGACCCGGCGACACCGCTGGCCCGCAGCTCGTCGACGTCTCGGCCGATGGCCGCGGCCCGCCGGGTGAGCGCGGCGTCGTCGGCACCCACGCACAGCACCAGCGCCGAGCTCATCGTCATCGTCGCGGGGTCCCGGTCGATCTCGGCGCACGCGCCGCGGACCCGGTCGAACATGACCCCGGCGTCGGTCGCCGAAGCGAACGGGGTGTTGAACTCGGTGGCGAACCGGGCGGCCAGCGCCGGGGTCCGCTTCTTCCCGCCCCCGCCGACCAGCACCGGGATGCCGCCGGCCTGCACCGGCTTGGGCAGAGCAGGGGAGTCGAGGACGGAGTAGTGCTCGCCCGTGAAGGAGAACGTCTCCCCCACCGGCGTGGACCACAGCCCGGTGACGACGGCGAGCTGCTCGGCGTACCTGTCGAACCGCTCCCCCAGGGACGGGAAGGGGATGCCGTAGGCGGTGTGCTCGGCCTCGAACCAGCCCGAGCCCAGCCCGAGCTCCACCCGTCCACCGCTCATCTGGTCGACCTGGGCCACGCTGATCGCCAGTGGCCCGGGCAGCCGGAAGGTCCCCGCCGTCATCAGCGTGCCCAGCCGGATCGTGGAGGTCTCCCGGGCCAGCCCGGCGAGGGTCAGCCAGGCGTCCGTCGGGCCGGGCAACCCGTCCCCGCCCATGGTCAGGTAATGGTCGGAGCGGAAGAAGGCGTCGAAGCCGGTCTCCTCGGCCCGCCGGGCGACGGCAAGGAGGTCGTCGTAGGTGGCGCCCATCTGGGGCTCGGTGAAGATCCGCAGCTGCATCCCGTCAGGCTGGCACGTCGAGCCGGAGCGCCGCAGGTCACACCCGGCGCCCCGGGGTGTGGCGAGGGCCCGGGCCGGGCAGACTGACCCCCGAGACGATCAACTCGGAGGTGCGTCAGTGTTCCGCAAGAAGAGCCATGCCCAGGTCATCGGGGCCGAACTGCAGGAGGGCCTCGCCCACATCGGTTCGGCGGTCACCGAGGCCGGTCGGGCCACGGCGGAACAGCTCGGTCCGCGCGTGGAGGCCGCCGCCAAGACCGCACAGCTGACCCTGGAGAAGGACATCGCCCCGCGCTTGGAGGCCGCCGTCGCCGCGGTGTCCCCGCAGCTCGAGGCCGCCCGCGACGTCCTGGTGCCCCGCCTGGAGGCTGCGCAGAAGTCCCTGGCCCCCCAGCTGGCCAACGCCCAGAAGGTCTACGAGAAGGACGTCGTCCCGCGTCTGGAGTCCGCCCGCTCGCAGGCCGCCGCCGGCATCGCGACCGCCGTCGCCGTCGCCGGCCCGAAGCTGGCCGAGGCCCGTGACGCCGCCGCACCGAAGCTGGAGCAGGCCGCCAAGTCCGCGCAGCAGACGCTGGACAAGGACGTCGCCCCGCGCGTCCAGGCCGCCGTCGCTGCCGCCCAGCCCCGGCTGGAGGCCGCCCGGGAGACCGCCGTCGGCTACGCGGCCCCCCGCGCCGCCGCCGTCCGCAGCGCCGCCGCGCCCGCGCTCAGCAACGCCCGCGGCACCCTGCACGCCGGCCTGGAGACCGCCAAGGGCGAGCTCGAGGCCCGTCGCGCCGAACTGACGGCTGCGGCCAGCTCCGCCGGTGGCGCCGTCGCCGCTGCCTCGCAGGACACCGGCAAGAAGGCCGCCAAGGCCCGCGAGCAGGCCGCGAAGGACGCCGCCAAGCTCAGGAAGACGGCCACCGCGCGCGCCTCCTCGGCCCGCTCGGACGCCGCTGCGGCGGCCGAGGCGGCCCGCGACCAGGCAGCCGCCCGGGTCGCGGACCTGCGTGCCGCAGCCGAGGCCAACCGCAAGGCGGTGGGCAAGAAGGCCGACGCGCTGTCGAAGAAGGCCGACAAGCGCCGCAACGAACTGGCCAAGGCCGCGAAGAAGGCCGGCAAGGACGTCTCGAAGCAGACGACCGAGCTCAAGTACCGCGCCGGCCTGGAGAAGAAGCCGCGCCGGTGGCCGTGGGTCGTCGTGGCCCTCGCCGTCGGTGGCGTCGTCTTCGGCCTCCTCCGTCGCCAGAAGACCGACGACCCGTGGACCCCCGCGCCCACCGGCGACGGCCCCGTCCCCACCTACCAGGAGGACCCCGTGCCCAGCAGCCCCACCAACCCGGCCGACACCTCGGTCACCGAGACCGACGGCGGCACCGCCGTCTCGACCGCCGAGGACGCCTCCGGCGACGCCACCCCGGCCAACACCGACCTGGGCTGGCGCGACGGTGGGCACGAGGACAGCGCCGAGTCCGACTCCCGCGACGACACCCCGCCCCAGGTGAACACCGTCCCGTCGGACGAGACGCTGGGCAAGCCGGCGATCGGCCGCGAGGCCGACGACACCGAGGGTGGCAAGCACCAGGCGTGAGCACGACCTCCCCACAGGGAGGTGGCCCACAGGGGGCGTACCGGGCGACCGGCACGCCCCCTGTGGCGTCTCCGGGGACGGCGGGGCCACAACCCGCCGGAGTACCGTGACGACCATGAGCGACGCGCCGACGACAGCCACCCCGGCGAGCACGGCGAGCATCGACCCGGCCGGGCGCAAGATGCTCCGGCTGGAGGTCCGCAACGCCCAGACGCCCATCGAGCGCAAGCCCGACTGGATCAAGACCCGGCTCCGGACCGGCCCGGAGTACACCGAGCTCAAGTCGCTGGTGAAGCGCGAGGGCCTGCACACGGTGTGCGAGGAGGCCGGCTGCCCCAACATCTACGAGTGCTGGGAGGACCGCGAGGCCACCTTCCTCATCGGCGGTGACCAGTGCACCCGGCGCTGCGACTTCTGCCAGATCGACACCGGCAAGCCCGCGGACTACGACCGCGACGAGCCCCGCCGGGTCGCCGAGAGCGTCGCCACCATGGCGCTGAAGTACGCCACGATCACCGGCGTCGCCCGCGACGACCTGCCCGACGGCGGCGCGTGGCTGTACGCCGAGACGGTCCGTCAGATCCACGGTGCGGTCGCCGGCTGCGGAGTTGAGCTGCTCATCCCGGACTTCAACGCCGACCCCGACCAACTGGCCGAGGTCTTCTCCTCCCGGCCCGAGGTGCTCGCGCACAACGTCGAGACGGTGCCGCGCATCTTCAAGCGCATCCGGCCCGGCTTCCGCTTCGAGCGCTCGCTGGCTGTCCTCACCGCCGCCCGCGAGGCCGGCCTGGTGACCAAGTCCAACCTGATCCTGGGCATGGGCGAGGAGCCGCACGAGGTCACCGAGACCATGCAGGCCCTGCACGACGCGGGCTGCGACCTGCTGACCATCACCCAGTACCTGCGGCCCAGCCCCCGGCACCACCCCGTCGTCCGCTGGGTGAAGCCGCAGGAGTTCGTCGACTTCGCCGCGCAGGCCGAAGAGATCGGGTTCCCCGGCGTACTCAGCGGACCGCTGGTCCGCAGCTCCTACCGTGCCGGCCGGCTGTACCAGCAGGCGGTCGCGGCCCGCGGGCTCACCCCCGCCGTCTGACCCGCCACGCCGGAGGGCCCCCGGCGACTCCGTCCCGGGGGCCTATCCTCGCCGGTATGGCACGCAGCAAGTCCACAGACGCCCCCGTCCCGCCGACCAAGGCGGGGGGCTCGACGGGGTCCACCAAGGCCGGCGCCAAGGGCGCGAAGACCGCTCCGGGAGGCAAGGCCGGCGAACGCCCGAAGCTGGGCAAGGACGGCAAGCCCAAGGTCGGCCGCTGGACGAAGATCAAGACGCAGGGCAGCCAGATCAAGCAGGCCTACAGCCTGACGTACAAGAACGACCCCAAGCTCCCGTGGATCATGCTGATCGCCTTCGTGGTGGTCGCCGCCGTCATCGAGCTGATCGCGGTGCTCTTCGGGGCGCCGCTGCTCTTCATCCCGATCGCCGTCCTGCTGGGTCTGCTGGCCGCGCTGATCATCTTCGGCCGCCGGGCGCAGGGCTCGGCCTACCGCCAGGTCGAGGGGCAGCCCGGCGCTGCCGCGTGGGTGCTCGAGGGCATGCGTGGTGACTGGCGGGTCAGCTCCGGCGTCGCCGGCACCCCGCAGCTGGACGCCGTGCACCGGGTGCTGGGCCGGCCCGGGATCATCCTGGTCGCCGAGGGCGTCCCCCAGCGCATCCGCCCGCTGATCGCAGCGGAGAAGCGCCGGATCGCCAAGGTCGTGGGCGACACCCCGATCTACGACATCACCGTCGGCGACGCCGAGGGCCAGGTGCCGCTGAGGAAGCTCAGCTCGCACGTGATGAAGCTGCCCCGCAACCTGGACGGTGCCGAGGTCAACAGCCTGGGCAAGCGGATGAACGCCCTGGGTGGGGCCCGGATGCCGATCCCCGGCGGCCCGATGCCGGGCGGTCGTCAGATGTCGGTCAGCCAGCGGCAGATGCGCCGCCGCTGACCCGCACGCCGCGACGGGCCCCGGTCCTGCTGGTGTGGGGCCCGTCGACGTCGGCAGGGGGTCTGAGATCACCGCGGGGGCGGCTCAGCGGGTGCAGATCACCGCGGTCGCGGTGAACCGGTCGTGCAGGCCGCGACCGTCGCTGTCCACGACGAGGGCGGGCACGAGCACCATCAGCAGCGCGGTCCGGACGACGGCCCGCCAGACGGCCACCCGCTCCCCCTGCCGGGGGTGCGCCAGCTGCAGGCCTAGCACGGCCATCCCCGGGGTCCGGCCGACCGCGACCAGCGAGACCACCGTGATCAACCCGAAGGACAGCAGGCTCCAGTTCTGCGGGAAGCCCTGGACGACGAGCGCCGCCACCAGCGCGGCCACCAGGGCGTCGATGAGGAACCCGACGGCCCGGGTGCTGAAGGACGCGATCGAGCCGGGCCCCTGGGCGGGCAGCCCCAGCGAGGCGCCGCGCACCCGGCCCTGAGAGGGTGGTTTCTCGTCCCTGACCATGCCGGCCAGCGTAGTGAAAGGACCCCCTGCCTCCCACCACTCGCAAGCTCACGGCGGGACCCTGCAGGGGGCCGAGACGACACGCCGGGGCCTTGTAACGACGAGGAAACACGCGAGACACCGGAGGGCAACCCCCCGCTCGTAGCTTTCGAGTCGGCCGTCCGCCCACTCTCGGAGGATCGATGTTCACCAGTCCCGACGAGGTCACCAAGTACATCCAGGACAACGACGTCAAGTTCGTCGACGTCCGCTTCTGTGACCTCCCCGGCGTCATGCAGCACTTCACCATCCCCGCGGAGACGTTCGGCGAGGACACCTTCGCCGACGGACTGGGCTTCGACGGCTCGTCCATCCGCGGCTTCCAGACCATCAACGAGTCGGACATGCTGCTGCTGCCCGACCCGAACAGCGCCTTCCTGGACCCGTTCCGCACGTACAAGACACTCAACGTGAACTTCTTCATCCACGACCCGATCACGCGTGAGGCCTACTCCCGTGACCCGCGGAACGTGGCGAAGAAGGCCGAGGCGTACCTGGCCAGCTCCGGCATCGCCGACACGGCCTACTTCGGCCCCGAGGCCGAGTTCTACGTCTTCGACTCGGTGCGGCACAACACCTCGATCAACGAGGCATACTACCACATCGACTCGGTCGAGGGCGTCTGGAACTCCGGCTCGTTGACCGGTGAGAACGGTGTCGGCCCGAACCTGGGCTACAAGACCCGGCAGAAGGGCGGGTACTTCCCCGTCGAGCCGACCGACCAGCAGAGCGACCTGCGCTCGGCGATGATGGTCAACCTCGCCAACGCGGGCCTCGAGCTCGAGCGGGGCCACCACGAGGTGGGCACCGGCGGGCAGGCCGAGATCAACTACAAGTTCGACACCCTGCTGCGCTCGGCCGACAGCCTGATGCTGTTCAAGTACATCATCAAGAACACCGCCTGGGCCGCCGGCAAGTCCGCCACCTTCATGCCCAAGCCGCTCTTCGGCGACAACGGGTCGGGCATGCACTGCCACCAGTCCCTGTGGAAGGACGGCGTCCCGCTGTTCGCCGCCGAGACCGGCTACGCGGGCCTGTCGGACATGGCCCGCCACTACATCGGCGGCCTGCTCAAGCACGCCCCGTCACTGCTGGCCTTCACCAACCCTACGGTGAACAGCTACCACCGTCTGGTGCCCGGCTTCGAGGCCCCGATCAACCTGGTCTACTCCGCGCGCAACCGCTCGGCCTGCACCCGGATCCCGATCTCGGGTGACAACCCGAAGGCCAAGCGCATCGAGTTCCGCGTGCCCGATCCGTCGGCCAACCCCTACCTCGCCTTCTCGGCGATGCTGATGGCCGGCCTGGACGGCGTGAAGAACAAGATCGAGCCCCCGGCCCCGGTCGACAAGGACCTCTACGAGCTGCCGCCCGAGGAGGCCCTCGGCATCGAGAAGGTCCCGGCCTCCCTCGACGCCGTCCTCGACCGGCTCGAGGTGGACCACGACTACCTGCTCGACGGTGGCGTGTTCACCTCCGACCTGATCGAGACCTGGATCGAGTACAAGCGGGAACACGAGATCACCCCGATCCGCCTGCGCCCGCACCCGCACGAGTTCGCGATGTACTACGACATCTGATCCACCGTCGTCACAGCGGCCCCCGACCTCACCGAGATCGGGGGCCGCCGTGCGTCCGGCGGACGCCGGCTGGACGACCGGGCCGGGTCGCGTCCAGCACCAGGGCGCTACCTGACCTGCCGCCCGCGCGGGCTCGGCAGTGATTGCCGACGAATCGACATGTCTCCTGGAAGTAGCTTCAAGTGACCCCCCGATTACCAGGAGCAACCGATGACCCGCACCACCGCGAGCCGGCCCCGCAACGAGCTGAGCCGGACTGACTGTGTCTGCCAGCAGCCACGCTGCGCGATGAGCGGCCCCTGCCTGGACGCAGCGCTCAGCGACGACCGGTTCGGCCTCTGGGCCCGGCGCCGTCGCCCGGCCCTGCGACTGGCCTCCTGACCCCAGCACGGCACGACGCCAGGTCCAGACATCGGCAGTGGTTCGACTCAACTGGTCCCCTCGCTGTCCGAAACGAGGTCGTCGGCACCGCCGGCCCACGACCTCGCCGAGGAGCCCCCATGCTGGGACGCACCAAAAACATGCTGGGACGCACCAGGAACCAGACCCGAGACGCCCGCCCCGCCCCCACGGTCCCGCACGACGTCGAGGCGCTGGAGCAGGTCATCGCCGCCCTGGACGCCGGCGTCTCCGACGAGGCCGCCGCCCACCGGGTCGTCGTTGCCACCCTGGTGAGTGCGCTGGACCTGGCCTACGGTGCCGTCTGGCTGCCGGTCCCCGGTGGCTTCACCCTCGCCCACGAGACCGGCTCGCTGGTCGCCGCGATGGTGCCCTCCTGGGCGCCGTCCGCGGTACTCACCCGGGCGTCCGGTGCCGGCGGGCAGGCCCTGGCCCGCCGCGTCCCGGTGCTCACCGGGCCGAGCACGGACCCCGCCACCTGCACCCGCTGGGCGACCGCGTCGGTCGTCGGCGCCGGGCAGGGCTGCTTCCTGCCGGTCCTGGCCGACGGCGAGGTCGTCGCCCTGCAGGAGTTCTACGCCCGCGCCGCACTGCCGTTCTTCGGTGCCCGGGCCGAGACGTGGCAGGCCATCGCCCGGCTCGCCGCACACGCCGGCCGGCGGGCCCGGGCCGAGGCCCAGCTGCAGGAGACCGTCGACGACCGGTTCGCCGTCACCGCCGTCGTCACCGAGATCGGTGCCGTGACCAGCCAGGCCGACGCGCTGCGCACGGCCCTGGACACCGTGCGCCACGCCTTCGGCTGGGCCTACGGCTCCTACTGGGCCCTGGACCCCGCGGCCGGCCACCTGCGCTTCGAGACCGAGTCCGGCTCGGCGGGCCAGGAGTTCCGCGAGGTCACCCTGGCCGCCAGCTTCGCTGAGGGCGTCGGGCTGTCCGGGCGGGCCTGGCGGGCCGGTGACCTGGTCTTCGTCCGCGACCTGGCCGAGCTGACCGACTGCGTGCGGGCGCCGGCGGCACAGCGGGCCGGCGTCCGGTCCGGGGTCTGCTTCCCGGTCACCGTCGGCGGGCACGTCATCGGCGCGATGGACTTCTTCACCACCGCGACCATCGAGCTGTCGGAGTCCCGGGCCTCCGCGCTGCGCAACGTCGCCCAGCTGGTCTCCCAGCGGCTGGAGGTGCTGCGCCGCAGCGAGAGCGACGCCGCCAACGCCCGCGCCCTGCTGGACACCGTCTCCCGGCTCCGCCAGGCCGCCGACGACGCCGGCCGGGTCGCCGAGGCCGCGGTCGGTCAAGCAGCCTCGATGACCGCCGAGGTCGACGCCCTGGGCGAGGCTTCGACGGCGATCGGTGAGGTCATCCGGATCATCTCCGGCATCGCCGATCAGACCAACCTGCTGGCCCTCAACGCCACCATCGAGGCGGCCCGGGCCGGCGAGCTGGGTCGTGGCTTCGCCGTCGTCGCCAACGAGGTGAAGGAGCTGGCCCGGGAGACCGCCGGGGCCACCCAGCGGGTCGCGCACCAGATCGCCGCCATCCAGGACACCACCCGCTCGGTGTCGGCCGGGATCCGGGCGACCAGCGAGCAGATCGGCCAACTGGACGTCGTCCAGGCGCGGATGGGCGACGTGCTGGAGGAGCAGGCCCGGATGGCACAGGCGTTCGAGGCCTGAGGCGGCCGGGGGCCCTCTTCGGCGCGGTCGCGGGCACCCCCGCACGCCCCTGACGAGGCAGGTGTTCAAGCCCCCACCCGGGTGGGCAGGAACCGGGACATGTCCTTGCCTGAGCCCCGGGGGCCGCTGTCCACCGCGCTGTTCGCCGACCTCGTCCGCGGAGGCGCGCTGTCCCCCGGCACCCTCGCGCTGGCCGACCAGGCCGCCGCGACCCCCGTCCCCCTGGCGGACGACGACCTCCAGGTCAGCCTCTACGTCTGCTACGAGCTGCACTACCGCGGCTTCCCCGAGGTCGACGAGCGCTGGGAGTGGGACCCGGACCTGCTGCGACTGCGCGCCGTCCTGGAGGCCCGGTTCGAGACCGCTCTGCACGAGGCCGCCGACCGCTGGGTGGACGACGTCGCCCCGGTCGGGCAGCCGGTCGACCGGCAGCTGGCCGCGATGGTCGCCGCCGACGACGCGCCCTCGCTGTCGTCGTTCCTGGCCAAGCACGCCGACGAGCGGCAGTGGGCCGAGTTCCTGGTGCTGCGGTCGGTCTACCACCTCAAAGAGGCCGACCCGCACACCTGGGCGATCCCCCGGGTGACCGGGAAGGCCAAGGCCGCCCTCGTCGAGATCCAGGCCGACGAGTACGGCGGTGGCTCCGCCGTCCGGATGCACTCGGCGCTGTTCGGTCGGTTGATGCGCACCTTCGGCCTGGACGACACACACGGCGCACACGTGGACGCCGCACCGGCCGAGCAGTTGGCCACGCTGAACGCGATGAGCTTCTTCGGCCTGCACCGGCGGCTGCGCGGAGCCACCGTCGGCCATCTGGCGATGCTGGAGATGACGTCCACCGAGCCCAGCCGTCGGTACGCCTCGGGTCTGCGTCGGCTGGGCAAGGGCGAGGACGCGACACTGTTCTACGACGAGCACGTGGAGGCCGACGCCGTGCACGAGCAGGTCGCCTCGGTGGACATGTGCGGCTCGCTGGTGCGTGAGGAGCCGCAGGTCCACGAGAGCGTGCTCTTCGGGGCCGCCGTGGCGATGGAGCTGGAGCTGCGGGCCGGGGCGCGGGTGCTGCAGGAGTGGACCACCGGCCGGACGGCGATGCGCACGGTCACTGGCGGCGTCCCCGCGCACGCCTGACCGCTGGAGCCGATGGCCCCGCCCCCAGGTGGCTGGGCCGTCGGCGTCAGGACTGCTCGTCGGCCTCCGCGGCCTCCGCGGCCTCCAGCGCCTCCAGCCGGGACGACGGCCGCTGCTTGCGTGGGGCCGAGGGGGCGGAGAACCCGGCCCGCTTGTGGCTGCCGTCGCAGAAGGGCTTCAGCCCGGACTTGCCGCACCGGCACAGCGCGACGACGTCCCGACCAGGGTCGAACTCGTTGCCGTCGGCGTCGACCAGCCGGAAGTCACCGCGCACGACCAGCGGGCCGTCCCGGTAGGGGGTGATGGTCGCGGGTTCACGTTCGTCGGGCACGGCCCACCCCTTCCCTGCCGGCCCCCAGGCCGAACCCCGCAGCGTCGCGTCGGGCCACCTCCTCGCGGACCAGCGGGATGACGTGCCGGCCGACGTCGACGGCGTCCTCGAGCAGGTCGTAGCCGCGCATCGAGAGGATGTCCACGCCCAGGTCCACGTAGTCCAGCAGCGCGGCGGCCACGGTTTCCGGCGTCCCGACCAGGGCGTTGGAGTTGCCCGCTCCCCCGCTGGCCGCGGCGGTCGGCGTCCACAGCGCGCGGTCGAAGCGCTCGCCGCGCTCGGCGATCTCCAGCAGCCGTTGCGAGCCGGTGTTCTCCGGGCCCGCAGCCGACGGCCGGCTGATCGACAGCGGCGACCGTTGGGTGCCGTTGCGCATGGCCCGGATCCGGTCGACCGTGCGGTGCGCCTTCTCCCAGGCAAGCTCCTCGGTCGGGGCGATGATCGGCCGGAAGGCGACCTGGATCCGGGGCATCCGGGTGCGCCCGGCGGCCCGGGCGGCGGCGTGCACCCGCTCGATCTGCGTGGCGGTCTCGGCCAGCGGCTCGCCCCACAGCGCGAACACGTCGGCCTCGGCGCCACCGGCGGCGTAGGCGGCGTCCGAGGAGCCGCCGAAGGAGACGTCGGGGCGCGGCTGCTGGACCGGGAAGGTGTCGGAGACGAAGTCGGCGAACTGGTAGTGCTCGCCGTCCCAGTCGAAGGGCTCGTGCGACGTCCAGGCCTTCTTGACGATCTGCATGTACTCCCGGGTGCGGGCGTAGCGCTGGTCCTTGGTCAGGTAGTCGCCCTCGCGCTGCTGCTCCTGGTCGGTGCCGCCGGTGATGAAGTGCACGGTCAGCCGGCCGTCGCCGATCTGGTCCAGGGTGGCGAAGGTCTTGGCGGCGAACGTCGGGTAGCTGACGTTGGGCCGGTGGGCCAGCAGCACCTGCAAGGTGTCGGTGTGCGCCAGCAGCCAGGCCGCGGCCGCCGACGGCTCCGGGGCGCCCGAGCCGTAGGCGAAGAGCACCCGGTCCCAGCCGGACTCCTCGTGCGCCCGGCCCAGCCGGATCGTGAACTCCCGGTCGAAGCTGGGGCCCGAGCGTGGCGTCGTCTCCGACCCGTCGTTGGTGGCGGCGATGCCGAGGAACTCGATGGGCACGGCGGCGGCTCCGGTCGGGAGGAGGTGGCGGGCTGACGTCGTCGTCGGCAACAGCCCGGACCCGCGTGGCTGTTCCCTCCCCGGGTCAGGGGCCCGTGGGCTCCGCGCCGTAGAAGACCCGCTCGACGACGGTGCGGGCGCGCCGGGTGGCCCGGCGGTAGTCGTCCAGGAACTCACCGGGGTCGACGTCGGCGCCGTACCCGCTGGCCCGGGCGACGCCGGACAGCTCCAGGCCCTGCCGGGGCAGTTGGTCCCCGGGTCGGCCGCGGGTCAGGAAGACCGCGTTGCGCGCCCGGCTGGCCCGCTCCCACGCGTCGCGGAGCGCCTCGACCTGGTCGACGGCGAGCAGCCCGTCCGCGGCCAGCCCGTCCAGCGCCTCGGTGGTCGGGGTGACCTGCAGGCCGGGGTGGTCGTGGGCGTGCTGCAGCTGCAGCAGCTGGACGGTCCACTCGACATCGGCCAGGCCGCCGCGGCCGAGCTTGGTGTGCGTGGCCGGGTCGGCGCCGCGGGGCAGCCGCTCGCTCTCCACCCGGGCCTTGATCCGACGGATCTCGGCGACCTGGGCGTCGGTGAGCCCCTCGGCCGGCCAACGCAGTGGGTCGATCAGGTCGCAGAACTGCCGCCCCAGCTCCTCGTCGCCGGCGACCGGCACGGCGCGCAGCAGGGCCTGCACCTCCCAGACCGACACCCAACGCTCGTAGTACTCCCGGAACGCCGACAGGCTGCGGGACATCGCGCCCTGCCGGCCCTCGGGCCGCAGGTTCGCGTCCACCTCGAACGCCGGGTCGGGCGCCGGCTCACCGAGCAGCCGGCGCAGCGCGTGCGCGATGGCGCTCGC
>JBBSVA010000020.1:0-45610 GCA_038233915.1 Mycobacteriales bacterium | reverse complement strand
TGGCGGGGGCGGTGGCGGTGGCGGTGGCGGTGGCGGTGGCGGTGGCGGTGGCGGTGGCGGTGCAGCGCCCACCGGCGGCGCCGCGCCGTCCACCACGGACGCCCCGAGCAGCCCCGCTGCGGGCCTGCCGGTGCCGGTGCCGGCGCCTGCGGTGACCACCACGTCCGGTGGGTCGCTCGCCGAGGTGCCGCCGCTCGTGCCCGGCGTCCAGGTCTGCGTCCCCCCGCTGATCACCGTGGGCTGCTGAGCCCCTCCCGCTAGGGTCGTCACAGGCGCTCCCGCCCGGGGGCCGACCGGTCTCCAGGGGGTGTCCGCCGTGGTCCGTGTGCCCTTCCGGGGAGGCCGCGCCCGCACCCCGGCCGGGATCGAGGACGAGGAGACCCGGGCGCTCGTCGCCGGTGCCGCCTCGGCCGCGGCCGCCGACGTCGAGGGTCCGCCGGCCGCCGAGCCCGACCCCACCGCGGCCGCGTTCTTCGACTGCGACAACACGATGATGATGGGCGCCTCGCTCTTCTGGTTCGCCCGCGGACTGGCCGCCCGCAAGTACTTCACCGGCCGCGACGTCGCCAGCTTCGTCTGGCAGCAGGCCAAGTTCCGGGTCGCCGGCAGCGAGTCCGCCGTCGACGTGCACGCCGTGCGGGACAACGCGCTGGCGTTCATCGCCGGCAAGACGGTCACCGAGATCGTGGACGCCGGCGAGGAGATCTACGACGAGCTGATGGCCGACCGGATCTGGTCGGGTACCCGGCTGCTGGCCCAGCAGCACCTGGATGCCGGCCAGCGCGTCTGGCTGGTCACCGCCACCCCCGTCGAGCTGGCCTCGGTCATCGCCCGTCGACTGGGACTCACCGGTGCGCTGGGCACGGTCTCGGAGATCGTGGACGGCGTCTACACCGGCCGGCTCGTCGGCGAGCTCATGCACCACGAGGCCAAGGCCCAGGCGGTGCTCGCGCTCTCCGAGCGGGAGGGCCTGGACCTCACCCGCTGCACTGCGTACAGCGACTCCTCCAACGACCTGCCGATGCTGTCCATGGTGGGCACCGCGGTCGCGGTGAACCCGGACAGCGAGCTCAAGGCGGTGGCCCGCTCGCGCGGCTGGGACGTCAAGGACTTCCGGACCGGCCGCAAGGCGGCCCGGATCGGCGTCCCCACGCTGGGTGCCGCCGCCCTGGGCGGCGGTGCCGTCAGCGGGCTCATCGCGCTGCGCCGCCGCAACCACTGGCCCTGGTGACCGCGGGCCCTGCTGGGCCCCACGCGGGCCCGGGAGCCGTCGCGCGGGAGGCCTGGTCGGACCTGGGACAGGACGCCGGGCACCTCGCGCTGCTCCGGCCCACCCCTGCTGCCCTGCCGTCCCGGCTGGCGGTCGGCACGTTGGCGCTGGACAGCGTCGGGGTCGTGTCGGTGGCCGCCGAGCTCGTGCTGGCGGACCGCCGGCAGACCACGCCGCGACCGGTGCCGGTCGACGGGACCCGGGTGACCGGCTCCTTCGCCAGCGACCGCCTCCTCCGCATCGAGGGAGAGGCGGTCTCCGCGTTCGCGCCGCTGTCCGGTTTCTGGCCGGCCGCCGACGGGTGGGTGCGCACGCACGCCAACCACCCCCACCACGCCCAGCGGCTGCTGTCCCTGCTCGGACTCGCGACCGACGCCGGCCCACCCGAGCTGGCTGTCGCGCTGGCCCGCCGTCCGGCCCACGACCTCGCGGAGGACGCCGCCGGCCGCGGCGCACTGGTCGTGGCGGTGCGCACCCCCGAGGAGTGGGCGGCGCACGGTCAGCTGCTGGCCGTCGCCGACTCCCCCCTCGTGCAACGGACGGCCCTGGGAGCGGCCGCCCCGCGCCCCTGGAGCCCCGATGCCACCCGCCCGCTGAGCGGCATCCGGGTGCTCGACCTGACCCGGGTGGTCGCCGGCCCGGTGGCCGGTCGCGACCTGGCGGTCCTGGGCGCCCAGGTCCTCCGGGTGGACCCACCCGTTCCCGCCGAGATCGGCTGGCAGCACCTGGACACCGGACAGGACAAGCACTCCGCCCTACTCAACCTGCGGCGGGACCCCGACGTCCTGGAGACGCTGCTGGACAGCACCGACGTCGTGCTCACGGGCTACCGTCCGGGCGCCCTGGACCGGTTCGGACTGGCACCCGGGGACGTCGCCGCCCGGCACCCCGGGATCGTCGTCGGGACCGTCAGCGCGTGGGGCACTACCGGGCCGTGGGCCGACCGGCGCGGCTTCGACAGCCTGGTGCAGGCCGCCTCCGGCATCGCGACGACCGAGAGCCGTGACGGCCGGACGCCGGGCGCACTGCCCGCCCAGGCGCTGGACCACGCCTCGGGCCACCTGCTCGCCGCCGGGATCGTCTGTGCCCTGCGCGCCCGGGCGGCGAGCGGGGGCTCGCACCACGTCGCGGTGGCGCTGGCCCGGACCGGCCTGGCCCTGCAGCGGCTGGGCACCACCCAGGACGACGGCGGCGGCCCCGACCGGCTCGACGTGGCCGGGCTGCCGACAGTCACTGTGGGCTCGCTGACCTGCGCCGTCCCGGCCCTGGTCGTCGACGGGTCCCCGGCCACGTACCGGCGGGTGGGCACCCCCTGGGGCAGCGACCTGCCCCAGTGGTGGTGAGACGTCAGCCGAAGACGGAGCGGCGCCTGAGGAGTAGCTGGTACAGCGAGTGCTGGATGGTCTCGCGCACCCGGTCGGTCAGGTTGAACACCAGCATCGGGTCCTCGGCGGCACCGGGCCCGTAGGACGCGGTCTCGATCGGCTCGCCGAAGGCGATGAACCACTTCGAGGGCAGCGGGACAGCACCCAGCGGGCCCAGCAGCGGGAAGGTCGGGGTGATCGGGAAGTAGGGCAGTCCCAGCACCCGGGCGGCGGTCTTGGCATTGCCGATCATCGGGTAGATCTCCTCGGCCCCGACGATCGCGCACGGCACGATCGGCGCCCCGGTGCGCAGTGCCGCGGTGACGAACCCGCCGCGCCCGAAGCGCTGCAGGGTGTACCGCTCGCTGAACGGCTTGCCCACGCCCTTGAAGCCCTCGGGGAACACCCCGACCAGCTCGCCGTCGGTGAGCAGGCGTTCGGCGTCCTCGTTGCAGGCCAGGGTCGCGCCGAGCTTGCGGGCCATCGCCCCGATGAAGGGGACCTGGAAGACGAGGTCGGCACCCAGCAGCCGGAATCGACGGGCAGCGGGGTGCTCGTCGTGCAGGGCCACGGTGGTCATCAGCGCGTCCATCGGGACGGTGCCGGAGTGGTTGGCCACGATCAACGCACCGCCGACGTCGGGCACATTCTCCAGTCCCACGGTCTCCACCCTGAACCAGCGCTCGAACAGCGGGCGCAGCGCCGGCAGGAGCAGGTGGTCGGCGAGGTCGGGGTCGAAGCCGAACTCGTCGGTGTCGTAGTCCCCGGTCAGCCGGCGGCGGAGGAACTCCAGCCCACCGGCGACGGAGGAGTCCCAGCCGCGCGAGGGCGCGGCCGGCTCGACCGGCTCCTCGGGGCCGTCGGGGTGCAGTCGGATGACCCGGGCCTCAGGCATCCCGCACCGCCTGCAGGTGGCCACCGGAGGGTGCCGCCGAGCGGGAGGTGGCCCGACCGACGCCGTCGATCACCGCGGCCAGCCGGCCCACGGCCAGCTGGGCGCCGGAAGTCAGGCCGCTGACGAGCTCGGGGGCGACCACGGGTGCCACCGTACGGCCGAAGTCGGCCAACGCGGCGGCCGTGGTGAAGCGCGGGGAGTACCCGAACTCGTGCCGCAACCGGGTGGTGTCCACGACCCGGCCGAAGTTCAGAAAGCGCATCTGCTCCGGCGAGTAGTCGGTGATCCCTGCCTTGCGGGTCAGCTTGCCCAGCGGGCCCATCGCCGCAGACGGCAGCGGCAGCGCGACCCGGCCGAGCCGCCGGATGGCCTGGGACAGCAGCACGGTGCCCTCGGCGCCCACGTTGACGGTGCCCGCGTAGTCGCCGGTGGTGGCGCGGACCAGCACGGCCAGCGCGTCGTCCTCGTGCAGCAGCTGGACCCGGGCGTCGAAGCCCAGCGGCGTCGGCACGACCGGCATCCGCAGGAAGCCGGTGAGCAGCGAGTCGATCCGCGGGCCGATGAAGTTGGTGAACCGCAGCACGGCGACGTCGACGTCGGGGCGGCGACGTGCGAAGGACCGCACGTAGCCCTCGATGTCGAGGCTGTCCTTCGCGAACCCGCCGCCGGGCACCCGCCGGGCCTGCATGGCCTCGGTGAAGACGGCGGGGTCCCGAGGGCTGGCCCCGTAGACCGCGCTGGTCGACTTCAGCACGAACCGGCGCACAGACTCCGACCGCTGGCACGCGGCCAGCAGCTGCATCGTGCCGATGACGTTGAGTTCTTTCATCGACGTGCGCCCGCCCGACCCGCCGGGGGTCGAGCTGATGTTCATGTGCACGACCGTGTCGACGGCCGCGGAGGCGATGATCTTGCCGATCAGCGGGCTGCGGATATCGGCCCGGACGAACTCGGTTCGTCCGAGGCGCCGGAGCGCCTCGGGGCGGGGGGGCACGGTGTCCACCCCGATGACCCGCTCGATGGCGGGGTCGGCCGCCAGCTCGCCCGCCAGCGCGCCGCCCAGCCACCGACTGACACCGGTGACCAGGACGACCGCGGGCGGCACGAGCGTCAGCTCACTTCTTGTTACGACGCTGGACGCGCGTCTTCTTCAACAGCTTGCGGTGCTTCTTCTTCGCCATCCGCTTGCGGCGCTTCTTGATGACCGAACCCATGTGCGTGCTCCCGACGTCGAGGTCGCGCAGGACCCGGGACAGTGACCTGTGGTCACGCCGGGCACCGCGCGAGGGTGTTCCGCTCGTGTGCGCCGCAACCTCCGGGGGAGGCACTGCGACGCTCGACGGTCGAGACTACCCGGCCCGAGGACCGGGGTTGGTGCCGAGTCGGTCCGTCGTGGACGGGCCGACCCCGGGCGACCGCGGCGCAGGCGCCGCGGTCGCTCAGGCGATGTCGGTGTAGGCGTCGCGCAGGTAGTCCTGCACGGCACGCTCGGGCACCCGGAAGGAGCGGCCGACGCGGACGGCGGAGAGCTCACCACCGTGCACGAGGCGGTAGACGGTCATCTTCGACACCCGCATCATCGCCGCGACCTCGGCGACGGTGAGGAACGAGACGGCGGCACGCTGCGGCTGGACCGGCGCCTGCCGGTTGACCGGGGCTGCCGCCGGGTGCGGGGCACCGATGGGACGGGCCACCGAGGCGGCCGAGACGGGACGGGCGACGGGACGCGGACCGGACTGGGCCGGACGAGCGTTGTACGTGGCGCGCTGGGGCATGGTCATCAGTTCATCTCCGCTACTAGCACGCATCGGGCCGCCGGCTTCCCCACCGGCGGACGGGACACCTACGTGCTGGAACAGACGTTAGGGGGCTGGTGGGACAGAAGCGATGGGTGAATCGAACATGCGGACCGGTCGGTCCTGGGCACATGTCGACACGGAGACCCCCATTTTCCGTTCACCGGCGCGTCGTCCCCAGTCCGTTGGGCTCCGATCACACTCTGTCCTCAAAAAATGTGGACAAGTCGACTCGCAGCTGCCACACGAACACCATGCGTGAGGACGGATCAGTCCGGCCCGCGGCGTTGCCCACACGGCGGGGTGACCTGTCCGCACTCCACCCACAGGCAGCCCTGGGCCCCGCGGGTCGTCTCTGGTCCCGTGAAGGAGGCCCTCCCGGGCGGGGTCAGCGGCCGAGCTCGACCGAGCGGTCGTGGGCAGCCTCGATGGCGGCGATCAGGGCGGCCCGGACGCCGTGCCGCTCCAGCTCGCGGATCGCGGCGATCGTCGTCCCGCCGGGGCTGGTGACCGCCTCGCGCAGCTGGACGGGGTGCTCACCGGAGTCCCGCAGCATGGTGGCCGCGCCCAGCGCGGTCTGCACGATCAGGTCGGCGGCCAGCGTGCGAGGCAGGCCGAGCAGGATGCCGGCGTCGATCATCGCCTCGACCAGGAAGAAGAAGTAGGCCGGGCCGCTACCCGACAGCGCCGTCACGGCGTCCTGCTGGGACTCCGGCACCCGGCGGACCTGACCGACCGCCGACAGCAGCGCCTGGGCCTCGTCCAGGTGGCCGGAGGTGGCGTGCGCCCCGGCCGAGAGCACGCTCATCCCCTCGTCGACCAGCGCCGGGGTGTTGGGCATGACCCGCACGACCGGGGTGCCGGCCGGCAGGGCCGCCTCGATCCGGGCCGTCGGTACGCCGGCGGCCACCGAGACGACGAGGTGGTCGCCGTCCACGTGCGGGGCCAGCAGCCCCAACAGGGTGTCGACGTCCTGCGGCTTGACCGCCAGCAGCAGCACCCGGCTGGCCGCGGCGGCTTCGGCCAGGTCCAGCGCCCGGACGCCGTACCGCTGCTCCAGGTGGGCGGCCCGCTCGGGGCTGCGCTCGACGACGACGATGTCGGCGTGCGCGCCGGGCCGGCGGACCAGGCCCGAGATCAGGGCCTCCCCGATCTTGCCGCCGCCGACGACGGCGAGTCCGGACCGGGTGGGGGCGTCTGCGCTGCTCACCCGGACGACGCTAGTGGGGCTCAGGTGCCGGCGAGCAACCCGGCCGCGGGGACGACGACGAGCAGCGTGCCGGCGAACAGCAGCGGGAGCAGCAAGCGGGTCTCCAGCTGGGCCTGTCCGTGCCGACGGCGCCAGAACGCGACCCCGCCGACCATCCCGGTGACCACCAGCGGGGCCAGCACCACCGCGAGATAGGGCAGCGTCTCCCAGAGCACGGTGAACAGGTAGTAGACGCCGACCCCGACGGCCAGGGCCAGCACCAGCTCGCCGACGAACCACGCCCAGGCGACAACGCTCTGCCCCACGGTCAGCGGCTCGGCGGCCTCCTCCTCGGCCGGCAGCACGATCTTGGGGATCGGGCCGGTGGAGGCCAGGTCGGGGGCACCGGAGCGGGAGCCCGTGGTGGGGGTGGGCACGCCCGGCGTCCGGGAGGGCCGCAGACCCGGGATGGCGGCCGTGGTGGGCCCGCCGGTCGGGAACAGCTCGCCCTGGCCGGGGGCGATGGGCTCGGGCAGGTGGACGTCGGTCTTGCGGCGTCCCACCCGCGGTGCGGCGGTCTCCGGGGACACCGTGGCGACCGGGGTCGGCTGGTCGGAGGCGCGACGAGCACCGGAGGTACGGCACTCACGGCCGGTGGCCCCGGACCGCGAGGGCGGTGGGTCCTCGACACCGCGCTTGCGCTGGGAGGGGCGCGCCGGGCCGGTGGTGCCGGGCCGGGTTCCCGCCTCGGACTCCAGGCCGTGCTCCCGCAGGATCTCGGCGAGGGACCGGACCGAGTGGTCCACCGGATCGCTCATGCGCCCTCCAGTCCGTCCAGCCGTCGCAGGATGATGCCCTCGCGCAGCGCCCAGGGGCAGATTGCCACGTGCGGCACGTCGACAGCGCGCATGGCCGCGCGCGCCACGACCGCGCCTGCCGGCACCTGGTGGGCCCGGTCGACCGACACGCCCTGCAGCTCGGCCAGCGCCCCGGAGTCGATCCGGGAGACGAAGCCGACCAGCTGGCCCAGGCCGACCGTGGTCAACGAGCGGGGCACCCGCAGGCCCGCGGAGTAGGGCGCGGCACCGGTGAGCCGGGCCAGGGTGCGGAAGGTCTTCGACGTCGCAGCGACCAGGTCCGGCGGGCCGGCCGCGGCCAGTCGTCGGGCGGCGGGGGCCAGCAGCCGGGCGGCGTGGGTGTCCAGCTCGCCGAGGGCCTCCAGGCTGGGCCGGCCGCCCTCGTGTGCCTCGGGCAGGAAGCGCCGGGTCATCCGGCCGGCACCCAGTGGCAGGGACAGCGCGACGTCGGGGTCCTCGTCGACCCCGGTGGCCAGCTCCAGCGAGCCGCCGCCGATGTCGAGCACCAGAAGCCGCCCGGCGCTCCAACCGAACCACCGCCGGACGGCGAGGAAGGTCAGCCGCGCCTCGTCCTCACCGGACAACACCTGCAGGTCGACCCCGGTCGCGTCACGGACCCGCTCGAGCACCTTGGGCCCGTTGCTGGCGTCCCGGATCGCGGAGGTGACGAAGGGCAACAGCTCCTCGCAGCCCTGCTCGTCGGCGACCTGGCGGGCCCGGTGGATCGCGGTCAGCAGCCCCTTCTCCCCCGCCTTGGACAGCACGCCGTCCTCACCGACGTGCTCGGCCAGCCGCAGCACCGATTTGTCGTCGTGGGCCGGCGTGGGGTGTGCGCCGCGGTGGGCGTCGACCACCAGCAGGTGGACGGTGTTCGAACCGACGTCGAGCACTCCCAGTCGCATGGGTCGACAGTCTGCCGGGTGCCCCCGGGCGCGTGGTGGACTGGTCCGGTGGGAGAGCCGCAGGAGGACGGACCGCCGGACGAGGTGGGCCTGGACTTCGCCCGGGAGTGGGTGGAGTTCACCGACCCGGCCGACCCCGACCACCAGGTGCGCGCGGACCTGACCTGGTTGACGTCTGCCTGGACGTGCGTCTACGGCCGCGGGTGCGCCGGCGTCGTCGCGGGCCGGGCGGAGGACGGCTGCTGCAACCACGGGGCGTTCTTCACCGACGCCGACGACCTGGAGCGGGTCGGGGCCGCCGTCGCCGAGCTGACCGACGCCGACTGGCAGCGTCGTCCGCAGTGGGGCGGGGACTGGACCGAGCCCGACGTCCTGGACGAGGCCGCCGACGACGGCGAGATCGCGCTGCGCACCCGGGTGGTCGACGGCGCGTGCGTGTTCCTCAACCGGGCCGACCACCCCGGCGGCGGGGGCTGCGCGCTGCACGGGCTGGCGCTGCGGACCGACCGGCATCCGCTGGAGACCAAGCCCGACGTGTGCTGGCAGCTGCCGGTCCGCCGCGAGCAGGAATGGGTGGACCGGCCCGACGACACCCGGGTGCTGGTCAGCAGCATCGGCGAGTTCGACCGGCGCGGGTGGGGCCCGGGCGGGCACGACCTGCACTGGTGGTGCACCGGGTCGCCCACCGCACACGTGTCGGCCGAGCCGCTGGTGCTGACCTACGCCGCGGAGCTCACCGAGCTGCTCGGCCGGGCCGCCTACACCGAGCTACGCCGGCTGACCGAGGCCCGCCTGGACGCCGGCATGGTCGCGCCGCACCCCGCCAGTCCGCAGCCGGTGCCCGTCGAGCTGCACCGCCGCCGCCCCGGCTCCCCCTGAACCCAGCCGGGTGCGGAAGACCCGCCGACAGGCCAGCGGATTGATCCCCCGGCGGCGGGAGAACTGCTCGTGCAGCCTGGCCGCGGTCCCGGAGCCGACCAGGCGGGCGACCTCCTCGACCGGGGCCACGGTGACCCCGGCCGCTCACCGCGCGGACTCCCCGGTGCCCGCGTAGCTTCGAACACATGAGCGAGTCAGACGCCCCCGTGAACTCCGGCAAGCCCGGCGACCCCACCGCAGAGAAGGACCCCTCCGACTGGGTGACCGGCGACGAGCCCGCCACCGGGGCCCAGAAGAGCTACCTCGGCACCCTGGCCCAGCAGGCCGGGGAAGACGTGCCCGACGACATCAGCAAGGCCGACGCGTCGATCAAGATCGACGAGCTGCAGGAAGAGACCGGCCGCGGAAAGTAGCCGCAGCCTGCTGGAACGGCCCCCTCGCAGGGTCCCGCGGCGTGCGGAGCACGTCGTGGGAGCGAGGGGGTTGTTCTTCAGGCCTCGAACTTGTAGCCCAGCCCCCGCACGGTGACCAGCCACTTCGGCGTCGCCGGGTCGGGCTCGAGCTTGGCGCGCAACCGCTTCACGTGGACGTCGAGGGTCTTGGTGTCCCCCACGTAGTCCGAGCCCCAGACACGATCGATGAGCTGCCCGCGGGTGAGCACCCGCCCGGCGTTGCGCAGCAGCAACTCCAGCAGGTCGAACTCCTTGAGCGGCAGCGACACCGTCTCGCCGTCCACGGCGACGGTGTGCCGCTCGACGTCCATCCGCACCGGGCCGGCCGCGAGCGTGGCGTCGGCGGGCAGGTCGGTGTCGGTGCCCCGACGCAGCACCGCCCGGATCCGGGCCAGCAGCTCGCGCGCCGAGTAGGGCTTCGTGACGTAGTCGTCGGCGCCCAGCTCCAGGCCCACGACCTTGTCGATCTCGGTGTCCTTGGCGGTCAGCATGATGATCGGCACCGCGCTCTTGGCGCGCAGCGTCCGGCAGACCTCGGTGCCCGACAGACCCGGCAGCATCAGGTCCAGCAACACGATGTCCGCGCCGCTGCGGTCGAACTCGGCGAGCGCGTCGATGCCATTGCCGGCGACCACGGCCTCATAGCCCTCACGACGCAGCATGTAGGACAGCGCATCGGAGAAGGACTCCTCGTCCTCCACCACGAGCACTCGGGTCATGACCGTCCTCTCTGGGGATCTCCGGCACCGGCGGGGGTCGCGGTGACGGCAGCGCGCAGGGCGGCGACCCGGTCGGCAGACCGGCCCGCCGGGTCGGTGGTGGGTGTGGGCACCGGGGCCGTCGGGGCGAGCGGGACACGCAGGGTGAACGTCGACCCCAGCCCCTCCTCGCTCCACACGGCGACCGAGCCGCCGTGGTTGGTGGCCACGTGCTTGACGATGGCCAGGCCCAGGCCGGTGCCGCCGGTGGAGCTGGCCCGGGACTGGTCGACCCGGTAGAAGCGCTCGAAGACCCGGGCCCGGTCGGCCCGCGGGATCCCGATGCCCGAGTCGGTCACCGCGATCTCGGCGAACCCGGACCGCGCCCGGGTGCCGACGGCGATCTTGGTGCCCTCCGGGGAGTAGGCGACCGCGTTGGCCAGCATGTTGGTGACAGCGGTCGCCAGCTGGGCCTCCACACCGCGTACGACGAGGTCGTCCTGCTCCCCCACGGCCAGCTCGATGCCCTTGGCGGCGGCGGCCAGCCGGGTGCGGTCCACGGCCTCGGCGACGACGGTGTGCACCTGGACAGGGCACAGGTCGGGCAGCGGCTCGGCGCCCTGCAGCCGGGACAGGTCGATGAGCTCGCGGACCAGCCGGGCCAGCCGGTCGGCCTCGTGGGTCATCCGGGCGGCGAAGCGCTGCACCGTCTCCGGGTCGTCGGCCGCACCCTGGGTGGCCTCGGCCAGCAGCGCGAGCGCGCCGACCGGGGTCTTCAGCTCGTGCCCGACGTTGGCGACGAAGTCGCGCCGGACGGCCTCCACCCGGCGGGCCTCGGTGACGTCCTGCAGGACCAGGGCGACCGGTCCGGGCTCCAGCGCGGGTCCGCTGTCCAGCCGGACGCCGTGCACGCCGACCATCCGCGGGCCCGAGCCCACCAGGTCGCCGGGCAGTTGCACGTCTGATCGGCGTCCGCCGGAGACCCGGACCTCCTGGGCGACGGTGATCAGCCCGGGCACCATCAGCCGGGTGCCGCGCACGATGCCCAGCGCCCTGGCCGAGGGGTTGGCCAGCAGCACCTCGTCGGCGGCGTCGAGCAGCACGACGGCGGGGTCCATCAGGTCGACCAGGCGTCGGGAGAGCGCCGCCTCGCCGGGGACGGCGGCCGGGGGCGGGGTCTGGACGGTGGTCGCAGGGGCCGCCCGGAGACGGGCCCGGGCGACGAGGAGGCCCACGACCCCGCCCGTCACGAGGCCGAGCGCCAGCCACAGCAGCGGGTGCACGAGGCCGATGCTAGGCCGACCGGGGGCACGATCCGCCCCGATCCGGGCTCCCCACCCCCTGGTGGTGAGCTGTTCACGGTGGCGTGTCCCGTCGTTCACCTGCGCACCCCGCCGGCGGTACGCGCCGGTCTCTAGGCTGGTCACAGGCGCCAGGGACGCATTCAGACGGGGTGCGCCCGGCCCTGCGACGTCACGAGCCCCTGGTGGGGTGCTCATCCTGGAGGGCGACATGCGGGACAGCTACCGCGAAGAACTGGACGACATCAGCGCCTGCCTGGTCGACATGACCAACTCGGTGGGCTCCGCGATGAGCAAGGCGACCACCGCATTGCTGGACGCGGACGTGGCCCTGGCCGACCTGGTGATCGCCGGCGACCAGCACATCGACCTGGTGCGTGAGAACGTCGACGAGCGCTGTTTCACCCTGCTGGCCCGCCAGCAGCCGGTGGCCGGCGACCTGCGGGCGATCACCACGGCGATGGCGACGGTGCAGGACCTGGAGCGGATGGGCGACCTGGCACAGCACATCGCCAAGGTGGCCCGGATGCGCTTCCCCGACCACGCCGTCCCGCAGGAGGTTCGCCCGGTCTTCCTGGACATGGGCCACATCGCGGAGAGCCTGGTCGCCAAGGCCGGCACGATCATCGCCAAGCGCGACGTCGAGGGCGCCATCGAGCTCGAGGCCGACGACGACCTGATGGATCGCAACCACCAGCAGCTGTTCCGCGAGCTGCTCAGCGAGGACTGGCCGCACGGCATCGAGTCCGCCATCGACATCACCCTGTTGGGCCGCTACTACGAGCGCTTCGCCGACCACGCGGTCAGCGTCGCCCGTCGGGTGGTCTACCTGGTCACCGGCGAGCGCCCGCTCCCCATCGCCGCCGCCAGCTGACACCACTCCAGTGCGAAGAAGGCCCCGGACTCCAGGAGTCCGGGGCCTTCTCTCATGCAGTGCTGGAACGGCCCCGTCGCAGGGTCCCGCCGGGAGCGTGCTCGTGGAGGGTGGCGACGGGGTCCGTCACTTCTTGCCCTGGGCCGCCACGGCCGCGATCGCCTCGGCTGCGGCGTCAGGGTCCAGGTAGCGACCGCCCGGGGTGGTGGGCTTCAGGTCGGCGTCCAGGTCGTAGCGCAGCGGGACGCCGGTGGGGATGTTCAGCCCGACGACCTCGTCGTCGCCCATACCGTCCAGGTGCTTCACCAGCGCGCGCAGGCTGTTGCCGTGCGCGGTGACCAGCACCGTCTTGCCGGCGCGCAGATCCGGCACGATCGAGTCGTACCAGTACGGCAGCATCCGGACGACGACGTCGGCCAGGCACTCGGTGGCCGGCCGGGCGTCGGTGGGCAGGAACGCGTAGCGCGGGTCGGCGTCCTGGCTGTACTCGCTGCCGGCGTCCAGCGGCGGCGGCGGGGTGGCGTAGCTGCGCCGCCACATCATGAACTGCTCCTCGCCGTACTCGGCGAGGGTGGCGGCCTTGTCCTTGCCCTGCAGCGCGCCGTAGTGCCGCTCGTTGAGCCGCCAGGAGCGGGTCACCGGGATCCACTGCCGGTCGGCTGCGGCCAGGGCCAGCTCGGCGGTCGTGATCGCCCGCTTGAGCAGCGAGGGGTGCAGCACGTCGGGCAGCAGGCCCTCGGCGGCAAGCAGCTCGCCCCCGCGGGCGGCCTCGGCGCGACCCTTCTCCGATAGGGAGACGTCCACCCAGCCGGTGAAGAGGTTGGCCTTGTTCCACTCGCTCTCGCCGTGGCGGAGCAGTACCAGGGTCCCAGGAAGCGCCACGGTCTCAGTCACGCGTTCATCCTGCCCGACGCGCCCGGCCCGCGGGACGCCCGGCTCAGGGCAGGGTGCCGGCCCGCCAGCGGCGGGCCGCGGCGGCCAGCTGGTCGGCGGTGCGGCCCAGTGCGTGCCCACCGCGGGTGACCCGGTCGGCGGCGGCGCTGTCGACGTCGTCCAGCTCGTCGGCCTGCGCGGCCCGCCCACCGGCGACGACCCAGCAGAACGCCGCGGCCCGGTCCAGGGCGACGTCCAGGTCGCCCTCGAAGACCCCGGTGAGCACCGCGTCGGCCAGCTCGCGGACGCCGTCCGGGCCGGGCGGGTCGGCCAACCCGGCGACGACCTCGCGGGGCAGCGCGCGGCCGCGGCCTGCCTCGAACTGACGGGCCGCGGCGACCGGGTCGCGCTGCACCCAGGCGCGCAGCAGGTACAGCCGCCACAGCGCACCGGGCAGCGAGACGGCGGCGCTGTCGGCCCACAGCTCGGCGAGCTCGTCGAGGCCCTCGTCGTCGGCCAGGGTGACCAGCCGGCGGGTGACCTCGGGGTCGTCGGTCACCCGAGCCCGGTCGACCAGGGCGTAGGCGACGCCGCGGGCGGCCTCGGCGGTGGCGATCGGGTCGACCTCGCCGGCGAGGTGGTCGCCGAGGGTGGCGCGCAGCAGCGGACGGCGGGAACGGGCGGCCATCGGTCCTCCTCGTGGGTGACGGCCGCGGATCGGACGACCTCCTCCGTTGTACGTGGCTCCAGGGTGCCGTGCCAGGCCGCCCCCGGGCCACCGGGCTCGGGTGTGGGTGTTCTCGCGCTCCCCCGGCTGGCGCCGGCGTCCGGGCAGCCACACGACGACCACCAGGGCGGCGACGACGGCGGCAGCAGACGTGCCGACCGCGGTCAGGTGCATGGCGCCGACGAACGCCTCCCGGGCCGGCGCGAGCACCTGCCCGGCGGCCGCGGCGGCCTCCTCGTCGTCCCCGGCCCGGACGACGCAGACCGTCTCCAGGGTGGCGATGATCGACTCGCTGGCCTGATCCTGGGCGGCTGGGGGCAGGTCCTCGACGTCGGAGCCCAGCCCCCGCTGAACAGCAGTCCGGCGAGCACCAGGATGGAGGCGTCGATGGCCTACTGCAGCTCGCCCTGGGTGGCCCCGAGATCGCGCTGCAGGGTGGGCAGCGCGACGTTCAGGATCGTGTTGCCCATGATCGCCATGAGCAGGCACACGATCATCGCGCCGAGGACCCACCAGCGCTCGTCGTAGCCGGCCGGGGTGCTCACGGTGGCAGTCGTCGGCGCCCGGTCCGTGTCGGTCACGGGGTGGCGTCGTCCTCGGGCGCGTCGTCCTCAGGCGCGTCGTCCTCGGGCGCGTCGTCCTCAGGCGCGTCGTCCTCGTCGGCTCGCGCTGCGGGTGCCTCCCCGGCCGGGCGGCGTCGGGCGAAGTCGGCGAACGCCTCCAGGTTGCGCAAGGACTCCCCGCGTCTGACCCGCCAGTCCCACTCCCGCCGGATCGAGCTGCCGAAGCCGATCTCCAGCATGGTGTTGAAGTGGTCGTCGGCGTAACTGAGGACGGCGCCGAGCAGCCGGTCCAGCTCCGCAGGCGTCACCGCGGCGTGGCTGAGTCGGCCGGTCAGGTAGACGTCGCCGACAGTGTCGATCGAGTAGGAGACGCCGTACATCCGGGCGTTGTGCTGCAGCAGCCAGGTCCACAGCTGCTCACGGTTCTCGTCGGGCTGGCGGCAGACGAACGCCTCCACCCGCAGCCCGTGCTCGCCCAGCACCAGCCCGCAGACGGTCTTGAGCTTGTTGGTGCCGGGCAGGTCGACCAGGAAGCGGCCGCGCGCCGGGTGCTCGAAGACCAGCTCGGCGTCCCGCAGTGCGGCGTCGACGACGGCCTCCAGCTCATCCAGCGAGCTCACCGGCCACCCCCGCTTGCCGACAGCGCCCGGACGGCGTCGCGCACCCGGTCGCGCGGCGAGCGGACCGGGGCCGCGCGGCCGGTGGCCATCTCGGCGATCGCCGCGGAGTAGGCGTCGACCAGGGCCCCGGCGGTCCGGTCCCAACTGAAAAGCTCCGCGTGCCGGCGGGCCCCGGCGGACAGCAGCGCGCGCTGCTCGACGACCTTGCGGATCGCGGCGGCGTAGTCGGCCGGGTCGTGCCCGTCGACCAGCACGCCGGAGACGCCGTCCTCGACCGCGGTGGGCAGGCCGCCGACCGCGGCGGCGACCACCGGGGTCGCGCAGGCCTGGGCCTCGAGGGCGACCAGGCCGAAGGACTCGTTGTGACTGGGCACGACGGCGACGTCGGCGGCCCGGTAGTGGTCGGCGAGGGAGTCCGGGGCCTGCGGCGGAACGAACCGGACGACGTCGGCGATGCCGAGGGACACCGCGAGCTCCTGCAGCTGGCGGGGCTCGGCCAGCCCGCTGCCGCTGGGGGCGCCGACGACGAGGACCTGCAGCCGGGCACGCAGCGCGGGCTCGTCGGCCAGCATCCGGGCGGCGGCGTGCAGCAGCACGTCCGGGGCCTTGAGCGGCTGGATCCGGCCGACGAAGAGCAGCACGAGGGCGTCGTCGGCGACCCCGACGGCCCGGCGGGCGGCGGCCCGGTCGCCGGGTGAGAACCGCTCCAGGTCCACGCCCGGCGGGACGACGAGCGTGCGGGCCGGGTCGGCGTCGTACCAGCGGACCAGCTGGCGGGCCTCCTCGGCGGTGTTGGCGATCAGCCGGTCGGCCTCGACGATCACCTGCTCCTCGCCGATCACCCGGGCACGCGGCTCAGGGCTGTCGCCCTCGGCCAGCGCGGCGTTCTTGACCTTGGCCAGGGTGTGCGCGGAGTGCACCAGCGGCACGCCCCAGCGGTCCCGGGCCAGCCAGCCGACCTGGCCGGAGAGCCAGTAGTGGCTGTGCAGCACGTCGTAGAAGCCGGGCTCGTGCCGGGCCTCCTCGCGGAGCACCGCGGCGGTGAACGCGCACAGCTGGGCGGGCAGGTCGTCCTTGCCCAGACCCTCGAACGGTCCGGCCGAGACGTGCCGCACGGTCACCCCGGGCACCATCTCGACCACCGGCGGCAGGTCCGAGGACGTCGCCCGGGTGAAGACCTCGACATCGATGCCGCGGGCGGCCAGCCGTCGGGACACCTCGACGATGTAGACGTTCATGCCGCCGGCGTCACCGGCACCGGGCTGGTCCAGCGGGCTGGTGTGCACGCTCAGCGTGGCGACCCGACGCGGGAGGACCAGCGCGCCCGGTCGGGGGGCGGGGCGGAGGGGGCGGCGAGCAGGCACCTGGCTCCTCCGGTCCGGACGTCCTCAGCACCCGGACGGGCACCTGTGTCGACTCACCATCCTGCACCAGCAGACTGGGGGCATGCCCGTCGAGACCTCCACCCCCGCACCCCCGACCCCCGCGCCCTCCCCCGGCGCCGGCCGGGTCGCCGTCGTCACCGGTGCCTCCAGCGGCATCGGCGCCGCCACCGCCGAGCGCCTGGCCGCCGACGGGTTCTCCGTCGTCCTCGGCGCCCGACGGCTGGACCGGCTGACCGCGCTCGCCGAGCGGATCGGCGGCCGGGCCGTCCAGCTGGACGTCACCTCCGAGGAGTCCGTCGCCGCGTTCGTGGCCGGGCTGGACCGGGTGGACGTGCTGGTGAACAACGCCGGTGGCGCCTTCGACTCGGCCCCGGTCGCCGATGCCGACCTGGAGTCCTGGGCGAAGAGCTTCGAGGTCAACGTGCTCGGCACCGTCCGGGTGACCAAGGCGCTGCTGCCCGCGCTGCGCGCATCCGGGGCCGGCGACGTGCTCTTCGTCGGCTCCACCGCGGGCCTGGTCAGCTACGAGGGCGGCGCGTCCTACACCGCGGCCAAGCACGGGGTGCACACCCTGGCCGGCACGCTGCGCCTGGAACTGGTGGGCGAGCCCGTACGGGTCATCGAGATCGCGCCCGGCATGGTGAAGACCGAGGAGTTCTCGCTCAACCGCACCGGGGACGCCGACCAGGCCGCCGCCGTCTACGCCGGCGTGCGCGAGCCGCTGGTCGCCGAGGACGTCGCCGACTGCATCGCCTGGGCCGTCACCCGCCCGCACCACGTGAACATCGACCTGATGGTCGTGCGGCCCCGGGCTCAGGCCGCCCAGCACAAGGTGGCCCGGAACTCCTGACCCCCTCGGGCCACCCCAGGCATACCCCACCGCTCCTCCGGCAAAGGAACCTTTACACCCCCCATCGGGCTCACCAGGGGGTGTAAAGGTTCCTTTGCCGAAGGGGTCAGGGGCGGACCGCGGTGGGCTCGGGCACCAGGGTCACGCCGAACCGGTCCCGGACGGCGTCCACCACCCGGCCGGCGAAGGCGAGCAGCTCCCCCGCCGTGGCACCCGGCTCGGTGGTGAGCGCCAGGCTGTGCCGGGACGACGTCCCCACGTGGCCGTCCCGGGTGCTGCGGCCGAAGCCCGCGTGCTGCACCAGCCAGGCGGCGGACAGCTTCACGTCGTCCCCGGCTGGCCAGCTGGGGCAGCCCTCGACAGCCATCGCGGCGGGCACGACCGGGTTGGTGAAGAACGAGCCGGCGCTGCGGGAGTCGGGGTCCTCCGGGTCGAGCACCATGCCCTTGCCCCGGCGCAGCTCGACCACCGCAGCGCGGACGTCGGCCAGCGGCGCGCTCTGGCCGACCTCGACACCCAGCCGGCGGGCGAGCTCCGCGTAGCCGACCGGCATCGACGCGCCGGTGCGGGCGAGCCCGAAGGTCACGGTGAGCACGACGAAGACGCCGGGGTGCTGCTTGAGCGCGCTGTCCCGGTAGCCGAAACCGCACTCCTCGGGGCTCAGCGTGCGCTCGGTGCCGTCCCGGCGGTCCAGCACCCGGACGGCGGTGATCGTCTGGGCGACCTCCTGGCCGTAGGCGCCGACGTTCTGCACCGGGGTCGCACCGGTGCTGCCCGGGATGCCGCTCAGCGCCTCGATGCCAGCCAGCCCGAGGTCCACGGTGTGTGCCACCAGGTCGTCCCACGGCTCGCCGGCCTGCACCTCGAGGACGACCCGGTCGCCGTCCTCGGCGACCACCCGCACACCCCGCGACCGGACGACGACGACGGTGCCGGGCCAGCCCTCGTCGGGCGCGACGACGTTGGAGCCGCCGCCCAGCACCAGCAGCGGGCGGCCTGCAGCGTCGGCTTCGCGGACGGCGGCGGCGAGCTCGGCGGCATCGGTGACCTCGACGAGCCGGTCGACCGGTCCCCCGACCCGCAGGGTGGTGAGCTCGGACAGCGGGACACCGGTCAGCAGCTGCACGCGACCACGGTATCCACCGGCGCGACTACCCTCCCGCGGAGTGAAGGAGACCGGCAGCGACCACACCGCCAAGGCGGTGCTGCCGACGACCCGCAAGCACCCCCGGCTGGCGGCGGGTCGGGCCCGGGCGCTGGGGTTGCCCACCCGCGGCACCACGAACGCCAACCGGCTGCGCCGGGTGGACCGCTGGCTGGTCGCCACCCAGGTGCCCCGGCTGCGCGACGCAGCCCGCCCGCTGATCGTCGACCTGGGCTACGGCGCCTCCGCGGTCACCACCCTGGAGCTCGTCGGCCGGCTGGCCGACGAGGTCGACGGCCTGGAGGTCGTCGGGCTGGAGATCGACCCCGAGCGGGTCACCGCGGTGGCTGCCGACCGGGACCCGCCGAGGGTGGACTTCCGGCTCGGCGGGTTCGAGCTGGCCGGGCTGAGACCGGTGCTGGTGCGGGCGTTCAACGTGCTCCGGCAGTACGACGAGGAGTCCGCGGCACAGGCCTGGCAGACGATGTGCGCCGCGCTCGGCCCCGGCGGCCTGCTGGTCGAGGGCACCTGCGACGAGTGGGGACGACGAGCGACCTGGGTGGCACTGGACGACTCCGGCCCGCTGACCCTGACCCTGGCCGCCCGCGCCTCGGACATCGAACGCCCGTCGGACCTGGCCGAGCGGCTGCCCAAGGCACTGATCCACCACAATATGCCCGGCCAGCCGGTGCACGCCTTCCTGCAGGCCTTCGACGCCGCCTGGGCGGCGGCCGCCGGGCTGTCCACGTTCGGCCCGCGGCAGCGCTGGGTGGGTGCCGTCGAGGCGCTCGCCGGGCAGGGCTGGCCGCTGGTCGGGTCCGGCCGGCGCTGGCGGCACGGCGAGATGACCGTGCGCTGGGAGGCTGTCGCCCCGGTCTGACCGGCGGCTGCGGCACGATGGCCCGGTGACCGCGACCCTGGACCAGCTGGTGGACGCCGTCGTCACCGACGGGGAGCGCTTCGGCGTCGTCGCCGAGCTGCTGGACACCGGCCGGACGCCGGTCCAGGGCGGGCTCGCCGTCACCGTGCCGTGGGTCCCGGAGTGGACCGCCCGTGACCTCGTCACCCACCTGGGCACCGTGCACCGCTGGGTCACCGGGATCCTGCGCGCCGGCGCCGCCGGGGACACCTCCCCGCCAGCCAGTCCGCGCTTCCCCCCGCACGACGATCTGCACGGCTGGTTCGCCCTGGGCCTCACCGAGCTGGTCGCCACCCTGCGCACGACCGACCCGGCCCAGCCCACCTGGCACATGAGCCCGGCCGCGGACACCGCTGCGGACTGGGTGCACCGGCAGGCCAGCGAGCACCTGGTGCATCGGCTGGACCTGGAGGTCGCCGCCGGGCTGCCGCACGCACCGGTCGACCCGGCGCTGGCCGCCGACGGCGTCACCGAAGTGCTGGGCGTCGTCGTCCCCCGGTGGGCGCACACCGAGCCGTTGCTGAGCACCCGGGCACACATCCGGGTCCGGGCCGTCGACGTCGACGCGACCTGGGACGTCACGGTGCACGACGGGACGGTCACGACGGGGACGGCGGTCGAGCCCGACGCCGAGCTGTCGGGCACCGCCGAGCAGCTGCTGCGCCGGCTGTGGGGGCGCCCCGCCGAGGTCGAGGTCACCGGCGAAGCCGCCACCGAGTCCCTGCTCCGGGGGCGCTGAGCGTGACGCGCCGCGAGCGGAAGGCCCCCGCGCTGGAGCACCCGGAGCTGCCCGGGCCCACCGGGACCGCGGGCGGGACGGCGGAGATCCTGGGCGACGCCGACCGGGAGCGCTCCTACGTGCTGATGCTGGACGGCGTCCCGCAGTCGCACGTCGACCTGGACGACCCGGCACACCTGGAGTTCGAGTACGTGCGCCGGATGGGCCACGTGCTGGACCTGCACGGTGCGGACGGCGCGGCGCTGGACGTCGTGCACCTGGGCGGCGGAGCCCTCACCCTGGCCCGCTACGTCGCGGTGACCCGGCCGGGTTCCCGGCAACGGGTGGTCGAGCTGGACGAGCCGCTGACCGACCTGGTCCGCGCCCATCTGCCGCTGCCCCGCGGTGCCCGCGTGCGGGTGCGCGCTGCCGACGCCCGGGCCGGGCTGGAGGCGCTGCCCGACGCCAGCGCCGACGTCGTCCTGGTCGACGTGTTCGCCGGTGCCCGCACGCCGGCGCACCTGACCAGCACCGCGTTCGCCGGCCAGGTGGCCCGGGTGCTGCGGCCCGGCGGGGTGACCGCCTGGAACGTGTCCGACGGCCCGCCGCTGCGGTTCCTCCGGACCCAGGCGGCGACCCTGGCCGCCGTCTTCCCGCACGTGCTGCTCATCGCCGAGCCCGGCACGCTGCGCGGGCGGCGGTACGGCAACACGGTCGCCGTCGCCTCGACCGCGGAGCTGCCCGTCGCCGGGCTGACCAGACGGACGGCGGGTGACCCGATGCCGGCCCGGGTGGTCGCCGGGGCGGACCTGACGGCGTTCGTCGGCACCGCACTGCCGGTGGACGACGCGACCGCGGTGCCCTCGCCCGAGCCACCGGCCGGCGTCTTCGGCTGACGGCCTCGTCCCGCGCTCCCCAGGCGACGTCCCCACGGCCGCCTTACGGTGTCGCCATGACCGCTCCCGCACGCTTCGCCCGCGACACGAACCACAAGGTGATCGCCGGGGTCTGCTCGGGCCTGGCCCGTCGCCTCGGGATCTCCCGGTCGGGCCTGCGGGTCGCCGCCGTGGTGTCCTGCATCCTGCCGGGGCCGCAGTTCATCGCCTACATCGTGCTGTGGATCGTCATGCCCGAGGGCTGAGGCCCCGGTGGATCACCAGCTGCTGTTGCCCTGCTGCAGGCCGCGCAGCGCCGGCCGGACGTCGACCAGGTAGACGATGATCGCGATGATCGCCGGCAGGCCCAGGAAGCTGATCGGGCCGAGGTAGAACGCGGCCAGGGTCGCGATGACGGTGATCCCCACCCAGGCGGGCTTGGTGAGCTTCCCCGCTGCGACGTAACCGTCGGCCGGCCGGATCAGGGCGTCAAGGACGGCCCACGCACCCAGCGCGAGCACGGCGTACGTGATGACCGTGAAAAGGGTCGCGTCGAAGCCGGGCATGACCTGAGGGTACGCACCCAGACACCGCAGGGCCCGGAGCGCGACGCTCCGGGCCCTGCGGTGCTCGAGCGCCCCGGTGGGGGCGGTGACTCAGTTGCTGCTGGAGGACGGCGCCGAGCTGCTGGCCGCGGGTGCCGAGCTGCTGGCCGGCGCGGTGCTGGTCGACGGCGTGGTGCTGGTCGACGGCGTGGTGCTGGTCGACGACGTGGTGCTGGTCGACGACGTGGTGCTGGTCGACGACGTGGTGCTGGGCTTGCGGGCCGGGGACTTCCGGGCCGGCTTGACCGGGACGTCCTCGGGGGTCGGCGCCGCGGCCGAGCGGACGGTGCGCTTGGTCGAGCGGGCATCGGCAGCGGACCCGGACTTCGCCTCGTCGACGACCTTGCCGGTCCGCGCCCTGGTCTTCTGCGCGACCGAGGTGACCTCGTTCGCGGCCTTGGTGGCCTTGGCCGACGCCTTCTGTGCGACGGAGGTGACCTCGTCGGCGGTGGAGGCGACGGCCTCGTCGGTGGTCTCGAGCACGTCCTCGAGGGCGTCCTCGACGACGTCGACGGCCCGCTCGGTGCGGCCCACGATCGAGCGGAAGCCGGGCTGACGGCGCAGGTCCTCCACGACCTCCGCGCCGCGGCTGACCAGACCGGACAGCGTGCTGCTGGCCTGGTCCTTGGCGGTCTCGGTGAGACCGGAGACGGTCCCCCGAACGGCGCCGGGACGGCTGGCTGAGGCGGCGCGGTCAGCGGCGACCTCGGCCCGACTGCGGGCCTCACCCACAGCCTGCGAGGCCTTGGTGCGGGCGGCCTCGGCCCGGGTGCGGACCTCCTTGGCGGCCAGGTCGGCCTGGACCTGCGCCTCGCCGGGCAGCGCCTCGGCCCTGGAGCGCAGCACGCCGACGGCGGACAGCGCGCGCTCGACGACGACGTCGCCGGCGCCGAGGGCGGCCAGCACGCCGGTCTTGCCGGTCTCCACGAGGGTGCCGGCGGCCTTGCGGCCCTCGGACACGGCGACCTCGCCGTAGCTCTTGACGGTGTCAGTGGGCTTGCTCATCAGGACTCCTGAGTGGGGTGCGGGGTGGGGGTGGCTGCGGCGTTCTCCCGGGCGTACGTCTCGTACAGCTCCAGCAGCACGGCCTTGTGCCGTTCGCTCAGCGCCAGGTCCGACCGGATGGCCGCGACCGTGTCGGCGGTGCCGGACCGCCGGTCGAGGATCCCGGCCTGCTCGTAGAGCGTCTCGGCGGAGATCTTCAGTCCCCGGGCGATCTGGCCGAGGATCTCGGCCGACGGCTTGCGCAGTCCCCGCTCCACCTGCGAGAGGTAGGGGTTGCTGACTCCGGCGGTCCGGGCCAGCTCGCGCAACGACACCTGGGCGACGGTGCGCTGGGTGCGGATGAAATCGCCTACCTGCGAGCTGACCGAGGTCGACACGGTGGTCGCCTCGGCAGCAGCGGACGCGGCAGCGCTGGTCACGCCCTCGCGGACCGAGCTGACGAGCTCCGACGGGTTCTGCATGCGTCCTACGGTACGGCCAAGTGCTAGCTCCTGCAAGCGGGGCGCTAGCAGTGTGACGGAGGCCTCAGCAGAGCGTGGGCGCCGCCCGGACCTCGCCGACCACGCCGTCGCCGCCGCTGACCGGGGTCACGGCCCACCGGGCCACGGCATCGGCCGGGACCCCGATCCGGGGCAGCGCGGCGCACAGCGCCGGCATCCGACCGCGGTCGCCGCCGTCGTCGAGCTTGAACGCGACGGCCCCGCCGCCGGGGTACGCGGCCACGTGCACGCCGTCCGCACCGCCCTTGACCAGCAGCCCGGGGACGGCGTCCATCAGCTCGGTGTCGTCCCGGCCGGTGCCGGCGACCAGCCACGGGTGGGCGCGCATGGCGTCGGCGACCGAGCGGTCCCGACTGCCCTCGGGCGCCTGCACCAGCGACAACACGCCGCGGGCCAGCGCGGTCACCGACAGCGCGTGCTGCGGGGCACCGCACCCGTCGACGACGACGGCGCTGACCGGCTCGCGGCCCGCCTCGCCGAGCCGGGCCTGGACCGCCTGCTGCAACGGGTGCGCCGGGTCCAGGTAGCCCACGGTCGGCCAGCCCGCGGCGACGCAGGCCGACAGCATCGCGGCGTGCTTGCCCGAGCAGTTCATCGCGGCCCGACGGGGCGCGGTGCCGGCCGCCGTCCAGAGCGCCCTCTGGTGCTCGTCCGACGGCAGCGCGGCCGGGCAGCCCAGGTCGTCCTCGGTGAGGCCGGCGGCGGCGAGCATGGCCAGCGCCAGCTCGACGTGGCCGGGCTCGCCGGAGTGCGAGCCGGCGCCGATGGCCAGCTCCTGCGTGCTGCGCGGGGCCCAGCCGGCGGCCAGCAGTGCGGTGGCCTGCACCGGCTTGTTCGACGACCGCGGCAGGGTGGGGACCGTGACGTCACCGACGGCGAGAGTCACCGTCCCCTCGGCGTCCAGCACCACCAGCGAGCCGCGGTGCACGGACTCCAGGAACCCGGAGCGGACGACCTCGACCAGCACCGGGTTGTCGGGATAGGACATGTCTCTCCGTTCGGTCGTCACGTCCGGCCATCCTGCAGGGTCCCGGGGCGCGCGCAGCGTGTCCTGGGGGGCAGGGTGGTCCTCTTTCAGTGCCGACCCTCGGCGGCCAGCAGCTGGGCGACGTCGGCCTCGCCGTCCCGGTAGCGACGGCCGAGCTCACCGGCCAGACCGTCCATCACCTGTTGCACGCCGCGACGACGCCCGGAGAGCCCGCGTTCGCCGGCGGCCAGCGCCCGGGCGGCGGTCTCGAGCTGATCGTCGGGCAGGTCGCCGACGTCGGACAGGTCGACGCCGGGGGCCAGCGAGTTCACCCAGTGCTCGTGGTCGGCCGGCGAGCTGGGCTGCACCGTCTGGTGCCGACCCAGGCCGTGCGCGGGCCCGCGGCCCTTCTCCGAGAGGATCTCGGGCAGCAGGTCGACCAGCGAGCGCCCGTCGTGCTCGGCGCGACGCTGCAGCTCGCGGCGGACGATGTCCAGCCGGCCCTGCAGCAGGCGACGCGTGTAGGAGAGGTCGACCTCGGACTGCTCGGCCAGCCGGCGCAGTCCGCGGACCTCAGTCATGGTGCGCAGCTCGATGCCGTCCAGGAAGGCCGGGGCGAGCAGCTCGTCGACGGCCTGACCGCCCGCCTTGCCGGCGGTCGGGTGCTCGATCGGGGACTCGGTCATCGAGGTGCCTCCTGGGTGGGCGTCGCGAGCGGGCGGATGCCCAGCATCTCGCGCGCCTGGGTGGTGGACAGGGCGGGGCGCTGGGCGATCCGGGCGAGCCCGGCCGCGCGCGCCACGAGCTGGACGTTGTCGCGGACCGGTTCGCCGGGCGCGTAGGTGAGCGTGTCCTCCATGCCGACCCGCAGGTGCCCGCCCGCGGACAGCGCGGCCAGCATGACCGGCAGCGACGTCCGGCCGACACCGGTCGCGGCGAACGTCCAGCCGGGCTCGATCGCCGACAGGCAGGCGGCGAGGGCCTGGGTGGTTCCGGGCATCCCGCCGGGCACGCCCATGACCAGGTCGACGTGCACGTGCCCGCCGTGCGGCGGGCCGTGCCTGTCCAGCAGCCGGGACAACGTGGTCAGGTGGCCCAGGTCGAACGCCTCGTACTCGGGCACGATGCCGCGGTCGCGCATCTGGGTGTGCAGCTCGACGATCAGGTCCCACGGGTTGCTGAACACGTCGCGGCCGAAGTTGACGGTGCCCAGCGACAGCGAGGCGGCGTCCGGCCCGGCGTCCAGGACCGCGACCCGGTCGGGCAGCGGGTCGGTGACCGCGCCACCGGAGGACAGCTGCACGACCAGGTCGGTGGACTCCCGGACGGCGGCGACGACCTCGCGCACCCGGACCAGGTCCAGCGTCGGGCGGGTGTCGGTCCCCCGGACGTGCAGGTGGACGACGGCGGCCCCGACGGCCTGGCAGTCCCGGGCTGTCGCCACCACCTCCTCGACGGTCACCGGCAGCGCCGGGACGTCGGCCTTGGCCGACTCGGCGCCTGTCGGCGCGAGGGTGATGAGGGTGCCCTGGGGCCCTCGGCTGCCGGGCACGGGTGCTGCGCTCACCGCCCGATCGTCGCAGACCGGACGGCGCGGACCCGCTCACGGGCAGCCGCCACGACGTCGTCGGTCGGCACGGCCAGGTCGTCGGTGTCGACGACGGCGACGCTGGGGCCGACCCGCAGTTCGACCTCCCCACCCCCGGCGATCTTCTCCAGGGTCGCGGACTTCACCAGCGCCAGCCCGACGACGCCCAGCTCGTGGTGCCGGACGACGGTGCCCACCCGGCCCACCTCGCGGGTTCCCGACAGCACCGGGGTGCCGACCTCGGGCAGGTGCTCCTCCATGCCGTCCAGGTGCACCAGCACGAGCCGGCGCGGCGGGCGGCCCAGGTTGTGCACCCGGGCGACCGTCTCCTGGCCCCGGTAGCAGCCCTTCTCCAGGTGCACAGCCGTGGTCAGCCAGGGCGTCTCGTTCGGGATGGTGCGGTGGTCGCTGTCGATCCCGGGCCGCGGCCGGCGGGCCTCGACGCCGAGTGCGGTGAGCGCGTCGACGCCGGCCAGGGTCGCCCCGGCGGTCAGCAGCGCGTCGGCCCGGGCGGCCAGCTCGGCGCGGGGCACCAGCAGGTCCACCACAGTGGTCGACCCGTCGCCCAGCGCCGGGATACGCCGCACCCAGCCACCGCCCTCGACGGGCAGCACCTGGTGCACGGCGGCCGGCACGGGCAGCCCGGCCGCGGTGAGCACCGCGTCGCCTCGGGGGCCGACCAGGGACAGCAGCGCCCAGTCCGCCGTCACCAGGGCGGGCTCGACCCGGAGCATGAAGCGCATCCGGTCCAGCCAGCCGAGCAGCGCGGCGCCGGCGCCCGGCTCGGTGTCGCCCCAGACGGTGCCGCCGAGCTCGGCCAGCACGATGTGGTGCTCGACGTGGCCCTGCGGGCTGAGCACCAGGGCCTCGGTGCCGGTGCCGTCGGCGAGGGAGTCGAGGTGCTGGCTGAGCAGGCTGTGCAGCCAGCTCAGCCGGTCGGCGCCGGGGACGACGAGCACGTCGCGGTCGCTGCGGTCCACGAGCGCGGCACCCTCGGCGGCTCGGCGCTGCTCGGGCAACGGCTCGCCGTAGTGCGCGGCGACAGTGCCCGCCTCGTTGGCGACGGCACCTGGACGGGTGAGCAGGGGCGAGCTCATCAGGACTCCGTTCCGGCTCTGCTGGCAGAGCCGTCGTCTGGGGCTTCGGCGTCGCTGCAGTCCCGGCAGGTGCCGGACAGCGCCACGTGGCCCACGTCCAGAGTGACACCCAGATCGGCGGCCAGACGTTCCGCGATGCCGTCCATCAGCCGCGGGTCGACGGAGTCGACCCGCCCGCAGGTCGCACAGACGACGTGCAGGTGCGGGTGCTCGGCGGCGTGGTAGACCGGCGCGCCCTTGCCCAGGTGGGTGTGCCAGACCAGGCCGAGCTTCTCCAGCAGCTCCAGGTTCCGGTACACCGTCGAGGTGTCCGGCGCGGCCCCGCCCGGGCCGGCCTGGGCCTTGAGCCAGCTGCCGATCTCCTCCGGTGTGCCGTGCTCCAGCGCGCCGACGGCGGCCAGCACGGCCTGCCGCTGGGTGGTCAGGCGCAGCCCGCGGGCCCGCAGCTGCGCGGCCAGGGCCTGCGGCGGGACCGCCTGGGCCGGGTCGTGCACGTGGTCGGACACGGCCACGAACCTAGTGCGGCGCGGCCTCGTCCCACCACGTCACCGGTCCCACCCCGTCACCGGTCCCACCCCGTCACCGGTCCCACCCCGTCCTCACCCGGGTCACCGTCGTGGTGCGCCAGTGGGAGGGCTCCCCGCGGACCGTCGTGCCCGCGACGGTGGGAACCGTGACCGGGCCGGGAAGAGCCGACCCTCGTAGGGTCGCAGGCGTGTTCTTCCTCTTCGGGTTCGGCAGCAAGCAGTCCGACCTGGGCCCCGGCGCGACCCGCACCTGCCCGCGCTGCAGCAACACGACCACCTGGGCGCGGGTGCGGCGGTACCGCCAGTTCACGGTGTTCTTCGTGCCGCTGCTGCGGTGGAGCCGGCAGCAGCTGGAGATCTGCCCGATCTGCGGCACGACCGTCGAGGCCTGACCGTCGGTGCCGTGCGGCACGCTGGGCCCGTGACGAGCGAACTGCGCGCGGTGGCGGTCTGGCGGGACGAGGCAGCGGTGCGGGTGGCCGCCGACGAGCCGGTGGTGACGGCGTTCGACAGCGGTCTGGCCCGGGGCGACGGCGTCTTCGAGTCGGTGCTGGTCACCGGTGGGGCGACCCCGTACCTGAGCGATCACCTGGCCCGGCTGCACCGGTCGGCCGCGTTGCTCGACCTGCCCGTGGTGGACGACGACGTGTGGCGCGCGCTGGTGACGGCAGCGACCGACGGCTGGCCGGACGACGTCGAGGGCGCGTGCCGGCTCCTCCTGACCCGGGGGCTCGGTGAAGGCCACCCACCGACCGCGCTGGCCCTGCTGGCGGCCGTGCCGGCGGAGACCCTGCGGCAGCGCGCCGCGGGCATCAGCGTGGTGGCGTTGACCCTGGGCGTCGCCGCGGACGTCCGGGCGGTCTCCCCGTGGCTGCTGGGCGGGGCCAAGACGCTGTCCTACGCGGTCAACATGGCGGCCCAGCGGCACGCCCACGCGGTGGGTGCCGACGACGTCGTCTTCACCTCGGTCGAGGGCCGGCTGCTGGAGGGCCCGACCTCGACGGTCGTGTGGGCGGCCGGCGGCACGCTGCACACGCCGCCGCTGGACACCGGGATCCTGGCCGGGACGACGCAGGCCCGGCTCTTCGTCCGGGCCGCGGCGGACGGCTGGGACACCGCCGTCACCGCCGGGACGCTCGAGGACCTGCACGCCGCGGACGGCGTCTGGCTGCTGTCGGGCATCCGCGGCGCCGCCCCGATCACCGCGCTGGACGGCGTCGCGCGCGGGGACGCCGGGCTGACGACGCGGGTCCAGGAGCTGCTGGCCCGCTGACCCCTGCCCCGCGCCTCGCCGTCAGCCGTCCTCCCCGAGACCGTGGTCGGGCGCGGTCATGTCCCCGGTCCCCGGCGTGCGGTCGGTGATCCCGTAGCGCAGGTGGACGGTGCCCTTCGGGCTGGCGACCGGCGGCTGCAGCAGCTCGAGGCTGCTGGGCACCACGCCACCGTCGAAGACCTTCTTGCCGACGCCGAGCACGATCGGGTGCAGCCAGAGGTCGAGCCGGTCGATCAGCCGCTCGCGCAGGAGGGTCTGCACCAGGTCCAGGCTGCCGACGACGGTGACGGCCTGGTGCCGGTCCCTGATCTCCCGGACGGCGCTGGGCAGGTCCGGGCCGAGCTGGGTGGACCCGGCCCACGACAGCTCGGGTGTGCCGCGGGAGGCCACGTACTTGGGGATCCGGTTGAACAACTCGGCGAACGGCCCCTCCTGGGTCGGCCAGTACGCGGCGAAGATGTCGTAGGTCCGCCGACCGAGCAGCAGGGTGTCGGTGTCCGCGTAGGCGTCGGCGACCTGGGCGTCGGCGACCTCGTCCGTCATCGGCGCCTGCCAGCCGCCGAACGGGAACCCCTCCGGGTCCTCCTCGGGACCGCCAGGCGCCTGCCCGACGAGATCGAGCGTTGCGAACATCTCGCTGCGGATGAGGCCCATGTCGTGCTCCTGACGCGTCGGTTCGTGCCGGTCGCAGTGAGGACCGCCGGGTGCCGCAGGACTCATCGGCGCCCACTCCCACGAGACGAGGCTGCACGTCGTCGTCCGGACGGGAAGCGGTCCAGGGAGGGCTGACAAGAAGGGCGCTTTTCGTCACGGAGGGGCCGAGAAGGCTGACACGAAGGGCGCTTCTCGTCCGGGGTGGGCAGGGCCGACGGCACGTGATCGAGCCGACCCAGCCGCGAGCGGCACTCATCTCACCCCACACCCGCGCTGCCCCGGTAGGCTCAGGAGTGGTGCGCCGGGAAGTCTGGTCGGCAAGTCCTCAACCGACCCCCGCACATCCCGGAGCCGCGACGTGACCTCCCCTGCCCGCCTCTTCTCGCGCGGCACCTATGCCGAGACCACCCGCATCTCCGCGCTTCTGCGCAAGGAGACCGTCGGTGGCGTCCTGCTCATCCTGGGCGGCGCGATCGCCCTGGTCTGGGCGAACACCCCGTGGGCCGCGGCCTACGAGACCCTGCGGGACACCCGCGTGGGACCGGCCTCCCTGCACCTGGACCTCACCCTGGGCACCTGGGCCGCAGACGGACTGCTGGCGGTCTTCTTCTTCGTCGCGGGGCTCGAGCTCAAACGCGAGTTCGTCGCGGGCGACCTGCGCGACCGGCGCAAGGCGGCACTGCCGGTGGCAGCCGCCGTCGGCGGCATGGCGGTCCCGGCCCTCCTGTACGCGGTCGTCAACCTCGGCAGCGACGGCGGGCTCAGCGGCTGGGCCATCCCCACCGCCACCGACATCGCGTTCGCCCTGGCCGTGCTGGCCGTCATCTCCACCCACCTGCCGGCGGCGCTGCGCACGTTCCTGCTGACCCTGGCGATCGTCGACGACCTGCTGGCGATCACGATTATCGCCGTCTTCTACACCTCGTCGTTGGCCTTTGGCCCCCTCGCACTGGCGCTGATCCCGCTCGCGCTCTTCGGCTTCCTGGTGCAGAAGCGCGTCCGGCACTGGTGGCTGCTGCTCCCGCTCGCCGTCGCCACCTGGGTGCTCGTCCACGAGTCCGGTGTCCACGCGACCGTCGCTGCAGTGCTGCTGGCCTTCACCGTCCCGGTCGTGCGCAGCGACGCCGCGGGCGGTCCGGACGCCGGCCCCGGGCTGGCCGAGCACTTCGAGCACCGCATCCGGCCGATCTCGGCGGGCATCGCCGTGCCGGTCTTCGCGTTCTTCTCCGCCGGGGTCACGGTGGGCGGCCTGTCCGGCCTGGGCGCCTCGCTCACCGACACCGTCGCGATCGGGATCGTCGTCGGACTGGTCGTCGGCAAAGCCGTGGGCATCACCGGGGCGACCTGGCTGATCAGCCGGTTCACCAAGGCCGAGTTGGACACCGACCTGCGCTGGCCCGACGTCATGGGCCTGTCGTTGCTGGCCGGCATCGGGTTCACGGTGTCGCTGCTGATCGGTGAGCTGGCGTTCGGGATGGGCTCGGAGCGGGAGGACCACGTGAAGGTCGGCGTCCTCGCCGGCACCCTGCTGGCCGCACTGCTGGCCACGCTGGTGCTGAAGCCCCGGGACCGGGTCTACCGCCGCATGGCGGAGGCCGAGGCCCGTGACGACGACGGGGACGGCGTGCCCGACGTCTACCAGGAGCAGGGCCGCGGGGTCGCCCACACCTCGCCGCGGGAGACCGTCGACGAGGCCGGCGGGCACCGTCCTAGGCCGTCCGCAGAGAGCTGAAAAAGGGTGTTGCGCCGGGCGAAAAACCGGTCGTACCGTGGTCGCACACGAGAGAGGAGGTGGTCCGAACAATTGATGTCGTTCAGGACTCGTGAGGTGGCTGTCCGCTAGCCGCCGTCCAGATGGGCCGCCCGCTCAGCGCCGGATCAACCCGGACTGACGCGCGTGGCATCGCCCGTCCGTCGTACGGCGGCGAGCGAGAACCGGACAGTCACCCGACCCCCGGGCCGCCGACCCAGTCCAGTCGGCCCGCGAGCAGGTCCCCGTCACGGCGGGGCCGGCGCCGCGGAACAGCCCGGGGGTTGTCCACGTCCTGGGCAGGTAGCACAGGCCCTCCCTAAGCTGCACCCGTGCAGTTCGCCGGCCAGGACCCCGCAGCCGACCTCACGGCCGGGCACTGGATCACCGCGGCGGTCCGCCCCGGCAGCCGGCTCGATGCACTCCTCCCGCCCGCCTTCCCCGCCACGGTCCGCGTCTTCCACCCGGCCGTGCACTACGTCGGGGACGACGACGCCGACGTCCGCTGGGACGAGGTAGCGCGGGCCAACGGGACCACGGCACACCCGCTGATGCAGTGGGGCGCCCTCACCGGCTCCGCTGACTTCTACGACGAGGCCGACCAGAGCCCGCTCTGGGAGGGCGCCCCGGCCCGGGGGCACCTGCCGGTCCAGGTCGCCGACGTCCTGGTGGACATCCTCGCCCGGCACACCTCGACGGCACGTGAGTGCTGGTTCGGGGTCGCAGACGCCCACCCCGTTCCCAGCAGCCCCCGGCCCCGGTTGACCGTCGGACCGCGCGCCTACTGGCTGGTGCCCGGTCCGATCGCGCTTGCATGCCAGAACATGGCCGCCGAGCCGTCCGAGCAGAGCGTCAACCTCTGGTGGCCGGCCGACCGCGCCTGGTGCGTGCTCACCGACGTGGAGCTCGTGAGCACCTACGTCGGGGGCTCTGCGGCCTGCATCGCCGACCTGCTCGGGGACCACCGGCTGGAGACCGCACTCGGCCCCGCGGACCAACCTGTCGACGACGGGGCGGACACGGTGAACCCTCCCCCGGACTGAGTACCGTCGGCCCGTGCTCGCTCGAGACCTCGCCGTTCCCTACCCCTCGATCGGCCTGGAGGACGACGCCCTGGACGCAGCGCGTCTGATGGCCGACCAGCACCTCCCCGGGCTGGTGGTCTGCGAGCCCGACGGCCGGCCCACCCGGGTTCTGCCCGGACCGCAGGTGCTGACCTTCGCGATCCCCCGGTACGTGCAGGACGACTCGGCGCTCGCCCGGGTGATCAGCGAGCGGGGCGCCGAGCGGCTGCTGTCGGAGCTGCGCGGTCGGACCGTGCGGGACCTGCTGCCCGACAAGCGGGACAGCCAGCTCGTCGTCGCCCACCCCGATGACACGGTGCTGGAGCTCTGCGTGCTGATGGCCCGCTCCGGCAGCCCACTGGTCGCCGTGGTGGAGCACGACCGGCTGCTCGGATGCGTCACCCTGCCGCGCCTGCTGGACGTGCTGCTGGTTCCCCCGCCGGCATGACCGCCCTCGCCATCGGGGTCTTCACCGTCGCTTACGTACTGATCGCCTCGGAGAAGGTGCACCGGGTCACCGCCTCCCTCGGTGGTGCCGGCCTCGTGCTCGCCGCCGGCGTCGTCAGCTTCGAGGACGCCTTCAACTCCTCAGAGACCGGGGTCGACTGGGAGGTCGTCTTCCTGCTGCTGGGGATGATGGTCATCGTCAGCGTGCTCCGGCAGACCGGCGTCTTCGAGTACGCCGCCATCTACGCCACCAAGAAGGCCCGCGGCCGGCCCTTCCGGGTCATGGTCACCCTGGTCGTGCTGACCGCCGTCGCGTCCGCACTGCTGGACAACGTCACCACCGTGCTGCTGGTCGCACCCGTCACCCTGCTGGTCTGCCAGCGGCTGGGCGTACCCGCGGTGCCGTTCCTCATCGCCGAGGTGCTGGCCTCCAACGTCGGCGGCACGGCGACCCTGATCGGCGACCCGCCCAACATCATCATCGCCAGCCGCGGCGGGTTGGGCTTCAACGACTTCCTCGTCAACCTGGCCCCGCTGGTGGTCGTCCTGGTGGTGGTGCTCATCGGCATGTGCCGGCTGATGTTCGCCTCGGCCTTCGTCTACGACGCCGAGCGGGCCGCCGAGGTGATGGAGCTCAACGAGCGGGAGGCGATCGCCGACCACCGCCTGCTGGTGAAGGCCGGCGCCGTGCTCGTCGCGGTCCTCGCGGGCTTCGTGCTCAGCGGTCCGCTCGGCTATGCCCCGGCCACGGTCGCCCTGCTCGGCGCCGGGGTGCTGGTGCTGATCAGCGGGCTCTCGCCCCGGGAGTACCTGGCCGAGGTCGAGGCGCCCACGCTGATCTTCTTTGCCGGTCTGTTCATCATGGTGGGGGCGCTGATCAAGGTCGGCGCCATCGAGCAGCTCGCCCGGTGGGCGACCGAGGCCAGCGGTGGCAGCGCCACCGTGGCCACCTTCGGGCTGCTGGGGGTGTCCGCGGTGCTGTCGGGCGTGGTGGACAACATCCCCTACGTGGCGACCATGGCGCCGCTGGTGGACTCTCTCGCCGCCGAGACCGGGAACCCGGGCGGGGTGCTCTGGTGGGCACTGGCGCTGGGCGCCGACCTGGGCGGGAACGCCACCATCATCGGGGCGAGCGCGAACGTGGTCATGCTGGGCATCGCGGAGAAGAACGGCTACCGCATCGGCTTCTGGCAGTTCGCCAGGTACGGCTCCCTGGTCACGCTCGTCACCGTGCTGGTGTGTGTGCCCTACCTATGGCTGCGCTACTTCGTGCTGGCCTGACCGTTCCCGGACGGCGCGAGCCCGAACGCACGGGCCGCCACGACCCCGGCGGGCAGGTCCGCGGTGAGCGGCCCCAGCACGTCGGCCAGCTGCTGCACGGTGAGCTCGGGCCCGGCCACGCCGAGGGCGGCGACCGCGGGCCACGGGGTGCGCCAGTCGCCCAGGCCCTGGTCGTCGCCGACACCCTCGACGTAGGAGTCCACGACGCCGTACAGCTCCTCGGCGTCCACCGGGAGACCCGACCAGGCCCGGTCGGGCAGGTCCGCGGACGACCGGGTCCACACGGTTCCGTCCCAACCGAGCACGAACGCCACGTCGCCCTCGGCCGCGCGCAGCGGTCCCGCCCACCAGTCCGGGGCGCCGGTGAGCAGCTCACCGGTGGGCCGGCCGTCCGGACGGCGGGACAGCCGGCCGGGGGAGGCCCGGTCCCACCCGTAGAGGACGGCCCGGTCGGGGCCCAGCCGGGCGAGCTGTGCCCAGTTGCCGCCGCCGTCGTCCCAGCGCCAGACGTCGCCGCGGGCGTGCGCGACGTCGGGGAAGCCGAGTGCGGTCACCACTGCGGCGACCGCGGCCCAGCGGTCGCGCAGCTGGTCCAGCGGCGGGAGGTCGACGACGGCGGGCTCCACGGCCAGCACTGTAGGACGATGGGCAGCATGGACGCCGCCACCGTGGAGACCCGGCTGACCACCGTGCTGGGCACCTGGGCGGCGGCCAGCGTGGTGGTCGGCGGGGCCCTCGCGCCGTCCACGCGGACTCGCGGCTTCGGCCGGCAGACCGCTGCCTGGGGTGCGGTCGACGGCGCCATCGCCACCGTCGGCGCCCGGAACCGACGGCGCCGCGGACCCACCGACCCGCGGCGGCTGCGCAGGGTGCTGCTGGTCAACGCCGGTCTCGACGTGGGTTACGTCGTCACCGGTGCCGCGCTGCTGCGCACAGACCGCTGGCGCGGGGACGGCGCGGCGGTCGTCGTCCAGGGCGCGTTCCTGCTCGTCCTGGACACCTGGGCCGCCCGCGCCGTCGGACGCTAGAGCCGGCCCAGCTCCTCGGCCAGGTCGTCCAGGCCCAGGCTGCCCTGGGAGAGGGCAGCCATGTGCCAGGCCTTCAGGTCGAAGTCGGCCCCGCGGGCGGCCTGGGCGTCAGCCCGGCCCTCGAGCCAGGCCCGCTCCCCCAGCTTGTAGCTGATTGCCTGCCCGGGCATGCCCAGGTAGCGGACCAGCTCGCTGTCCAGGAAGTCGGCGTCCCGGCCGCAGTACTCACCGAAGAAGGCGCGGGCCAGCTCCGGGGTCCACGGCTCACCGCGGTGCTCGGTGAGCGCACCATCGGCGTCGTCGGGGATCGGCAGCTCCAGGTGCATGCCGATGTCCACGACCACCCGGACGGCGCGCATCTGCTGCGCGTCCAGGTAGCCCAGCCGGGCGCCCGGGTCGGTGAGGAAGCCGAGCTCGTCCATCAGCCGCTCGGCGTAGAGCGCCCAGCCCTCGAGGTTCGCGCTCACCCCGCCCAGCGTGGTCTGGTACGTCGACAGGTCACCGGCGACGTAGGCCCACTGGGCCAGCTGCAGGTGGTGGCCCGGGACGCCCTCGTGATACCAGGTGGAGACCAGGTCCCACAGCGGGAACCGCTCCTTGCCCAGCGTGGGCAGCCAGGTCCGGCCGGGCCGGACGAAGTCCAGCGACGGCCGGCTGTAGTACGGCGCGGCCGCGCTCCCGGGCGGCGCGATCATCGCCTCCACCCGCCGGATCGGCTCCGCGATGTCGAAGTGTGTGCCGTCCAGGGCGACCATCGCGTCGTCCATCATCTGCTGCAGGCGGACCCGGATGGCCTCGACACCGTCCACGGCCGGTCCGTTCTCCCCGAGCCACCGCATGGCCTGCATCGGGGTGGACCCGGCGAGAACCAGCTCTGCGGCGGCCCGCTGCTCCTCGCGGATCCGCAGGTGCTCGGCCCAGCCCCAGGCGTAGGCGTCCTCCAGGCCGGTGCCGCTGCCCAGGTCGGAGCCGTTCCAGGAGCGGGCGAAGCGGGCATACCGCTCCCGACCGACGGCGTCCGGGGTGCCCTGGGCCTGCGGCGCGTAGACGTCGCGCAGGAAGTCCCGGACCTCGGCCACGGCGCCATCGGCCGCCGCGGCGGCGGCGTCCAGCTCGGTGCGCAGCTCGTCGGGCCCCTCGGCGACCACGCCGGCGAAGTACGGGCCGGCCAGCCACTCACCGAGCTGGCCGACGACGGTCTCGACCTGGCGCGGGGCGGCGAAGAGACCCCGGGAGGCACCCGCGGTCAGCGTCGTCAGGTAGCCGCGGTAGGCCTCGGGCACCCGGGCGAGGCGGCGCAGCAGCACACCCCAGTCCTCGGTGGTCGCGGTCGGCATCATCGAGAACGCCTGGCGTATCGAGTGGACCGGAGAGAACAGGTTCGACACCGCCCGCAGGCCCTCGTCGGCGTCGGCCAGGTCCAGCGCCGCGGTCAGCCGCTCGCGGAGCAGTCGGGCGCAGCGGACCTCGACCGGGTCCTGCGCGAGGGCGGGGTCGGCGGCCAGCACCCGGTCCAGCTCGGCCAGGGTGTCGCGGTGCAGCTGCGCCTCGGCGGCCAGGCCGGTCGGCGTCAGGTCGGGCAGCCCGTCAACGGTCTGCCCCAGACCGGTCGCGACGATCGGGTCGAGTAGGCAGACAGCGTCGACGTAGGCGTCCGCGACCTGCCGCGGGGTGACCGGGCGGGATGTGTCGGGGGTGGGGGTGCTCATCGGATCCTCTCCAGTCGGGCGGACATCACAGGGCGCAGCTGGCCGTCGGGACCGGCGTGGTCCACGGCGTACATCAGCGCGCCCTCGACGATCCCGTAGAGCCGGGCCGCCTGGGTGACGTCGGGGTGGTCGGGGGTGCGGGCCAGCACGTCGCTGGCCAGCTCCCAGCTGGTGGTGCTCCGGGCTGTGCCGACGTAGATCTCGACCAGGCCCTCGGGGTGCGCGACGAGCAGCTCGACCTCGTCGCCGCTGTCGTCCTGCCCGGGGCGCGGCCGCCAGAAGCCGGACTCCCGGAGGTCGGGGTCTCCGACGGTGCCATCGTCGGCGATCCGCCAGGTCCGGGACTCATAAGACAGGAAGTCCCGGCCGTCGTGGGCGAACCGGATCCACTGGCCGAACCGGTGGTCCGCGGCGGCGCCGGCCGCTGCGCCGACCCGGATGCCCTCGCCGTGCCACTCACCCAGCAGCGGCAGCACCGACAGCAGCCCGTGCGCGACCTCGGGCCCGGTACGGACGTCGGTCGTCTCCTCGACGGGCAGCTCGGTCCGGCCGGTGACCGGCTGCTCGGGCAGGCCCGCGGGCGTGGGGTTCGTCATCGGGCACCCCCGGTCGGCTCGCGACGTGTCATCCGCACGGCCCCCGCGGCGCACCACAGCGCAGCGAGGACGGCGAGGGCGACGAGAACCCAGGCAGTGACCAGACCCATGTGGACCACGGTAACCAGCGGGGTCCGCCGGCGTCCGGCGACCGAGCCTCCGACCCGCGAAAGTCGCGAAGAACGCCGCCCCAGCAGCGGCGAAAGTCGCGAAGAACGCCGCCCCAGCAGCGGCGGAAGTCGCGAAGAACGCCGCCCCAGCAGCGGCGAAAATCGCGAAGAACGCCGCCGGAGGAGCGGCGGAAGTCGCGAAGAACGCCGCAGGGCCCGCCGCCGCGGGTGCGGTGACGGGCCCTGTTGGGAGGGCGACTCAGGCGATGGCGAGCGTTGTCTCGTTCAGGCCCATCTCGGCGGCGAGCACGCGCTCGGCGCGACCGACCGGGGCCAGCGAGCGGAGCTTCCAGTCACCGGGAGCGGCGAAGAACCGGAACTCGCCCTCGGGGCTGGTCACCACCTCGGCGGTGAACTCATCGGTCGAGTCCAGCAGCCGGACGTAGGCGCCGGCGACGGGGTTGCCGTCGTGCCAGACCGAGCCCTGGATGACGGTCTGGGTGCTCAGGTCGATGCCGGCCAGGGCACCGCCCTGCTTCGGGGCTCCGCACACGGTCAGGCCCCCTTGGCGATCGGGACGCCCACGAGCGAGCCGTACTCGGTCCACGAGCCGTCGTAGTTCTTGACGGATCGGTGGCCCAACAGCTCGCGCAGCACGAACCAGGTGTGGCTGGAGCGCTCGCCGATGCGGCAGTAGGCGATGGTGTCCTTGCCGTCGTCCAGACCGGCCGCCGCGTACAGCGCGGCGAGCTCCTCATCGGACTTGAAGGTGCCGTCCTCGTTCGCGGCCTTGCTCCACGGCACGTTCACGGCCGAGGGGATGTGGCCGGGACGCTGCGCGCCCTCCTGGGGCAGGTGCGCCGGGGCGACCAGCTTGCCGGTGAACTCGTCGGGGCTGCGCACGTCGACCAGGTTCTTGGTGTCGATGGCGGCCACGACCTCGTCGCGGAAGGCGCGGATCGAGGTGTCGGGCTCGGCTGCCTGGTACGTCGTCGCCGCGCGCTCGACGGCGTCCGGGGACAGCGGACGGCTGTCCAGCTCCCACTTCTTGCGACCGCCGTCGACGAGCTTGACGTCGGCGTGGCCGTAGAGCTTGAAGTACCAGTAGGCGTAGGCGGCGAACCAGTTGTTGTTGCCGCCGTAGAGCACCACGGTGTCGTCGTTGCTGATGCCCTTGGCCGACAGCAGGGCCGAGAAGCCCTCGCGGTCGACGAAGTCACGGGCCAGCGGGTCCTGCAGGTCGGTCTTCCAGTCCAGCTTGACGGCACCCTCGAGGTGGCCCTTGTCGTAGGCGCTGGTGTCCTCGTCGACCTCGACGAAGACGATGCCGGCGTCGCCGAGGTGCTCCTGGGCCCAGTCGGCGGTGACGAGCACGTCGTTGCGGCTCACGGTGTTCCTCCAGTGGTTGACGGTCTGCGGGGTCGTGCGGAAGGGGACGGTCAGGCGGTGCGGGCGGGTCGGGCCCGCCGGGCCAGCAGGTACAGCTCGCAGCCGAGACAGCACCCGCTGGCTGCATTGAGCAGGGCGGCCACGAGGGCCAGTCCGGCGGCGACGGCGCCCACGACGGGAGCACCGGCCAGGTAGCCGATCACCCCGACCAGCGCGAACCCCAGGCCCACGAGCTGGGCGAACCGCGGCGGCGCCTCGGCCTCCCGCTCGGTGACCGGGCCCAGCCGGGGCGCCACCAGGGTGCGGAACAGCACGCCGTACGGGGCGTACCGCAGTCCGGCGAACACGCCGACCGCGAACACCGCGGCCTGCGCGGCGAGCAGCCAGCCGCTGCCGGTGAGCAGGACGACGACCAGCACCACGGTGGTGACCCAGGCGCCGAAGCGCGGTCCACGGACGTCGACAGTCCGCCCGCCGGGGGACGGCGTGGACGAACGGGTGTGCTGGGGGGATGTCACGGGGTGGGGCCTTCCGACGGCGGTCAGGGCGCGTCGAGGCGGTGCGTCAGCCTCGTCAGGAGGCGCGACACAGGCAGCTGCCCAGGCGGCACAGGTCCACTGTGCGTCGCCGAGTCAGCAGGGTGCCCACGGCGCAAGGGTAGCAACGGCCGGGGCGGGGCCTGATCACGAGGACCGCACCGCCGGTGCGTGCGCGTCGACCAGGGCGGTGAGCTCGTCGGGCCGGGGGGCCCCGCTGCTGCGGCCGAGGACCCGGCCCTGCCGGTCCAGGTAGAACAGCGTCGGGGTGCGCCGGACGTCCAGCGCCCGGACGGCGTCCAGCTGGCTCTCGGCGTCCACGTGGACGGCGGCCAGGCCGGGGCGGGTGGTCTGCAGCTGGGCCAACCGGGCCTTGGTGGCCCGGCAGGGGGCGCAGAATGCGGTGGCGAACTGCACCACGGTGAGGTCGGCGTCCTCGGGGCGGACGCCCAGGGACCGGAGCACGTCGGTGGCGCTCACATCGCCCTCCTCCTCGGCCGTACGGCGGACCGCGCCGCTGCGGGTGCGCAGCCACCAGGCCGCGAAGCCGGTGAAGGCCAGGGCCACGAGCAGTACGAGCACGCCCGTCGTCTCCACCCTGGTCCCAACACGACCGGGGTGGTGGGGATTCCCGGCGCCGTCAGGTCAGCGCAGCACGGTGTCGGTGGCCTGCACAGTCAGGTCGACCCCGCGGTCGGTCGTGGTCAGCCCGGTGAGCTGCAGGCCGAAGGGCAGCGTCGGCACGGTGTAGCGGAAGTCCAGCAGGCCCTGGGCGGCGTCGACCAGGAAGCCCGGGATGTCGACTCCGGCACCGGTTGCCTGCTCCACGGTGATCACCAGGTCCTGGCCGTCGAGGGCGACCTGGCCGGTGGCGGTGAGCCGGACCGATTGGCCCAACACCTCGACGGTGCGGGTCACCCGGACGCCGTTGCCCTCTCGGCTGAGCTGGGTGTCGCCGTCCAGCTGGCTGGAGACCAGCCCGTAGGACAGCGAGGCCCGGCCGTCGATCCGATCGACCGGGATCTCGGAGACGTCGCCGCCGAGGACGTCGGACAGCGGCACCTGGACACCCTGCAGCGAGACCTCCGCGCTGCCGCCGTCGGGCAGGCCGAGCTGGTCGGCGGTCAGTGACAGCCGCACGTCGTCGTACCGGCCGGCGACGACCTGGGTGAGGAACGGGAAGCCGGTGATGTCCACGTCGGGCTCACCGGCCAGCTGGCCCCGCTCGGCGATCTGGGCGGCCACCTGGTCCTCGGCGAGGACCACCCCGACCCGGTCGGCGGCCACGAGCAGCCCGAGCAGGACGACGACGGTGATCAGCAGGCCCTTCACCGGGTCGAGTGTCCGGGGTCAGAGGCTGGTCTGCAGCGCCAGGAAGAACGCGACGGGCGCGGCGGCGGCGATCGGCAGGGCCGCCTGGACGACGGGCAGCGCCCACCCCCGCTGCGGACGCTCGGCGACGACGTAGGAGGCACCCACGGCCATCAGCGCCGCGACGCCGCCGATCGCCGCGCCGGAGGTGGCCGCGGACAGCGCCTCGAGCAGCCCGTCGGGCGAGCGGCGGACCAGCGCGATGCCGACCCCGGCGAGCACGGCCAGGACCAGGCCCGTCAGACCGCGGGGCACGCCCTGGGCGATCTGCGGCCGGGGCAGTGCGGCGTCGACCAGGTGGCCGACCAGCAGCGCGGCGGTGACCACCAGCACCGCGCTGGTGGCCAGCTGGTCGCCGTCCGGGCTGCGGCCCAGGGCGAGCAGCACGGACAGCGCGACGACGGCGCAGACCAGCAGCACCACCCCGGCCAGCGAGGCCACCAGGTACCGGCGCGGCGCCGGCCGGGCCATCTGGTGCACGAACGCGAGCAGCAGGCCGGGGCCCAGCACCAGCAGCAGCGAGCCCAGCTGGGGACGCTCGGACAGGTGCATCAGCAGGTCGGCGCCGATCGCGGCCGCCGCGCCGATGGCCAGCGAGCCGAGGAAACCGCGGATGCCGGTGGCCACCACCCAGGCACCGACCAGGCCGAGCTGGACCGCGAGCACCCCGACCAGCCGGCCGGTGTCACCGGCCACCAGGGGCAGACCGGCCAGCAGCAGCCCGGCGACGACGACGACGCCCGCGGCGGGCAGGTGGTGCGCCCCGCGCGGCAGCTCGGTCTCCAGCGCTGAGTGGCTCACCCGGGCATCGTCCCAGAGCCGGCCCCGGCGGACGGGGACGTCGGGGGCTCCGGGGCCACGGGCTCCCGGCCAACGGTCTCCCGGGCCCATCGTCCGATCCGCTCGGCCAGCGGCCCGGTCATGCCGCTCTCCGCGTGTCCCATGCCGGGCACCACCCAGACGGTCGCGCCCGGGCCGGCGGCCTGGGCCAGCGTGCGGACGTGCTCCAGCGGGAAGTAGGTGTCCTGGTCGCCGTGCACCAGCAGCAGCGGGGTGGGCGCGATCGAGCTGACCAGCTGAACCGGGGCCGGCGGGTCGGACTCCCACGGCGGCGCCAGCCGGATGCCCAGCACCCGGGAGCCCAGCCGACGCCCGACGGTGGTCTCCAGCAGCCAGTGCACCCGGCGCATCGGCAGGGTGTCCCGCACGAACCACCGGCTCACGGCGCTGACGCTGACCACCGCGTCGGGCCGGAAGGTGCCGATCGCAGCCTGCCGGAGCGCCGCGCCACCGCCCATCGACAGCCCGACCGTCACCACCGTCTGCGCGCCGGCCTCGCGGGCGGCCCGGACCGCGGCGTCCACGTCGAGCAGCTCGAGGTCCCCACCCACCCCGGACGCGCCCGCGGAGCGGCCGTGGCCCCGGAAGTCCAGGCCCCGGACCTCGCCGAACCGGGACAGCCAGGAGGCCAGCCGGAGGAACGGCACCCGGGCGGTGGAGTGGGTGAACCCGTGCGCGACGACGAAGGTCAGCGGCCGGTCCCGGGGCGCCAGCGGAACCGGCAGCGCCGCCGGCACGACTATCCCGTGCAGCGCGACGCCGTCGGCGGTGCGGACGGTCACCTCGGTCGTGGGGCGAGAGACGGGGTCGGCGCGGCGCACATCGGCTATCCTGGCCACTCACCTCGACACCGGTGTCGACGGCCAGGCACCGCAGCACGTCTGAGGAGACCCGCATGCGACTCGTGCTCATGACGTCCGCCCGTCAGGCCACCACCGAGGTGCTGCCTGCGCTCGGGCTGCTGGCCCACCAGGTGCGCGTGGTCCCGCCCGAGTTGTCGAGCCTGCTCGACGGCGACGCGGGCGACGTCGTCCTGGTCGACGCCCGACACGACCTGGTGTCCGCCCGCACGCTGTGCTCGCTGCTGTCCTCGACCGGTGTCACCGCATCGCTGGTCGCCGTCCTGTCCGAGGGCGGCCTCGTCGCGCTGTCGGCCGACTGGGGCGTCGACGACGTCGTGCTCGACACCGCCGGACCCGCCGAGGTCGACGCCCGGTTGAAGTGGGCCACCGCGCGCCGGGTGGCCGCTGCGGCGCCGACTGCCGCCGACGACGGCGGGGTCACCAGGGCCGGCGAGCTGGTCATCGACGAGCACAGCTACTCGGCCAAGCTGCGCGGCCGCCCGCTGGACCTGACCTACAAGGAGTTCGAGCTCCTCAAGTACCTCGCCCAGCACCCGGGCCGGGTCTTCTCCCGCGCCCAGCTGCTGCAGGAGATCTGGGGCTATGACTACTTCGGTGGCACCCGGACCGTCGACGTCCACGTGCGTCGGCTGCGGGCCAAGCTCGGCACCGAGCACGAGGCGTTGATCGGCACCGTCCGCAACGTCGGCTACAAGCTCGACCAGCAGGTCGCCGATGCCACGGCCGCGGCGAGCACCGTCTCCGAGACCGCCGTGATCCCCGACGGCGCCCGGCTCGTCTGAGTTCGTCGTCCTGACCACCCCTGCGCCCGTCGTCCGGGACGTCGCCCGGCTCGCTGCCGACGACGTCCCGGCCGTGCTGGGCCTCCTCACCGCGGCCACCAGCGCCGACCGGGTGCGCCCGGTGTCGGAGGAGGCCGAGCTGCGGCTGCAGCACAGCGGTCCGACCGGGGGCCGGGACCTGCTGGCGACAGTGGCCGGTGAGCTGGTCGGCTACGCCCGGCTCGAGGTCGACGACGACGAGTGCGAGGCCGAGCTGGTGGTCTCCCCCACCGCCCGTCGCACCGGCGTCGGCAGCGCCCTGCTGACCCGGCTGGAGGAGCTCGCCGGCGACCGGCCGCTGCGGGTCTGGGCACACGGGCAGCTGCCCGGGTCCACCGAGCTGGCCACCGCGCGCGGCTACGACCGGGCCCGCACCCTGCTGCAGCTGCGCCGCCCGCTGGACACCGTGGACCCCGACCCGCGACCCGCGCTGCCGGCCGACGTCGTCGTCCGGGCGTTCCGGCCGGGCACCGACGAGGCCGCCTGGCTGCGGGTCAACGCCCGGGCCTTCAGCCACCACCCCGAGCAGGGCGGCTGGACCGCCCAGGACGTGGCGCTCCGCGAGGCCGAGGACTGGTTCGACCCGGCGGGCTTCCTGCTCGCCTGGCGCACGACCGACGCCGGCGAGCAGCTGCTCGGCTCGCACTGGACCAAGGTGCACCCGGCTGGCGAGGTCGCCGACGAGCCGGTCGGCGAGGTGTACGTGCTGGGCGTCGACCCGGACGCCCAGGGCCTGCGGCTGGGCCGCGCGCTGACCGACCTGGGCCTGGCCCACCTGCGCGGTCGCGGGCTCACCGACGTGCTGCTGTACGTCGAGGAGGACAACACCGCCGCCGTGCACCTCTACGAGGGCACCGGATTCACCCGGTACGCCGTCGACGTCTCCTGGCGCCGGGACCCCCGCACCGCCTGATCCGGTCGCGGCCGCCCCGACCCCGGAGTCCGACCCGTCTGTGGGCAGGAGACCCCCGTCCGGGTGGCTGCCACGCCGTCGGTCACCAGTCGGACGTGATCCGTCCCGCACCCCGTCGACGAAGCTCCGGGCCGCGTTCACCTTCCGTTCACCGACGCACCCGGATCCGTCCACCTCGGCTGCTTAGCGTCCTTATCTGTTGGTCCTCCCCGCCCGGCATCGACGTCCGGGCACCCACAGTCGAAAGGCACTGAGTTGAAGCTCAGCACCAAGACGCGCGCCGTGACCCTCTCTGCGGCGTTCGCCGGCACCCTTGCGCTCGGTGCCTGCGGCGCCGCCAACGAGGGCGGCGGCTCGACCGACGCCTCCGGTGGCGGCAGCAGCGAGGACCAGCTGAGCGGCACGCTGGTCGGAGCCGGTTCCAGCGCGCAGCAGGCCGCCATCCAGGGCTGGACCGCGGGCTACTCCGCGCTTCAGCCCGACGTCACCGTCAACTACGACCCGGTCGGCTCCGGCGGTGGCCGCGAGCAGTTCCTCGCCGGCGGCACCGACTTCGCGGGCTCCGACGCCGCGCTGAACGACGAGGAACTCGCGACCGCTGAGGAGCGGTGCGGCAGCGACGGCGTCTTCGAGCTGCCGAACTACATCTCGGCCATCGCCGTGGTCTACAACCTACCCGGCGTCGACGACCTGAACCTGTCGCCCGACACCCTGGCCGGCATCTTCACCGGTGCGATCACGACCTGGGACGACGCCGCGATCGCCGCGGACAACCCCGACGCGGACCTGCCCTCGACCACGATCACGCCGGTCCACCGCGCCGACGACTCGGGCACCACCGAGAACTTCACCGACTACCTGAGCCAGACGGCGCCCTCGGTGTGGACCGACGAGGCCGACGGCGAGTGGCCGCTGTCCGGTGGCGAGGCCGCGAACCAGACCTCGGGCATGGTCGCCGCCGTCCAGGCCGGCGAGGGCGCCATCGGCTACGCCGACGAGTCGCAGGCCGGCGACCTCGGCGTGGCCAACATCCGTGTCGGTGACGGCTTCGTCGCCCCCACCCCGGAGGCCGCCGCGGCCGTCGTCGAAGGCTCCGAGACCGTGTCCGGTCGCGGCGACTACGACTTCGCCATCGACGTCAACCGCACCACGACGTCGACCGACGAGTACCCGATCGTGCTGATCAGCTACCACATCGGCTGCGTCGCCTACGAGGACGCCACCCAGGCCGACCTGGTCAGGTCCTTCATGGGCTACGTGATCAGCGAGGACGGCCAGCAGACCGCCGCCGAGGCCGCGGGTAGCGCGCCGATCTCCGACGGGCTGCGCGAGCAGGCCCAAACCGCGGTCGACGCCATCACCTCCGGCAGCTGACACCCTGCAACACCCGGCCCGGGGGGGGCCCCCAGCCCCCCCGGGGCGCGCGCCCGGCCGCCCCCCCCCCCCCCCCCCCCGCCCCCCGGGGGCGCCCCGCCCCCCCCGCCCCCTCGACGAGGTGCGCGCCGGACCACTGGAGCTGCGCTTC